>DASSXN010000157.1:0-55777 GCA_035703785.1 Xanthobacteraceae bacterium
CCGGCCCACGAAACCAGCGGCTTTGCCTTGTCCCCCATACGTGCCGTTTTCTTGGACAGCAATCGTTGGGTTGTCGAACGGGGGTGAAGTACTGGTGATGCGCGTTCTTCACCTTCGTCCCCACCCTTCCGCTCAAGAAAAAGGGGGACGCCCGATCCGACCAAGGAAGAATAGCGCCCGCGAAAAGGTTTTTTTGCGGCCTCGTTCCGCGTATCGCGCTTTCCCTTGTGGAAAAAGGAAGGCCCCAACACCCCTTCCATGTGTCGAGGCCAAGGTGGCGCGCTTTTGTTTTCTGCCGATGCCGTTGGGGACGGGGACGGCGAAGGCACGTGCACTGACTACACCACCGGCCGATGCCCACAACGTGACACAGAGTAGGAAAATCTGTGGTTCTCCCCGTTTCGCACTTTTCCGCATAACCGCGCTGTAGGAAGCGGAAACAAAAATCCCCAGCCGAAGCCGGGGCTAAGCTTGATCTGATGAAGCCACGCTGGCTGAAAAGGGGTTCTCGTCCAGCGCGATACAGCGAAGTCAACTCGATGTATCGCGTCAATGGCAGCGACAGTCACTACTGCTTGGAAAATGGCCCGGATTGGACGTGGTGGATTCCAGGGACCTTCATGCAACCGAGGCCTCATTAACCCCGCCGGGCAGACAGCGGATAGCCCCCGGAACAACAAACAATACACCGAGTTATCGGCACGTTGGGATATGCATCGAACTCTACGGCCCCTCGGCCTCACCGGGGGCCTTTTTTTGCGCCGTGCAAACACAAATTGATAGTCAGAAATTTTTCCCGCAGGAGCGGGAGTGACTTGCAACTGCTTCAGCCCTAATAGGGAGGGGCTGCCGAGGGTCCGATTTCGGGGAATCCCGTTTTGCCCGCCGCCCCCCGTTTTCGACACCTTTTTCTCAGCGGGTAGCAGCAAAACCTGGTGAGGTCACCCGCTCATTCGGTTTTCAGCGGTGCAGACAGCAAATCCGTCGGGTGATTAACTTTTAGCACTAACCGACTGCTCTCCTGGTTCGCCTGCCTCAGTAATTCGAGCCACGGCAACCTTTGACAGATGAGCTACGAGTTCACGCAACTTCCGGTTTTCTTCTCGTAATTCCTCAATTTCGTCCTGAGTTTTAACCTTGCGTTTCGGCAGTGCTTGAGCGCGATAACGCTCAGATCGTGGGGTACGCCCCATATGGATCTCCGGTTCGATTTAGATGACCAAAGCCGAATCAGTCCCCTAAAACTGTCAACCGGATATGAGGCGCAAATATGGGACGACGGAACCGGCGCCTTTTCCGGTCCGCCCTATGGCTTGTTCTATTTCGAAGTGCCGGCGCTTGCGGTCATCCAATAACTGTTGGCTGACTTGAACGGCGCGAGAAACCACATTGTCGGGAAGATCAAGCGCGGAGGAAATGGCCTCAATTAGTACTTTTGTTCTTGCATGATTCCCGTCAAAGAGTTGATGGAGTAGCAAGATTCCTTTCGCAATATTCCGGCATCCGACGCGGCTAACAAATTCCGCCTGACTCAATCCAAGGTCACGACATCGTTCAGAGATGAGCGTGGCCAGTGTGGTGGGTTGCCCGGTTCGGGTGACTGACACCATGCGGGCCTCGCATATTTGGAAGCCAATCTGCTAATCGAATAACTGCTAGCGCGCTCTACTGCGCTGGCGGAAACCGGAGAAATTAGGGCCGTGGAGTCGGACGGCGATGACTTCACAATTCTGGATCCTTGCGGTTACGCCTTCCGAGCTTGATTCAAGATGAATTCTTGGAAATATCCGCAAAGTTATTCACACTGCGCACGACGTAAACTATCACTGCAGCGAGTCTAGCGCGATCACGATGCGAGAGTTGAGACTCAAAGTACAGATCCACTATCGCGCAAGCTACTCATCGCTAAATATCGGCGATTGTTCATAAACTATGGCGCATTTTCATCACGCCCAACTTGCACGTGAAAGTGCAGTGGGTTGCAGCATGTCCCGTGATGGACTGGATACAGCCGATACAGCGCTTTTTTCGCGGTTGAACGGTGATCTACCAGGGTTCCCTTGCGCCTGCTGGTTCCGTTCTGGTGAACCTAAGCTGTTAGATATCCCGACTTTCAAAGGCTTTTAGCGCTTCTCACACTGAACACACTTGAGGGTCACCTAATTGTCACGCCGGCCCCGTTTTTGCTCAGATTGTGCCAGAAAATCGATGAGCACTCGGGCTTGGGAAGAAAACTGACAAGGTTGGATCTAAGTAACGCAAAGGGCTAGCGTTGGGCGACTACTTGGGCGAGTACACTTTCCAGTTCGGCCTTGCACTTATCGTGCTGACTGCCGCTATTGCGGCGTTGATCGTATCTCGCCGCAGCTATGTTAGGTCGGCCGATTTTAAGCGCGGCATTGAAGCTCTTAGATTCGAGTTCAAGCGTTCAATCGATGAGACGCGGGCGACAACAACCAGAAAGGCCACAACAATCCGCGAAAATCTCCTCTCAATCATAAAACCAATGGATTCGACTTTGACAGACTTGAGCGCCCGCCTGGCCAGATTGGAAGAACACGCCGATGCCGTAGATACTTTTATGGCGAGACCACAGAAGCAGGCTTTAGAAGAGAGTGAGCAGATCGTTGCCCGATTGACGAAACTCGAGCAGAGGCTAAAAGCAGTGGCCAATGAGCTTTCGTTAATCGAGCAAACGATTGATGGCGCTACCGCACGAGATCAGGACAGGAATAACTCAATCGAGGCTATCAATTCCCGTCTGATGACCACTCAAAAGCAAGTAGATGAATTATTTCCGCGTCTAGAACTTGGAGAAAACGCACGCACAGATCTAGGAACCCTGATCAGTTTGTTCGTTAAACAGCTCAAGCGGGTGAACCTAAACTCAGCCGAAACAGCGCTGCGCGTGGCCGACCTCGAGAGTCTTCGCTCAAAAGTAGCAGGGCTGGAGGAGCGCCTCACTTCAGTCGTAGGTCGCAAGGACTACCGTTCAACAGGAAGTTCCACAAGCGACATTAGCGACGTCGTCGGAGACGCCACACCAAAAACGGGTGCTAGCGCAGGTTCATTTGAAACGAACAACGGCAGCGAGAATGCTAGCATTGTCGAGGGATCACCTAGATCGACGGAAGAAGCATCCAATGAACCTAGCCTTGAGGGGGGAGGGCTCGCAGACCATGGTTCCCGCGGGGAAAACGGCGTCTCCAACGAATTGCATCAAGCCTAGCGCCCGCCACCGATAAAATGACTTGGATCAACCGGATCACGACTCCCCGGCGCTAGAGCCCGTCAGGTCTCGCAAAACTCCACGCGAGAGCGGCCACCCATCCAAGACCTGTCCAACCGAGAAGCACGTTTAGGACCGTGACGGCTGCTGTATTCCGATGGCTGCGGTAACCAGCGATGATTGTCGGCAACATGTAAAGTGGAATGTTAATGAATAGGAGGCCTGTTAGGCCATCTAGCCATGAGCGCGAGATATCGATGTACAATGCCAAAAGACATAATAGCGCGATGGTTCCAAATCCTAAATGCTTCGCAAGCTGAACCATGCAACGACCCGCCGGACGACGTGATCCATCGAGAGATCATGATCTCAATACGCGGATGAGATCGCCAACGACCTCGATCTGATTGGCATCGTTATCCGAAATCTCAACGTCGGGAAATTCATCCTCAATCAGTATCATCAATTCGAGGCGATCGAGCCAATCGAGGCCCAGATCGTCACCAAAGTGCGCTTCATCAGTAACTCGTTTGGCATCAACACCTAGATACTCGGCGATGAGCGTGCGTACTTGATCGACGTCAAAATTCACTTGTGGTGCAGCTCGTTGCGTTAAGCTCAAGCTACTGAGGGTCATAACAATCTCCCCGATTCGTCGAGCACCTCAGCATTCTAATCGAGCGATCTGCACTTTAATTTGGCGACTCTAAAAAAATTCGTTAGTGTTGCAAGAATGGCACGCGGCCAACACCCGCTACTTAAAGGAATAAGAACGCGGCGACCTTTAGAACTTTTACCTGCGCGATTCTTCCTCCTCTCACGCAACCCCAGATCGCCGCGCTACTCAGGTCCCTTTATCTGCGGATGGCGGACGTTTATCCGCTCACGACAAAATCTTCGCGCCGATAGCCTTGCGCGTAAAGGAGCGCGGTGAGGTCGGCGTGGTCGATGCAGGCTCCGGCCGCATCGCGTAGCGCCGGCTTGCCGTGAAAGGCGACGCCGAGCCCGGCCGCCTCGATCATCGGAATGTCGTTGGCGCCGTCGCCCACCGCCAGCGTGTCTTCACGCCGCAGCCGCAACCGCTGCCGCAGCGCCAGCAATGTGTCGCGCTTGGCTTCGCGGCCAAGCACCGGCTCCGCCACTTCGCCGGTAAGCCGGCCGGTGCTGTCGGTCAATAATGTGTTGGCGTGGGATTCGTCGAAGCCGAGTGCCGCCGCCAGCGGCGCCATGAATGCGGTGAAGCCGCCGGTCACCACGCAGGTATAGGCGCCCTGCGTGCGCATGGTTTTGACCAGCGTTGCCGCGCCCGAATTCGGCCGGATGCGTTCGGCAATGACTTTATCGATCGTCGCGGCGGGAAGTCCCTGCAACAGCGCCACCCGCTCGCGCAGAGCGGGCGCGAAGGCGATCTCGCCCTGCATCGCGCGCGCGGTGATCGCCGCGACGCGATCCTTGAAACCGGCATAGTCGGCGAGCTCATCGATGCATTCCTGGCCGATCATGGTTGAATCCATATCGGCGACCAGAAGCTTCTTGCGCCGCCCGTCCTGCGGTTGAACGACGACATCGACCGGCGCGGCGCCGATCACGCTGCGCAGTTCATGCGTCAGCTTATTCAGCAAGCCCGCCGTCACGCCGGCTTTATCCGCCGGGTCATCAAACACGATGTCGATCGCGACGCCCGGATGGAGCCAGGCGCCGAGACGCGCTTGCGGCAGCTTTTCCGCGATGCGCGCGGCCAAGGCCTCGGTTACCGCCGGGCGATCGGGCGCCGAGATAAGCGTTGCCACGTAAGACATGTCATGCGATCCGGGCGGTTGCGGAAACTTACCTTCGCGCGAGGTTATGGAAATTCGATTTCGACGAAAGCGCCCGGCTGCAGCGTGTTGATTGCGGCAAGAATTTAGGCTTCATGACGTCGTATCCTCGGCCAACTTGTCGTCGGTAGAACCAGGATGGCGATACGATATGCACCGAGGTTCTGCTGGTAGCGTAAATTTTTGTCGGTGGTGATCAGCGCGTCGAATTGCGCATCGGCCTCTTTCAGGAGCGCGCCATTGCTGAGCTGCGTCCAAGACATTTCGTAGGCCGTGGATTACCGCATGACCGGTCAATGCGTGCCGCAACGGCGCAGGAGTTCCGTGATCAAAGAGGATCCTCATACTCGCCGGGCGGCGTTTACGCGATAGCTAAGCTGCGTTCGGCATGCCGCAGTACCGACTCCACCTGCCCGCGCGTCACACCCGGGAACCATTCGAGAAAATCATCGACTCGCGCACCGTCTTCGAGGTTCTCGAACAAGGCCCTGACCGGAACGCGGGTGCCTTTGAACAGCCATTCGCCGCCACCCTTTTCAGGCGTGCGTTCGACGGCCGGACAATCGTTCCAATCGGGCGTCATGGCAGCAAATGTAACCCGGATTGAGCCAAGCGCAATCCGTAACCATTCAGCCGGTGGGGAATCCGGCCCGAGCTCGGTCTGGGTCGCTAGTCGCCGTGCTACAAATTGGGCGTGAATTTGCGGAAAGCAAAACGTGAGCAGGCTCGAAATCATTCTCGTTGCAGGCCCGACGGCGAGCGGCAAGTCGGCTTTGGCGCTTGAGCTCGCGGCAAAGCTCCGCGGCGTCATCGTCAACGCCGATTCCATGCAGGTTTATCGCGACCTGCGTATCATTACCGCGCGGCCGTCGCCGGATGAGGAAAAGCGGGCGCCGCACCGGCTCTACGGCCATGTCGACGCCGCGGAAAATTATTCGGTCGGCCGCTGGTTCGGCGAGGCCGCCGCGGCGCTGGCGGATGCGATCAGCCAAGGCCAGCCGGCGATCGTGGCCGGCGGCACCGGGCTTTACTTCTCGACGCTGACGCGCGGCATCGCCGCGGTGCCGCCGATCCCGGCGGAAATTCGCCGCGAGGTCCGCGGCCGGCTGGCCGCCGAAGGCGTCGCGGCGCTGCATGCCGAACTCGCCATGCGCGATCCGGCGACCGCGGCGCGGCTTAAACCCGGCGACCGCGCCCGCGTCACGCGCGCGCTGGAAGTGGTGCTGGCGACCGGACGTTCGTTGACGCAATGGCACCAGGACAACACGCCGGCTCGCGTCGATCTCGCCGGCGCGGCCAAGGTCTTTCTGATGCCGAAGCGCGACGAGCTCGGGCTGCGGATCGACGCGCGGTTCGACGCCATGATGGCGGCCGGCGCCCTGGAAGAAGTGCGCGCGCTCGCGGCGCGCAATCTCGATCCCAACCTGCCCGCCATGAAGGCGCATGGCGTGCCGTGGCTGATCCGCCATCTCAAAGGCGAGATCACGATGGCCGAGGCGGTGGCGGAAGCCAAACGCGACACGCGGCGCTACACCAAGCGGCAAGCCACCTGGTTCCGCAATCAGCTGCCGCAATTCGAATGGGTCGAGCCGGGCGATGCCGCCGCGGCCGTCGAGGCGCAGCTGGAGCGGATTTCATGGGGCATCAACGGATGACTAACTTACCGTGCGCGATGGAGTTCAGTCGCGTCATGCCCGGCCTTGTGCCGGGCATCTCGCTTATTTAGGCACTGCGCTAATTAACGGGATGGCCGGGACAAGCCCGGCCATGACGACCATCAACTAAATCCCCGGCCCTAATGCGTCATGTATTGCAGGCCGGCGGTGTAAGCGGCGCCGCCGATCACGCAAGGTATGCCCAATTCGATCTGCCCGGTTGCCGCGGCGACGACGCAACCCATCGACAGTGCGCCCTGGCCGATCTGGCCCCAGCCCGACAATTCGCGCTTGGAGTTCGGGCCCTTGGTCTTGAGCTCCTCAATCGCGGCGAGCGATTCCTGGCGCATGTGCACGGTGTCGACCGTCTCCGCGGTCTCGATCACGTCGTCGAGCACGACTTTGACGTCCTTGGGCTGGCTCTTGTCGGCCCATTTCAGCATCGCCAGCAAATCGGAATCGCGCACCGCATTGCTGGCAAGCGTGAATTTGGCGGCACTGCCGGTGGTGAGGCTATCGACATTATCCTTGTCGTTGGCGAGCGGCAGAAGCTTGATCACGCGCTGGATCGGCACGTAGCTGCCGGTCGCGAGATAATAGCCCCACAACACGTCGATCAATTCCGGCGTCGGCTCCAGCGCCACGGCCTTCTTCTGCTCTTTGCCGAAATGCAGTGTCGACTTGATTTTGTCGAGCATGCCCGGCTTGTCGGTCCGGAAATCGATCTGCTCGAGCCGCGGCAGCTTGCCGTCGAGATATTTGTCGATCATGGCGCGGCGCGTCGCCATGCGGTCGACGAAGGTCGCGAGGAGCTCGCGCCAGTTCGGCAGGCCGGAATAGGCGATGGCGCGCACCAGCACCCAATGATCGGCCGGATCGATCGGCAGCATTTTGGCGATCAGATCTTCGGCGTGCGACGCATTGCTGCCGAGCACGCCGGCGATGAAGCCGATATAGGCGCCCGAGCTTTCGGCCGCCTTGAATGCTTGCATGGCGGAAAGCGCGCGCACCACGCTCGGCAATCGCTCCGGATCCGGCCGGTGACGATAGCCATTGATCCATTTGAGAATGGTGTCGTTGGAAGTGAACGCCGAAGCCGACGGCGGCACCGCCTTGGCCGGCGAGACCGGCGCAACCAATAAGCCGACGCCCAAGCCTAGGCCAACGACAACAACGGCTGCACGGCGCAGGAGCGCCCAAATCCGAGATGCTGCGTTCATGTCCCCTCCGCCGAGAAGGCGGCGCGTGATCGGCATTTGCTAACCCTCACGCCCCGACTGCGGTAATGCAGCAACAGGCTTAGGAAAATTAAAGGCCGCGACCGCCCGAAATCGCGGCCTCGCTGTGACCGTTAAGATTGGTTAACGATTCCACTTTACCGCGCCATTACGATTTCAAACGACAGTTTGAACGCGGCGATGTGCGCGCAAGCCAGATTGTTGCCGCAATTTGCTTGACCCACCATGACACAATGCTTATAACCGCCCGCATTCGGATAAGAGCAAACAGAGGCAGACACGTGCGTCCGTTCGTTTCGCTGATCCTCGTATCGAAGCGCACCGCCGGGGGTGGCTAAGCCCACCCGCGAGACGTGGCGGTGCGCGACCAAGGGCCTTCGAGGCCCTTTTTTGTTGCTTCTTTTCCCCTCCCCCCTTGAGGGGGAGGGGAAAGGGAAGCGCGTAGCCAGAGCCTGCGAGTGCCGCAGCCTACGAGTTTATGCGGCGGGGAGATGGAGAGTGCGATGAGTGAAATGACCGGCGCGGAAATGGTGATCGCGGCGCTTGCCGATCAAGGCGTCGAGTACATTTTCGGTTATCCCGGCGGCGCGGTGCTCCCGATCTACGACGCGCTGTTTCAGCAAGATAAAGTGCAGCACATTCTGGTGCGCCACGAACAAGGCGCGGTCCACGCCGCCGAAGGCTATGCGCGCTCGACCGGCAAGGTCGGCGCAGTGCTGGTGACGTCCGGCCCGGGCGCGACCAATGCGGTGACCGGGCTGACCGATGCATTGTGCGACTCGGTTCCGATCGTCGCCATCACCGGGCAGGTGCCGACCCACCTCATCGGCAATGACGCGTTTCAGGAATGCGACACCGTCGGCATCACGCGGCCCTGTACCAAATACAACTATCTCGTCAAATCGGTCGCCGATCTGCCGCACGTGCTGCACGAGGCGTTCCACATCGCCGCCAGCGGGCGTCCCGGTCCGGTGGTCGTCGATATTCCGAAAGACATCCAGTTTGCCAAAGGGCCTTATTTCAAACCGACCGAATTCCATCACCGCGGCTATCGGCCGAAGCTCAAGGGCGACGCCGATAAGATCAAGCGCGCGGTCGAAATGATGGCGGCCGCCAAGCGCCCGGTGTTCTACACCGGCGGCGGCGTGATCAATTCCGGCCGCCGCGCCTGCGATCTGTTGCGCGAACTCGCCAAGCTCACCGGCTTCCCGATCACCTCGACGCTGATGGGGCTCGGCGCGTTTCCCGCCGCCGATCCGCAATGGCTTGGCATGCTCGGCATGCACGGCACCTGGGAGGCCAATTGGGCGATGCACGATTGCGATCTGATGATCGCGGTTGGCTCCCGCTTTGATGACCGCATCACCGGCCGGCTCGATGCCTTCTCGCCGGGATCGAAGAAGATCCATATCGACATCGATCCGTCGTCAATCAACAAGAACGTCAAGGTCGATATGCCGATCGTCGGCGATTGCGCGCGTGTGCTCGAAGACCTGTTGCGGGTGTGGCGGCATAGCGGCGCCAAACCCGACAAGAAGGCGCTCGAGGCCTGGTGGGCGCAAATCGGCAAATGGCGGGCGAAGAATTCGCTGGCCTATCGCAACTCGAACGAAATCATAAAGCCGCAATACGCGATCCAGCGCCTCTACGAGCTGACCAAGGACCGCGACACCTACATCACGACCGAAGTCGGCCAGCACCAGATGTGGGCGGCGCAGTTCTATCACTTCCAGGAGCCGACGCGGTGGATGACCTCGGGCGGGCTCGGCACCATGGGCTATGGCCTGCCGGCCTCAGTCGGCGTGCAGCTCGCCCACCCGGGCTCGCTCGTCGTCGACATCGCCGGGGAAGCCTCGGTGCTGATGACCATGCAGGAAATGTCGACGGCGGTGCAGTACGACCTGCCGATCAAGATTTTCGTGATCAACAACCAGTACATGGGCATGGTGCGCCAGTGGCAGGAACTCCTCCACGGCGGCCGCTACTCGCATTCCTACACCGAAGCACTGCCGGATTTCGTCAAGCTCGCCGAGGCCTATCACGCCCACGGCATCCGCTGCGAGCATCCGGGCGAGCTCGACGACAAGATTCGGGAAATGATCGAGGTTCAGAAACCGGTGATTTTCGATTGCGTCGTCGATCCGGCGGAGAACTGCTTCCCGATGATCCCGTCGGGCCGCGCGCATAATGAAATGCTGCTCGGCGACGCCACGACCCGCGTCGAGGACGCGGTGACGGAAAAGGGCAAGATGCTGGTGTGATGAGGCGAATTTCAATGCGCCATTCGCAACGGAGAAAAAGTGCGTGAGCACCACCACGACGACCACCCACTACCCGGCGATGACGACGACCGAGCCGATCGAGACGCGCACCTTGTGCGTGCTGGTCGACAACGAGCCCGGCGTGCTGGCGCGGGTGATCGGGCTGTTCGCCGGCCGCGGCTATAACATCGACTCGCTCACGGTTTCGGAAACCGAGCACGAGAAGCATCTGTCGCGGATCACCATCGTGACCCGCGGCACCGCGATGGTGCTCGAACAGATCAAAAATCAGCTCGACCGCCTGGTCCCGGTGCATCGCGTCGTCGATCTGAGCAGCGGCGGCCCGGCCATCGCCCGCGAACTGGCCATGGTCAAAGTGCGCGGCAGCGGCGAGCATCGCATGGAGGCGCTGCGGCTTGCGGATGCGTTTCGCGCCCGCGTCATCGACGCCACCACTGAAAGCTTCGTGTTCGAGATCACAGGCGCCTCCGACAAGATCGAAAGCTTCATCAATCTGATGCTGCCGGTCGGGCTGGTCGAAGTGTCGCGCACTGGCGTGGTCGCGATCGCACGCGGTCCGGAAGGGATGTGAACAATAATCGTCATACGCGGGCATAGCCGTTCGTAGAACGGCGTCGCTTCGCTCGCCTATGCCGCCTATCCATGCGGAAGTGCCGCATGGGAAACCGCCGCCGCTACACAAGCGGAGCGGCGGCATGGTTGCCGGGCCTTCGCCCGCCGAAGGGTCGTCACGTGAGGCAGAGTACGAATTCCGCTTCGGCCCGCAGGCGGGTCAAGCCCGGCAATGACGAACGAGGTAATTACGCTGCCGAGGCCTGCGCCACTGGCGCCAAGCGTGCGACCAGGTGCGCAAAGCGGTCGACAAAATCCCGGAGAAATTTCTCAGTGCTGTCGTCGCCGATCGCACCATGCTCGTCGATCAGATTCGGCTTGAAGGTGACGTAGGCTTCGCCGCCGAGCAGGATCATGCCGAGGCCGGTCATCACCGAACGCAGATGCTGCTGCGCCAAGGCGCTGCCGATTGCGCCGGGCGAGGTGCCGGTGATGAAAGCGGGCTTGCCGGTCCAGGAGTTCTTACCCCAGGGCCGCGCGCCCCAATCGATCGCGTTCTTGAGCGCGGCGGGGATGGAGCGATCATGTTCCGGGGTAACGATCAGCATGCCGTCGGCGCGCGCCAGCTCGTTCTTAAAACGCACCACCTCGGGCGGCAGATTGCCTTCATCGTCCTGGTTGTACATCGGCAAATCGTCGATGCGGGCGAAGCGCGCGTCGAACTTGCCGGCGCCAAGGCGGATAAGCGCCTGGGCCAGTTTGCGGTTGATGGAGTCGCGGCGATTGCTGCCGACGATCACGGCGATACGCGGCAAATGAGCGTTACTGAGCATGGTTGAATCCCCTAGTGACAATGCGTAACTAGGGCTAGATAGGTGACCCCAACGGCACCCGCCAAGAAGGCACATCGATGAAACCTAGACACAAGCATTTGCCTGCCGATTGCCGCGCCGTGAGCGATGTGCTCGCGCGCGTCGGCGACAAGTGGTCGGTCCTGGCGGTGACACGGCTCGGCGGCGGACCTTTGCGCTTTAACGAATTGCGCCGTTCGATCGGCGGCATTTCGCAACGCATGCTGACGCTCACGCTGCGCGGCCTCGAACGCGACGGTTTGATCAACCGCACCGTCTTCCCCACCGTTCCGCCGCGGGTCGAATATGCCCTGACCGCGCTCGGACGCGATTTGTTACAGCCGGTCTCGGCGCTCGGCGACTGGGCCTTGCGCAACCAGGCCAAGATCGCCCGCGCCCGCGACCAGTTCGACAGCGAGGCGAAAAGAGCCGTTACGCCGGCGCGGCGCGAGGCCCGCCACAGCGGGCTTGTCGCGGCGGCGAGCAGAAATTAGAAGCTGCAGCGGATAGCGCCGGCCCATTCGTCTTGTCCATTTGTCTTGGCTCATATCTTGGCCGCAGCAAGGTGAGGAAAAAATGCGTGTTTATTACGATCGCGACGCCGACCTGAACCTGATCAAAGGCAAGAAGGTCGCCATCATCGGCTACGGCAGCCAGGGCCATGCGCATGCGCTCAACTTACGCGATTCCGGCGTCAAGGACGTCACCGTGGCACTGCGCAAGACCTCGCAAGGGGTCAAGAAGGCGCAAGGCGAGAAGCTTCCGGTTATGGAAGTCGCCGAGGCGGCGAAATGGGCCGACGCGATGATGATGCTCACGCCCGACGAATTGCAGGCCGACATCTATACCAATCACCTGCACGGCAATATGAAGCAGGGCGCAGCGCTGATGTTCGCCCACGGGCTCAATATCCATTTCAACCTGATCGAGCCGCGTAGCGACCTCGACGTGATGATGATCGCGCCCAAGGGCCCGGGCCACACCGTGCGTTCGGAATATCAGCGCGGCGCCGGCGTGCCGTGCCTGCTCGCCATTCACCGCGATGTCTCCGGCAATGCCCACGATCTGTGCCTGTCTTATGGCGCCGCGATCGGCGGCGGCCGCGCCGGCATCATCGAGACGAGCTTCCGCGAAGAATGCGAGACCGATCTGTTCGGCGAGCAGTCGGTGTTGTGCGGCGGTCTGGTCGAGCTGATGAAGGCCGGCTACGAGACCCTGGTGGAAGCCGGCTATGCGCCGGAAATGGCCTATTTCGAGTGCGTGCACGAGGTGAAGCTGATCGTCGACCTCATCTATGAGGGCGGCATCGCCACCATGAACTACTCGGTGTCGAATACCGCCGAGTACGGCGAATATGTCTCCGGCCCTCGCGTCGTCGACCACAAGACGCGCGCCGAGATGAAACGCATTCTCGGCGACATCCAATCGGGAAAATTCGTCAAGGAATGGATGCTGGAGAACAAGGTCAATCAGACCTCGTTCAAGGCGATGCGCGCCAAATGCGCCGCCCACCCGATCGAGCAGGTCGGCGCCAAGCTCCGCGAGATGATGCCGTGGATCAAGGACCGCGCACTGGTGGACAAGAGCAGAAACTGATCCACGGTATTTTGAGCAACACGGGCTCGCAAGCGAGCCCTGGTGGGATCAAGGACCGCGCACTGGTGGACAAGAGCAGAAACTGATCCACGGCATTTTGAGCAACACGGGCTCGCAAGCGAGCCCTGGTGGGATCAAGGACCGCGCACTGGCGGACAAGAGCAGAAACTGATCCACGGCATTTTGACTAGAGCATTCCCCAGCGCCGCCTCGATGTCCACTTTCTGCCAGACAGACATTGCGCTGTCTCTCAGCAATGTCCAGCAGGCTGGCGCCAGCGCCGCAAGTACGTCTGCTCGGGGCGGACTGTCGTCTGCGCGTGATCAACCTAGCACCAGCAGCTCCGCGCCGTCCGTCGCGTAGCGCGCGTGACGAAAGTCGCGGATGCCGATGAGTCGGTCGCCAGCCCAATCCAGCAGCACGAAGTAGGTCGGCGCTCCCGAGGCATCGCCGGGATCGCGTACCAGAATCGCTGGGCGTCGGTCGACGAATCCCGGAACGAGCTGCCAGTCCCGCGCCAGCGAGTAATTGCCGAAATACTTGCCGACCTCACCCTTACCGTTCATGCGAGTCTTGTTGACCAGTTCGAGCCGCACTTCGTCGGCGAGCATGTTACGGATCGCTTCGAAATCGCGGGCGTTGAAGCGGTCGACGTAGGCGGCCAGCAATGAGCGCTGAGGCTCGGTCAAGATGGGCAGTGGACGATCGTCGTGCTTCTGCGCCAGCTCCCGTAACCGCACGCGCCCTCGATGGAGCGCGGCCTTCACCGACGGAATGCTGCTGTCGATAACCTCGCCGATCTCGCGCAGCGAGTAGCCGAGCACGTCCATGAGGATGACGCAGCTGCGCTGCGTGGCTGGCAACCGCATAAACGAATAGAGGCTAGCAGTGGTCGCGACTTGGCGATCGTCGGCAGTGCTTGCGGGGTCAACGAGCATGTCGGGATCCTCTTCGGAGCGGGCAGCATCCTGACGGGCGCGGCGCCGCGGAAAGTCCACAGCCGCATTGTGGGCGATGCGAAACAACCAGCCCTCCGGGTGCGCGATCGATCCCATGTCCGGCAATGCCTCGATCGCTTTGATCAGCGCCTCTTGCACCACGTCCTCGCCATCGATGACCGAGCCGGTCATGCGCGCGCAGTAGCGGTGCAGCTTCGACCGCAAGTCACCCAGCAGCCGATCGAACGCCGCGCGGGCTTCAATTGTGTCGGAGCTCACTCGCCGATCATCCGATAATTGCCGACGATAGTCGCATCAGCGGACTGCGGGAGCTCTGTGCAACGCTCTTTGAAGCCACTTTGAAAGGCCCGGAAAGCGTCCAGCGAAGTGATCGGATGCACGCCACCCCTGCTCTCGACCGTGGCGAAGTGCACGAAGGTGCCGTCATTGAGCCTCAGGCACATATAGCGCACGTCCTCCGGAGCCTTGGCCTTGAGTTCCTGAAATACCCGCTCGATCAAGCGCACGTTTTCCTGCGCCGCCTCTGGCTTGATTTTATAACGCACCAGGGTCTGTTTCATCTGCTCGCCTCCTTTGTATGCCGCTCGCACATTCTAGACGTCTCAAACCGATCGAAGGATTCGGTCGAAAAAGAGATTTTTTCTCGAATCCTTTGCGCATCCCGGTTCGTCTCAACGTCGTGGATCGAGCTGCAAAGCGGGTCGCAACGACTGTCAGCGCTGGCGATCAGCCTTTTTCCGATCAAGGAGCGGGCCATGCGGGCAATGAGCGAAACGGCGGCCAAAACCTGGGTGATTACGCTGACATCGGTGGCATCGTTCATGGTAGCGCTCGACGCGCTGGTGGTGACGACCGCGCTAAGCACGATCCGGATCGACCTCGGCGCCTCGATCGAAGCGCTCGAGTGGACTGTCAACGCCTACAACTTGAGCTTCGCCGTTCTGCTGCTCACCGGCGCGGCGCTTGGCGACCGCTTCGGGCGCCGGCGCATATTCGCGGCCGGCCTCACCTTGTTCGTCGTGGCCTCGGCGGCGTGCGCGTTGGCGGGCAACATCGGTGCGCTGATTGCCGCCCGTTCGGTCCAGGGCGCCGGTGCCGCACTAGTCATGCCGCTGGCGATGGCACTCTTGAGCGCGGCGTTTCCGCGCAAGGAGCGTGGCAGAGCGCTGGGGATGTTCAGCGCTGTCACCGGGCTCGCCCTCATTGCCGGCCCCGTTGCCGGCGGCGCCATCGCCGACGGCCTCGCTTGGCGGTGGATCTTCTGGATCAACTTGCCGGTCGGCGTGATCGTCATTCCGCTCATCCTGCGCCGTATCCGCGAGAGCGTCGGATCGGACACTGGTCTCGATATCGTCGGCCTCGCGCTCGTGACGGCGGCTGCGATGTTCATTGTCTGGGGTCTGATGCGCGCCAACAGCGCGGGCGGGCTGAGCCTTGAAGTCGTCTCAGCGCACGCGGCGGGCATTCTTCTCGCCATCGCCTTCGTCCTCTGGGAGCTGCATGCGCGCGAGCCTATGGTGCCGATGCGGCTGTTCCACTCGCGTGCGTTTTCTTCAGGGATCGCCGCGAGCTTCCTGTTCTATGCGTCGATGTACGGCACCTTATTCTTGCTGCCGCAGTTCCTGCAGGTCGCGCAGGGTAACGGACCGTTCGGCGTCGGCTTGCGATTGCTACCCTGGACCGCCACTCTCTTCGTATTCGCACCGATCGGTGGCGGGCTCGTCAACCGCCTCGGCGAGCGGCCGCTGGTCGTGGCCGGGCTTGGGCTGCAAGCCGTTGGCATGGCCTGGATTGCGCTGACCGCTACGCCTGGGCTTGCATACATCAATCTCATCGCGCCGCTAATCCTCGCCGGTGCCGGCGTCTCGATCGCGATGCCGGCAGCGCAGAACGCGGTCTTGAGTGCGGTCGTGCCAAGCGAGATTGGCAAGGCCTCCGGCACTTTCAACATGGCGCGATTTCTTGGCGGCGTGTTCGGAGTCGCCGTCCAAGTCGCGGTGTTCGCCGCAACCGGAAGCTTCGGCTCGCCGCAGGCGTTCAGCGTCGGATTTGTTTCAGCAATTAGTGTTGCAGCCGCTATTTCGCTGATGGCCGCGATCGCGGGGGCGTGGCTACCGGGGCGGCGCGCGGTGACGCTGACGCCCCCAATGCAAACGGCTGGGAGCTGAATGGCAGTCAGCGTTTCTGACGCGCGGCGTCAATGCGGTCGACTAGGTCGTCGATGAACGACAGCGGCCTAATGCGCGTCGGCGCGCAGAACACAATCGTGTCGCCGAACACGGTCGGCCGCCGCAGCGACAGGGTGACCTGCGGCGGGCTGTAGCAATCTAAGTGCATTAAAATCCTTGAAATGACGGAATAATTACAGTTTTATGACAGGGCGCCGTGCGCCGGGGGAAGTTGTCGCCGGAGTAGGTCATTTCCGGGCACGGGCGCGCGGTCATGCCTGCCCTCATTCCGCGCTTACGCCGTTATGTTCCTAATTTGCCGGCCCGGCACGGATCGCGCCGGCACGCGTTGATCGCGCTTCCGCACGTCCTCGCATTAGCGGTCATGGTCACGACCGAGTACGGCATTGCCGCGATGGCGGCATTCCTGCTGGCTTGGGGAATCTTCAATTTCGTCGCTATCGCGCTGACGCGGCGGCCGCTGTTTGCCGGCCTCGTCTCGCTCGTGCTGATGACGCTGCTCGTGCTGCTGTCGCAGCTTAAATATCAGGTCCTGATGATGACGGCGAATTTCGTCGATCTGATGATCGTCGATACCGACACCGTCAGTTTTCTGTTCACGATCTTCCCGGGGCTAAAGACGATCGTGGCGCTGAGCCTCGCGGCGCTGGTGCCTCTCCTGATATGCGCCTGGCGCTTTGATCAGCTCCGCGTGCGCCGGAGCATTGCCTCATTTTCGGCAATGGGCTGTGTCGCCGGCCTTATCGCGCTCGAAACGCATTTTCCGATGGAGCCGTTCGAAGCCTTTTACGGCGGCAATCTCGTATCCTCCTTCGCACGCTCCGGCGTTGACGCCATTGCCGAACTGATGACGCATGGGCTGATGCGGTCCGATGCCGTTGCCGCCGAACACTTGCCGCCCTTTCCGGATAAATGTCGGCCCACGGCGCCGCCGCCGCACATCATCCTTATCCACGACGAATCGAGCTTCGATATCCGCGTGGCGCCCGGCATCAAGGTGCCGCGCGGCTATGGCGCGCATTTCAAGTCGTTCGACGGCAAGGAGCGCAATTTTCTGGTCGAAGGCAACGGCGGGCCGAGCTGGTTCACCGAGTACAACGTGCTCGCGGGGCTGTCAGCGCGTTCGTTCGGCCGCTTCGCCTATTTCGTAACGCGCATCGCCGCCGGCCGCGTCAATCGCGGCCTGCCGGCCGCGCTGCAACGCTGCGGCTATCGCACTTTCTCGCTTTATCCGGCGCTCGGCGCCTTCATGAGCGCGCGGAATTTCCAGGCCACGACAGGCGTGCAACGCTTCTACGATCAACACGATCTCGGCGCCCGGGATTTGGAGCCGGATAGCTTCTTCTTCAACGCCGCCGCGGACATGATCGCCGAACATCGCGATGGCGGGCCGATGTTTTTATTCGTCTATCTCGCCGCAAATCATTTTCCGTGGGACCATCGCTATCGGCCCGATCTGATGACGGAGTGGCAGGATCTCGGCAATGTGCCGCCGGTCGATGAATATCTGCGCCGTCAGGCGATGAGCGTGAAGGACTACGCTGATTTTCAGGCGCGGCTGAAACGGGACTTCCCCAACGATGCTTTTCTTATCGTTCGGTTCGGCGATCATCAGCCGGACTTTGCGTCGTCCCTGATCGATCCCACACTCGACGATAGCGGCATCGCGCAACGGCTCATGGCGTACGATCCGCGTTACTTCACGACCTATTACGCCGTTGATGCGATCAATTTCATACCGGTCGACATGTCGTCTGCGCTCGATACGCTGGAGGGGCCTTATCTGCCGCTGGTCGTGCAGGAGGCGGCAGGATTGCCGCTCGATCCGTCATTTGCCGAACAGAAGAATATTCTCATGCGTTGTAACGGACTGTTCTTTGGCTGCGGCAACGGTGCCGAAGCCAGCCATTTTAATCGCATGCTGATCGACGCCGGCCTGATTAAAAATCTCTGAGGGGATACCGGCGCACCGGCACGGACTTATCGCGCCTTGACGGGGTTGTTCTCCAACGCGAACACAAGCGCTCCATGGGCGCCATTAACATCGGGAGTAAATTCATGATTCGCAGTAGTATCTACGCAATTGCCGCGACGACGATTGCACTAAGTTTCGCGGCGCCGGCCGGCGCGGCGGAGATCTTCGCGCTCAAGTCGACGACCTTTGCCGATGGCAAAATCATGCCGAAGAAGGTCGCCAATAGTACAGCCAATGCGCCAACCAATCCGAATTGCGTCGGCGAGAATGTCTCACCGCAATTGTCCTGGAGCAATGTTCCGGACGGAACCAAGAGTTTCATTTTGCTGATGGCCGATCCCGAGGGCCGCGGCGGCTTCACCGTGAATCATTGGGTCGCCTATGGAATCGCGCCTGCGGTCACCAGCTTCGCCGAAGGCGAGGTGAGCAAACAGACCGACAAATATGTCGGCGGCAAAAGCACCCAAGGAGTGGCGTTCTATTCCGGACCTTGCACGCCGCCCAACCAGATGCCCCATCACTATACATTCGTCCTCATCGCGACCGATCTCGAGCCGAGCGAGCTGCCGCCCGGATTGACGCGCGAAGAGGTCGCAGCGAAGCTCGCGCCACCCGGACAACCGCCTGCGCACACCAAGGGGGTCGCCGGGATCGTCGGACTCTTTGTCAATCCTTGGCATGAGTAACGTTGGCATGAATAACGTTTGCATGAGTGACTTTTGACATGAGTGAGCGCACATATTGGCGATGAAGTTCGCCAAGATCGTCAAGCATTGCCGGATCGACAAGCCGGAAAAGTTCAAGCTTGCCGACTTCGATCCGGCGGAATGCTTTGGCCTCTCGACCGACATTGAGCAGGTGCGCGCGATTCTCGCCGACGGAGTCGCGCGCCTCGAAGACATGCAGGAGCGTTTGTACGCCCACGGCCGCTGGGCGGTGCTAATCGTGCTCCAGGGCATGGATGCCGCCGGCAAGGACGGCGTCATCAAGCACGTGATGGCGGGCATCAATCCGCAGGGCTGCCTGGTCCATTCGTTCAAAGTGCCGAGCGCCGAAGAGCTCGGCCACAATTTTCTCTGGCGGATCGACAAATATTTGCCGGAGCGCGGTCGCATCGGCATCTTCAACCGCTCGCATTACGAGGAAGTGCTGGCAGTGCGGGTGCATCCCGACCTCCTCGAACGGCAGAAGCTGCCGCCAAGCGTGACCAAAAAGAACATCTGGAAGCATCGCTTCCAGGATATTCGCGCCTTCGAACGGCATCTCACCCGCAATGGCACGCTGGTGCTGAAATTCCATTTGCGCATTTCCAGGAAGGAACAGCGCAAGCGCTTCCTGGCGCGGCTGGAAATGCCATCCAAGCGCTGGAAGTTCTCGGCCAGCGACATCGCCGAGCGCGCGTACTGGGACGATTACATGGCGGCCTATGAGGAGATGATCCGCGAAACCTCGACGGATTACGCGCCCTGGTACGTCATACCGTGCGACCACAAGCATATCGCTTGGGTGATTGTCTCCGCCGCGATCATCGAGGCGATCGAAGCGCTCAAGCCCGATTTCCCGAAGATCGCCGGCGAAGCGCTCAAGGAGTTGAAAAAGGCCGAACGGGCCTTGCGCGCCGAACGCGACCAATGATGGCGCTTGCGCCATAGCACCGCAGTCGCGACATTGCACGCGGGAACGACCCAAAACGATGACGGTAGAACGCACCGATGATCGCATTCGCTACGACGTTTCCGGCGGCATTGCCTGCATCAGGCTGGCGCGCCCGCCGGTGAATGCGCTCGACCTGCCGATGGTGCGCGGCGTCGTCGCCGCGCTTACGCGCGCGGCCGCGGACGACGCAGTGCGAACGGTCGTGATCGCGAGCGCGGTGGCTAAGCGTTTCTGCGCCGGTTTGGACATCGCCGCCCTCGCCGGACGATCGCCGAACGAGATCCGAACGCTCGTGCATGAGCTCTATGTCGGACTGTTCGAGGCGCAATATCACCTCGGCAAGGCTTCGATCGCGGCGGTCAATGGCGCCGCGCGCGGCGGCGGCATGACGCTCGCTGTCTCATGCGACATTGTTCTTGCCGCCGAAAGCGCCACCTTCGGTTATCCGGAGATCGACCTTGGCGTACTGCCGGCCATCCATTTTGTGCATCTGCCGCGCATTATCGGCCGCCACCGCGCCTTCGAGCTGCTCTTCACCGGACGTGCGTTCGAAGCCGAACGGGCAGCGGCGTTGGGCCTCGTCAATCGCGTGGTACCGGACGCGGAACTCGAAACCGAGGCGCTCAAGCTCGCCGGCGAGTTCGCGGCAAAGCCGCAAGCCGCCATGCGCGCGGGGCGTGCCGCCTTCATGCGCCAGATCGATCGTGATTATCGGCGCGGCATTGCGCAAGCGGTCGAAGACTTTTGCCAGATCATCGCGACCGAGGCCGCGCAAGCGAGACTGCGCGCCTTTGCGGAAAAAGGTCGCGCAAAGTAGACTCGCTTAAATTCCTGGCTAGGGCGATGAATCCTTGCAGTTCCGCACTAAGGCTTGCGCCGCAGCCATATGTTCCGCTAAATAGTGGCGTCCTCCAAGAGATTAACGCGGAATTCATCTCGATCCGCGAGCCTTGGTTTGCGAGTTTTGGGACGGCTTGAAAGCGCGACTTTTGTGGGCGCGATAAGGGCAATGGCGATGGTGATCCGCTGCGATTTCGGCGCGATCAACGGCGAGGCTAAGGCTTGCGCCGGCGCTGCCCTTATTCTCGGCGGGCTCCTGCTCCTTATTGCCCCCTGAGGGCCGGCTGGGCCATTGCGCCTGGGCACTCAGGGGATCGCCGCCACCGAACCCGAAAGAATGCAAGCGCACCCAGGAACTCCCCGAGCCCCCGATGACGGATCCGGGACCGGCGCCACAGACAAGGACCTCGTCATGAACAGCGGCAGCACCAGCCCAGCCAAGGCGGCGGCCAATACCGCAGCCAAGACTGCAGCCAAAGCGACTGCGCCTAGAAGAGAAGAGGACCGCGTCCTCATCTTCGACACCACCTTGCGCGACGGCGAGCAATGTCCCGGCGCCACCATGACGCATGAGGAAAAGCTCGAAGTCGCCGAACTGCTCGACACGATGGGCGTCGACGTGATCGAGGCCGGATTCCCGATCGCTTCCGATGGCGATTTCGCCGCGGTCAACGAGATCGCCAAGCGCGCCAAGAAAGCGGTGGTGTGCGGGCTCGCCCGCGCCAGTTTTAAGGACATCGATTGCTGCGCCGAGGCGATCAAGCCGGCCGAGCGGCGTCGCATTCACACCTTCCTGTCGACCTCGCCGGTGCACATGAAATACAAGCTCCAGAAGGAACCGCACGAAGTCTACGAAATGGTGATCGCGCAGGTCACCCGCGCGCGCAATTACACCGATGACGTCGAATGGTCGAGCGAAGACGGCACGCGCACCGAATTCGATTTCCTGTGCCGTTGCGTGGAAGCCGCGATCAAGGCTGGCGCCACCACCATCAATATCCCGGACACCGTCGGCTACACGGTGCCCGAGGAATATTTTTCCTTGATGAAACGGCTGCGCGAACGGGTGCCGAATTCGGACGCGGCGCGCTTTTCGGTGCATTGCCACAACGACCTCGGCATGGCGGTGGCCAATTCGCTCGCCGGCGTGCATGCCGGCGCACGGCAGATCGAGTGCACCGTCAACGGCATCGGCGAGCGCGCCGGCAACGCCGCGCTCGAGGAAGTCGTGATGGCGATGCGGGTGCGCAACGACGTGCTGCCCTATTGGACCAGCATCGACGCCACCATGTTGACGCGCGCGTCGAAACTCGTCTCCGCGGTCACTTCGTTCCCGGTGCAGTACAACAAAGCGATCGTCGGCAGGAATGCGTTCGCACATGAGAGCGGCATCCACCAGGACGGCATGCTCAAGCACACGCAGACCTACGAAATCATGATGCCCGAGGATGTCGGCGTGAAGCAGACCTCGCTGGTCATGGGCAAGCATTCCGGCCGCCACGCCTTCGTCCACAAGCTGGAGGAGCTCGGCTATCGGCTTGCCGGCAACCAGCTCGAGGACGCTTTCGTGCGCTTCAAGGCGCTCGCCGACCGCAAGAAGCACGTTTACGACGAGGATATCGAGGCGCTGGTCGACGAAGAGATCGCGACCGCGCAAGATCACATCAAGCTGATATCGCTGACTGTGATCGCCGGCACGCGTGGTCCGCAGCGCGCCACCATGCGGCTCGACATCGACGGCAAGTCGGTGATCGACGAACGCGAGGGCAATGGCCCGGTCGACGCCACATTCAATTGCATCAAGGCGATGGTGCCGCACGATGCGGTGCTGGAGCTTTATCAGGTGCATGCGGTGACCGAAGGCACCGACGCGCAGGCGGAAGTCTCGGTTCGCCTCTCCGAGCACGGCCGTTCGGTGACCGCCAAGGGCGCCGACCCCGACACGCTGGTCGCTTCGGCCAAGGCCTATCTTGCCGCGCTCAACAAGCTGATGGTGCGCCGCCAGCGCGGCAAGCTCGAGCCGATTTCGGTCGGCGAGCGTCGTATCCACTCGCAGGAGGTGGGGTGAGCGGACGTTTTCCGGCTGGACGATACGCCGCTTGGAAGAAAAAGCCGCCTTGCCCTCCCGGCGAGGCGGCCTTTGCTTTGCAAGCCAATGACTCCATCCGGACATCACCAAGATCGAGCGCCACTATCGGTCACGTATCTCAGTTTTGGAATCGGGCGATAATTGATCTGATTTCCGCGAAGGATTTGGACTCCGGGTCGATTAATTCAAAATGTCCCGCATCACCAATTGTCATTTCCTGCACTGGATCGCCCGCCGCAACAGCCTTCGCCGCATAGGCGCGCCCGAACATCGCCGGCACAATCGGATCTAGCGCGCCAGATATGATTGCCTGCGGTACACTCAACGGCAACATCTCAGCGGGGGATGTGTCGGTAAATACATCCCAGGGCCCGCGAGTCACGCTGCCGTCCAGGAGATCAATCACACGTCGTCCGCCGCACGCGGGCGGTCCTTGGGCGCGATAAAGACTGAGATCGCCAATTCCGGCGAGGCTCACTACAGCTTTGATGGGTAGCGGATTGTCGCTGTAGAGCGGACTCGATTTTGGTAGCCGCCGCCGTGCCGCAGCCCACAATGCGAGATGTCCTCCGGCCGAATGACCCACCGCTATCACGTTCCTGAGGTCTAAACTTTTGGCGTTTCCAATCTCCCGCAAACGATCAACTGCATTGGCGATGTCCTCAAAACTGCCGGGGTAGCCGCCACCCGGTTCGCCGAGCCGCCGGTATTCGATGTTCCAGACCGCGAAGCCATGCCGGCGAAAGTCCTCGGCAGCGTAGGCCATCATTTCAAGCCCGGGCAAATCGGCACGCCAGCAGCCGCCGTGTATCAGAATCAGAATCGGGTACAGCCCGCTTCCATCCGGCATCCACAGATCCGCAAACTGACTGGGCGCTTGGCCATAGGCTATGCGCTCTGTCGCGTTCGCGCGCGGTCG
The DNA here is from genome assembly GCA_035703785.1 of Xanthobacteraceae bacterium. GTDB lineage: Bacteria > Pseudomonadota > Alphaproteobacteria > Rhizobiales > Xanthobacteraceae > BOG-931. The sequence continues at coordinate 23,848 of DASSXN010000157.1, forward strand.
CGTGAGCAAATCAGTGTAATTAATCGGTCCCGCGATGCTCGGAGCAAATGCACACGAAAAGGCTGCGATGGATGCCCCACAGGTCATCGTGAGGATATTATTCGTGTTCATTGCCATTGCGGATTGAGCAGTTTGGCCGTTCGTCCGCGCGCGTTACCACGGTGTGGTGTGACAATCCGAACAGCTCACGTTGGAAAAGGTTGGTCCGGTCGCGCGCCCAGTGCACACGGCCGGCAGTTCCAAATCGCCGGGACGAGCCGTCTCGCCGGGCAACCAATCACGATAATCGACGAGCATGACACCGCCGCCTTCCGGCATCGCTTCGGTGAACATCAACGGCCGCCCCTCCGTGGAATACCAGTTCCACATGATGCGCTGGCCTTGGGCTTTGATCGGACAAGAGAGAAGCTGACTGTCGCCATTCGGACTGAGCGCGGCATTATGTTCAATAACGCCTTGGCACTCACACGATGCAGTCGTCATCCAGTCGGGTTTAATCAGGCCGGGAAGCACCGCATAGCAGGCACCGCTGCCCTTGGGCGGCAGTCGCACCCGGTAGCCGACGTTTTTCTTGAGCGAAATGACCCCCTGTAAGGTCGGCGGCCGGCCCTGATACGGGAGGATCAGTTGCGTGCCAGTGTCGCTCCAGTCGTAATAGATCAATGCCGAGTATGGAATGTCAGTAAATTGAATCGGCGTTACCATTGCCGTTGTGACGTAGCGGTCCGGCCAGCGGATTGGCTTCATTTGCGAACAGCGTTGATGGCTCGCTCCGGGGATTAGCGTGGATATGCGCTCTAATCGTTCTGCTTCGGCTGCGCCGTTCGGAATTGACATTAAGTCGCGAGCTGTCGGCACCTCGGGAAGATCCGCACTGTAACGGTCCGACTTCGTTACACAGAAATCGCGCAGTGCCGACAAAGTGGCGTCCGGCATAGATGTGAATGCCGGAAAATAGCTCATTGCATAATCGCCAATGATCGCCGGATTGAGCGATCGCCGCAGGAACAAACTACGCCACGGCAATCGCGTATTCTTCGCGATCCAATATCGGGCAGGATCGAATCCGCTTGTATGCCACCATTGAACCGGTTGATCGACAAGTGGCGATTCGCCGACGCAAATGGCATCGCTCGTGAGCCACTGCGCTGTCGGGACATGCAATCGCCGGCCCAGCGAGATGCACTGGGTCGGCGAGTGATGGGCGCCCATGAGCACATAAGTATCCTCTTCGGTGATCAGGAGGTCCACAGAGCCGGACTTGAGCCCGTAGATTGTTGCACGCATGGCCGGCACGTCCCGGTCATAGACAAATTCCCCCACGTCGATTTGTCCCTGCAGGAACGGCATCATGAGTGCGACAGCGCGCCAACGTGCCGGCAATTCGGGCGCACTCGACGGACTGCATGCATCAAATAGCGGAAGCGTTGCCGTCCAATCGGCAGCCGCCGGCGCATGCCACGGCATCGTCAGAGCGAACGCCATTGCGGCGAGCCAATTTCGATGGTTTTCTCGGCGCGTACTCATACCGGCGCCATGATGCCTCTGGACTTCGCTAAGAGGCAATCCAGTCTTTATGTCGACGTCGCCTAGGGGTACTTGGCGGGCGTGGCGCCTTGTGGAAGTTGCGTCCGAAACGAGATGCAAAGCGGGCGTCGGTCGGCGGCTGCTAGTTTACAGTGTCCATAACAATCAGCCTACTGCTCGCGATTTTTGTAGAGCGTATTGCCGAGCCCGGTGCCGATCGTGAATGCGGCCCAGACATCGACGTCGCGCATGAACGACGCTTCGCTCAAGCCCTGCACCACGGCGTCATTGTGCATCAAGATCGTGGTTTCGTGTTCGCCAATTTCGGGGATCGCGTCATGAAGCACAGCAGGCAGATTGAATGCGCCGCTCTCCCAATTGCCCGGCAAATTCTGTCCGCCGGCTTCGATCGAACCGTCGGCGTCGATGCGTCCCGGACAGCCGATGCCGATGAAAGGCGCGAGTTCAAGCTTGTCTTTGCTGGCGGCCTTGGTCAGCCGTTTGAGCATGCCGATCAGATTGTAGACGGCCTCGTCGCGGCTCGGCTTTTCGTCGCCATGCCGCCACAGTTCGAACTGGCCGATTTCGGCTTTCGACAGATCATCGGCATCCTTCAGATTTAAGTACACGACGCCGGCGCGGATATTGGTGCCGCCGATGTCAACGGCGAGAATCGCGTCGTGGGCCTTGAACATCCAGGCCGGCGCCAGGTGCGCGGCGCCAATCAGCCCGGCCTCGTCCGGATCGTGGCGGATAATTCGAATCCCGGTTTTGATCTTTTCGTTCTCCAACAGCACCGAGGCGCGGCCGATCGCGAGCTCGCCGACGCGGCTCCCGGCAAATCCGCCGCCGAACACGACACGCTCGGCGTTCCGCCAAGACTTCAGCTTGAGAAAACGCCGGAGCACAACGGCAAGTTCTTGCGCGAATGATTCGATCGCCCCTTGCACGATGCCGGCGGATTCGGCGTCGCCTTTCGCAAGCATATCATCGAGTTTCTTTTTGGCGATTTTGTTGGACTGCTCGTTGCCGAATGGATCCTGTCCGATGCGGCGCAGCGGCTTGCGCCATTGGTCGATGAAATGGCGAAATGCGCCTTTGCTGGCGCGGTCGCCGACATAACCATTCTCGTCCTTGAGCTCGACATTGTAGCTTATGACTTCGACGCCCGGCAGCCGCGGGGCGCCGTGTGACAATGTCATGACTGCGGGCGCTGGTTCTCTCGACACTGCAATTAAACAACGAAGCCGGGAAAAGGTTCGCCTAAAGCGAAATGACTTTACGTTGAATCGGCATTTCGCTTTAGCTTGTTGTTGGAGCATGATCTTTTCGGAAAACCGGTTTCCACTTTTCCGGATCATGGTCTAATAGGGTTGCAGCCGCCCGCGCCATTTGGCCGGGTGAACGCCACTGACTGTGTCTTCTAAGTTGGATATCGGCCCTCGAAGCTACCGCGAACCATGCTTTCCCGGGCGCCAGCCGCCGCGCGTCAGATATTTTTCACCGATTGCGGTCGGTTCATCCTCCAGCGGCGTCGCCAGTGTGTCGTTCCAGCGGTTGAGAAATCCAAACAGCGAGATCACGCCGACGATCTCGACGATCTGTTCCTCTGTCCAGTATTTCCGCAATTCCGCGAACATGAAATCGGTAACGGCATTCGGCACCACAGCGGCAGCGATGGCGAAGTCGAGCGCCGCCCGTTCGGCGGCGGAAAAGATTGAACTAGTTTGATAGTCCCACACGGCGGCGAGCTTTTTGTCCTCCACGCCGAAGTGCAGGGCGCCCGCCGCGGTATGGGCCATACAGTATTGGCATCCGGCGGCGCGGCTCGCCACATGCGCGATGATGCGTTTGAAGGCGCGGTCAACCTTGCCTTCCGGGTCCCAAACTGCGGCGGTCAGTTGCGCCAGCGCCTTCGCCAGTTTGGGCCTGCGTTGCATGATTAAAATACTGTTCGGGATGAACCCCAAGTTTTTGCGCATCACGTCGAATTGCTCTTTCAACTCCGGCGTCGTTTCCGGAGGGAGCGGCTTCAGCCGCTGCGAGGCCAAGGTGGATTGATCCATTGGTTCCCCGTTATGGTCCAGCTTTTGTCCCGGCACGCTGATAACATCACCGTCTGGCTGCGGGCCGCATCGGATTTTGCATCAGCCGCGCCGCCATCCAATTGAACATCGACCGGCCGAACAGGCTCGCCAGACCGGCGATGATCGCCGCCGTTCCCAAATTCCAGACCAGGATCGTTATGCTCGCGTCGAGATCGTGAAACAGGGACAGTGCAAACGAGGTGACCGCCGCCACCGCCAATCCGCCGAGAATGCTGACCTCAAAAGCACGCAGCAGCGCCGCGTAGCGTAGCATGACGAGCATCGCGATCGACAGCGGCACGCTGGTCATCAGCAGCGTTGCGAAGCAACGGATCGCTTCGCCGATTGCCGGTCCGTCGGAGGACACGCTGACCCAATCGGTCAGGCAGCCGTAACCGATGGTAGATACCCAAAGCGCCAATGTCGGCAGCGGCAGCAGCAGCCACAGGCGCGAACCGTCGGGAAGGCTGATCCGGAACGACGCAAGCGCGGCGAGCGCGCCAGTTGCAAGCGCGCTGCACATTCCGATCACGAACAGCGGCTGGCGCAGCCGCTCGGCGAGATCGGGTCGGACACCATGCGCGATGGCAATAAGCCCAAGGACGAATGCCGCAAGCAACAGCCATAGCCCGGCGCGAAGGAGCGGCGGGCGCAGGCGGCGAACCGGCGCGGCATCTGCGACCAGCGCATCGATAAGTTCCGGCGTTTTAGTCACCGTCGTTCGCTCTCTTGCTTCAATAGGCGGCGCAGGTTCTTCACCGCCCGGTGGGTCGCGACTTTCAGCGCGACGATCGAGCGGCCGCTGGCTGCGGCCGCTTCTTTCAACGACATTTCATTCAATTTCAGCATCGTTATCGCGCGGCGCTGGTCGGGCGAAAGCCGATCGATGGCCTGCGCCAGCCTCGCTTCATCGAACGTTCCTGCACTATGATTCGCTGCAGGGTCAGCAAAGGTTTCATGATTGGCCGTGAGCACCACCTCACGCGCCTTTCGGCGCGTTTCGCGGCGCAGCCGATCGATGATCCGGCGGTTGGCGATGGCCACGAGCCAGGGGCCGAATGGCCGTTGCGGATCGTAAGTGTGGCGCACCAGATGAATCGTCAGCAGCACGTCCTGCACGGCATCATCGATGTCGGTCGGCTCTCTGAAGCAACGCGCCGCCAGGCTCCTCACATATGGCGTGATGCTTTCGAGAAGCTTGCGATAAGCCCGTCGATCGCCGTCCTGAGCGAGCGCCATCAACGCCGCCCAGTCCTCGCCGGCACCGGTCGTCCGCGATTTGTCCGCCTGCGGGCCCGGTACAAGCGTCAAAAAAGTATTCGGATTATGCGGACCAGCTGCCATTGAAAGCGCACCCGCGAAAGCCAATACATCAGCCATCAAGGCAAGCGATAGCAAAGAATTTTTTCAATTGCCGGTAACTTTTCGCCCCCGCCGGCCGAACCTCCTCGTGTCGATCTCACTCACAGAGAGACGCACAGGAGGATAAAATTATGAGACATCAACTGCTTGCCGCTTCTGCTTTGACGACCGCCATCGGGCTTGCGGCGGCCATGCAGGCCGCGCCGGTTAACGCGCAGGGCATGGCCAATCCGCCGCAGATCGTGAAAGACAACATGGCGCGCATGGAAAAAGAACACTTGCAGAAGTGCTATGGCATCAACGCCGCTGCAAAGAATGACTGCGCCGAGGGCGCGCACTCCTGTGCCGGCCAGGCGACACAAGCGCGAGATGCAAAGTCCTTTGTGCTGCTTCCGGCCGGGGCCTGCGGCAAGATTGAAGGCGGCAAGCTCAGCTCAACATAACGGCGAAGCGATCAGTGGCCCCGGCAATACTCCCCCGCGGCGGCTCGATCCCGGCTAAAGCCGGGATCGGGTTGCGGTTTGCGCATCATCAGGCGGTGCTGGAATGCCCGCCGGATGTGGCCTTTATGGAAGTGCATACTGAAAATTATATGGGTGGCGGCGCGCCGATCCGCTGCCTTGAAACCGTGCGTCGCGATTACCCGGTCTCGCTGCATGGGGTCGGCCTGTCGCTTGGTAGCGCCGAGGGTTTGAACTCCCTCCATCTCGAACGAATCCGCCAAGTCGCCGAACGGATCGAGCCGGCTGTGATGTCCGAGCACATTGCGTGGAGCGTCAGCGCCGGAACCTTTCTCGCCGATTTGCTGCCGTTGCCGATGACCGAGGAAGCGCTCGATATCGTTTGCCGGCACGTCGATCAGATGCAGAACACGCTGCGGCGCAAAATTTTGGTCGAGAATCCGTCCACTTACATGCAATTCCGGCACTCGACCATTCCGGAATGGGAATTCATGGCGGCGGTCGCGGAGCGCACCGGATGCGGCATCCTTTGCGACATCAACAACATTTTCGTCAGCGCCAGCAATCACGGTTGGAACGCCTCGGCATACGTAGCGGCGCTGCCGACTGAGGCAATCGGTGAAATTCATTTGGCCGGCCACAGCGTGCGCGAGCTTCCTGACGGCGGTAGTTTACGGATTGACGATCACGGCTCGTGCGTAGCCGAAGAAGTGTGGTCGCTCTATGCCGAGGCGCTGCGCCGCTTCGGCCCGATCCCAACCCTGATCGAATGGGACAACAATGTGCCGCCGCTCGAGGTGCTGCTGGCGCAGGCGCGCAACGCCGACGCTATGATCGAGACAGAGAACGAGCTTCGCCATGCCGTCGCTGCTTGAAATTCAGTCGGCAATGCGAACTCGACTTCTCGATGACTCCAGCCCGGCCGCGGCCGCACTCGTTACTGCCTCGCTAACGTCGGCAGACCGCATCAGCATCTATCGCAATACGTCGCGCATCACGCTGACCAACGCGCTGCGGCTGAACTATCCGGCGGTGCAGCTTCTGGTCGGGGAGGATTTTTTCGCCGCTGCCGCCGACCTATTCATCACCAACGAACCACCGCGGACGGCCTGGCTTGATGTTTACGGTGCGACGTTCCCGGATTTTCTGGCAGGCTTCGGGCCGGCAGCGTCGGTGCCCTATCTTGCCGATGTCGCGCGGCTCGAGCGTGCCGTCAGCCGGGCCTTGCACGCCCCCGATTGCCAAGCGGTGGCGCCGGCGCAGCTCGCAAGTCTTGCAGAACCGGCGCAAGGCTGCGTCAGTTTTGTGCCGCATCCCGCAATCAGTTTGCTGGCGTCGCAATACCCGGTCGATGCGATCTGGCGCGCCGTGCTGGCGCGCGACGAAGCGGCGATCAAGGCGATCAAGCTTGATTCCGGCGCCGTCCGGCTACTGATCGAGCGCAGCACTGGCGGGATCGAGGTCACGCGTCTGGAAGAACGGCCCTGGCACTTTGCCGGGGCGCTGTTCGCGGGTCGCCGGCTGCCGGAGGCGCTCGATCTCGCCGGCGATCCGAATGCGCCGGTCTGGCTCGCAGCTCACCTCGCAGCAGGCCACTTCGTCAGTTTTGCAGTGAACGAAGCGGCGCATGCACCTGCCGCTTTGGAGCGCCGGCAGTGAGCGGAGCGGGCCGCGTGATGTGTCCCGTCTGCGCTGCGGCCGGCGGCATCGGCGGGCTGATCGGCAAGCTATATCGGCGGCTTGATCGCGTTCCTTACACGATGCTGGCGATCCCATTACGCCTGGCGGTGGCCGTCATATTTTGGAATTCGGCGATGACCAAGCTCGCCGATTGGAACGCCGCGCTGTTTCTGTTCGAAGAAGAATATCGGGTTCCGTTGCTGCCGCCGGAATTGGCGGCCAATCTCGCGCTAGCCATCGAGATTACGACGCCTGTCCTACTCGTCTTGGGGTTGCTTACCAGAATCGCCGCCGTGGTTCTGCTCGGCATGACCGCCGTCATCGAGATCTTCGTCTATCCGCAAGCCTGGCCGACGCATATCCAATGGGCAGCGATGCTGCTGGTGCTGCTCTGCCGCGGCGCCGGAACGATCTCGATCGATGCCTTTATCCAATATTTGCAGGTTCGTTCGCATGCGACGCCGCAATAAACAGAAAGTGACTCTATGTCGGCGAGTTGTGACGAACGACAAGCCGGCACCGGCTTTAAAGGTCGCCCACCCGCAACCAGGGAGAACTGAAACCATGCTGTCACGACGCTCCGCGCTCTACGCCGCAGTCTTTGCCGCAGCGGCCGCAAGCGCCGTCTTTGCGCCGGCATTCGCCACCGAAACCAGGCCCTTCACTACCGATGCTTTCGCAGCGGCGCAAAAGTCCGGCAAGCCGATCTTCATCGGCATCCATGCCTCCTGGTGTCCGATCTGCGCCAGGCAGAAGCCGATTCTGAGCGAGCTGATGGCCGATCCCAAGTTCAAGAACCTGGTGTACTTCGTGATCGATTTCGACAGCCAGAAGGACGCAGTGAAATCCTTCGGCGCCCGCATGCAGTCGACGCTGATCGCGTTCAAGGGCGAGCATGAAACCGGCCGTTCGGTCGGCGACACCGATCGGGCCTCCATTGCCGCGCTACTGAACAAGACACTCTGACCATGGGCATCAGCTCCGTTGCCGCAGCGTTCGTTGCGGGTGTGTTGACGACGCTCTCACCCTGCGTGCTGCCGATTCTTCCGATCGTTCTGGGAGCAGCGGCGTCCGAGCGAAGATACGGACCGGCTGCGCTCGCAGCCGGGCTTGCCGTTTCGTTCGTCGCCATAGGTCTGTTCGTCGCGACCATCGGCTATTCGGTCGGACTTACCGCGGAACTGTTTCGCCAGATCGCTGCCGCGCTGATGATCGTCCTTGGTGCGGTGCTGCTGCTTCCGAACCTGCAGGCCCGCTTGGCCATGGCCAGCGGGCCGATCGCGAACTGGACCGATCGCCGCTTTGGCGGGCAGCGCGGCGGCGGCTATGCCGGTCAATTTTCTGTCGGGCTGATCCTCGGCGCCGTGTGGAGCCCATGCGTCGGCCCGACGCTCGGCGCCGCCTCGCTGTTGGCGGCGCAGGGGCGGCAACTGCCGCAGGTCGCGGCTACCATGTTCGTATTCGGGCTGGGCGCGGCATGGCCTTTGCTCGGCATCGGTCTCGCCTCGCGCGAGGCGCTGCAACGCTGGCGCACGCGACTCCTCGCCGCCGGCCAGATCATGAAAATGGGATTCGGCGTGCTCCTCATCGTCTTCGGCACGCTGGTATTGACCAGTATCGACAAACGCGTGGAGACCGCACTCGTGGATGCCTCACCACAATGGTTGACCGATTTGACCACACGGTTCTGAATGGCCACGATTGAGGGTGTAACATCCATGAATGACCTCATTCTTCATTCGGTCATAACCTGTCCGCATTGCGGCTTCGCGCAACGCGAAGACATGCCGATCGATGCCTGCCGATTTTTTTATGACTGCCGGAAATGCGGCGCGCGGCTGCGCCCCAAGGACGGCGACTGCTGCGTGTTCTGCTCGTTCGGCTCGGTCCCCTGCCCGCCGAAGCAGGCGGGCTAGTCCCCTCACAGATGAGCGCGGTAGCCTCCGCTCGTTTCATCAAGGCAACAAGAACTGCCTGCCGAGCTCGCGAAGCAAGCGAAGACTGGTGGGCGCACAAGGACTCGAACCTTGGACCCGCTGATTAAGAGTCAGCTGCTCTACCAACTGAGCTATGCGCCCTAACCGAGGAAGTCTGAGAGGTTAGGCACTTCCACCAATTCGCCGGGCCGAGATGCGCCAGCGAAAACACGCCGCCGTGCGGCGAGCGCTCATCCCGATATAGCGGCCCCTCGGCGGACGGGCAAGGCGTCCGCGCCTTTTCACTATCCGCACATTGGCAGACCTGCCGGAACACATACTCTGGGAGCTGGGCGTTTGCCTTATCGCGGCAACGCCGGTTGGCTGCGCGTCGGGGTGTCAACTCGCCAGCATCGAGGGTGACGGAACCGCCGGAGTGAGCGCATCGTGGATCACGCGCCCGAGCGTCGAGATCTGGTAGGGCTTGCGCAGCACCGGGAATTCGGGATCGGCGTCGAATACTTTGGTGTAGCCGGTGGTGAGCACCACCGGAATCTGCGGGTAGCGTTCGGCCAGCGTGCGCGCCAGCGCCAAGCCGTCGGCCGGGCCGGGCAGCACCACGTCGCTGAAGACGAGGTCGACGTGTTTGCCCGATACGACGACGTCGAGCGCGGCCGCGGCGGTTTCCACCTCGATGGCGCGGTAGCCGAGCTGCTCGAGCAGCGACACTGCAACCCGCCGGACGTCGGCATTGTCTTCGACGACCAGAATGGTGCGCCGGTCGAGCGCGGCATAGTCGGCTTCGTCCGGCGGCAACGGCGTCGCCAGCGCCGCGTGACTGCGCGGCAGGTACACGGTCACTTTGGTGCCGCGGCCGACTTCGCTGGTGATCGCGACGGTCCCATCCGACCGGTGCGCGAAGCCGTAAACCTGCGACAGGCCAAGCCCGGTGCCCTTGTTCGGCGCCTTGGTGGTGAAGAACGGCTCGACCACACGGGACACCAGATCGGGCGGGATGCCGCTGCCGGTATCGGCTACGCTCAGTGCGACGAAATCGCCGCTGATGTCTTCCGGCAAGTCGCCGAGACGGACGTGGACGTTCTCCGCCGCGATCGTGATCCGTCCGCCATCGGGCATGGCGTCGCGCGCATTGACCGCGAGATTCACCAGCGCCAGTTCAAGCTCGGATTTGTCGACGCAAACCGGCCAGGTCGACTTCGGCACGTCGATCTGAAACTGGATATTGACGTGCATGGAGCCCGCCAGCACATCGCGAATGGCGTGAACGGCTTCTGCGGCATTGATGACGGTCGGGCTCAGCGGCAGCGTGCGCGAGAACGACAGCAGCTGGCGCGTAAGATTCTCGCCGCGCGCCGCCGCCATTTCGATCGCCTGCAAAGCGCGGACGTCCTTGGCGTCCTTCAGGCGTTTTTTCATACCCTGCGCATGGCCGCTGACGATCATCAACAGATTGTTGAAGTCGTGGGCGATGCCGCCGGTCAACTGGCCGATGGCGTCCATTTTCTGCAGATGCGCGGTCTGTCGCTGCGCGCGCTCGAGCGCGGCGGCGGCTTCCTTCTCGGCGGTCACATGGCGGCCGGCGACATAGAGTAGCCCCTTGCTGGCGGTCATGGTCCACTGCAGCCAGCGCCATGATCCATCCTTGTGCCGGAAACGGTTTTCCATGCGCACGGTGGTCGCGCCATGCGCGAGCTGGGCACGGCCGGCAATCGAGGCCGGCGCGTCCTCCGGATGGCGCAGCTCGCTGACATGCATGGATTTGATTTCGTCTTCGGTCCAGCCGAGGAGCCGCGTCCAGGCCGGATTGATGGAAAGGAAATAACCCTCGAAATTCGACACCGCGAGCAGGTCTTCCGACACGTTCCAGATGCGATCGCGCTCGAGCGTGCGGCGTTCGACTTCCTCCTCGAGCCGTTCGCTGAGCATGCGCAATTCGGCCTGGATGCTTAGGCGCGCCTGTTCGGCGCGCATACGCTCGATGGCAAAGCCGAGCTGCCGCGCCAGCGTCAGAGCGAGCTCCATGGCCTCGCCGTCGAACGGTTGCGGCGTGTCGTAATAAACCATGAACTTGCCGACGAGCCGGCCCTCGGCCATCAGCGGGATAAAAGCGAACGCGCCGACGCCTTCCTGCTTGACGATGCTCTTGAGCGGCTGGTCGAGTTCGGCGCGATCGATGTCGGTCATGCAGACCGGCTCGGGATTGGCGTCATCCTGTGCCCAGGGCGAATGCCCGGTGGTGGCGCGCCGGTAGCCTTCCGACAAACCGCGCCAGGCGACGAAACGCATGATTCCGTCGGCGTCGCAGCGCAGGATCGAGGCGCGGCCGCAATGCATCGCGTCCATGATCGCGTCGAGCGCCGCCTCATAGATGGCTTTGATCGACTCCGCACGATAGAGCCGGTTGGTGAAGCGATACAGCGCCGCTTGTTCGTCGGCGCGCCTGTTCACGACCGCTTCCGCGCGCTTGCGCGCGGTCACGTCGCGGGCGATCTTGGAGGCGCCGATGATGGTGCCGCGTTCGTCCCGCATCGGCGACACGGTGAGCGACACGTCAACCAGCCGGCCGTCCTTGCAGCGGCGAATCGTCTCGTAGTGCTCGACGCGCGCGCCGGCCCTGATGCGCTCCAGGATCTGCGGTTCCTCGCCCTTGAGATGATCGGGAATAATCGTGGTGATCGACTTGCCGATCATTTCTTCGGCGGAATATCCGAACAGGCGCTCGGCGCCCGGATTCCAGCTAACGATCACGCCGTTGAGGTCCTTGCTAACGATGGCGTCGTCGGACGATTCCACGATGCTGGCGAGTTGCCGGCGCGCCTCTTCACCGCTGCGCTGATCGGTGATGTCAAGGAGCGAGGCGATCCAGCCTTCGACATTCCCGGCAGGATCGAGTTCCGGCCGGTAGGCAATGGCGAGCCTGCGGACGCCGCTATGCGGAAATTCCAGGTCGCATTCGAAATCGACCGTCTCGCCTTGCAAGACCGCATCGATAAAAGGCTGCAGCGTGCGCAGACCGCGCGGGCCAATCACCTCGTCGATGCTTTTGCCGATGACCGCGTCGCGCTCAAGGTCGATGAGATGGGCATAGGCTTCGCTGACGAAGCGGTAGCGCAGATCGCGCCCGCAGCGCACCAGCATGAACGGCGTGCGATTGATGACGGATTGCAGCTCCGCCTCGCTGGCGCGCAGCGCCTCTTCGGCGCGTTTGCGCTCCGTTAGCTCCTGAAAACTGCAGATCGCGCCATCGATGTGTCCTTCTGCATCCTTCAGCGGCGCGGCGTTCATCAGGACCGGGACTTGCGAACCGTCCGGCCGCTCGATCAAGAGCTCCACGCCGCGCACCGGCACGCCGCTACGCAGCGCCACGGCCACCGGGCTGGCGGCAAAGGGCAGCGGCAGGCCTTGCGCCGTGTACCGGCGGAAATTGATTTCTGAGAATTCGCCGGTGTCGCCCAGCCGTGGCGTCCGGCCCCACAATTCGACCGCGCGCTTGTTGTAGCGCACCAGCGAGCCATCGACGCGACAGACACAAAAGCCGGTCGGAATCGCATCCAGCGCGCTTTGGTCAATATCGGTAAAGGCTTCGCAGCCTTGTTTTGTCGAGCCGACCTTTGAGCCCTGACCACGCATTTTACGCTTCCCCGCACCACGCGGAACATCGCGGACGTGGAAAAGTTCCACGAGTTTCAACGACTTGCCATCGTGACCCGCCAGTGCAGCCTTGAACCGGCTGAAATAGTTTCATGCCAAGGTTAAAGCCTCGCCTGCCCTATGGGCCAGCATTAATTGAACCGCGGCGGCGACGGCCGGTGCCGCAACTTGGCGATTTTTATCGACAGCGTAACGCGCGCAGCCGACGCCGTCTGTCCGACACCGGATGCTGCGCGATAAACATGGCGATTTTTCCGACAATTCCAGAAAACCGCATTGCCCGGCCGTGTTTGGGATTTGCGCCGACGTACTATTGACGGCCGATCCGGCGCGGGGGATGAAGACGCGAAATAGCGAACCGGATGGCCGAAGAAGAAAAACCCAAAGCGCCGCACACCTTGGCCGATCATCTCTACGGCCGGGAGGTGGCGCACGCGCACAGCGGCGACGCCGATCACGATCACGACCATGATTTCGATGATGACGGCCCGGTTGAAGACAATCCGCTGTGGCAGCAGGACAATGTCGCGCTGACGACCGTCGGCATCGATATTGGATCTTCAGGTACGCAAGTTATCTTCTCGCGGGTGCATTTGCGGCGCCTGGCCGAGGATCTGACCAGCCGTTATTACGTCGTCGCGCGCGAGACGCTGTTTCAATCGCAGGTGGCGCTCACGCCCTATCAGAACGAGGACCGCATCGACGACACGAGCCTCGGCGCGATCATCGACGACGCCTATGTCGCGGCGGGACTGCCGCCCGATGAGATCGATACCGGTGTGGTTATCCTAACCGGCGAGGCGCTGCGGCGCGAAAATGCGCAAAGGATCGCGGCGATCTTGTCGGAGAAAGGCGGCGAGTTCGTCACCGCCACCGCCGGCCATCACATGGAGGCGATGCTCGCCGCCTATGGCTCTGGCGCAGCGCGGGTGTCGAGCGACCAGGCAAAGCGCATCCTCAATGTCGATATCGGCGGCGGCACCACCAAGCTCGGCCTCGTCGAAAACGGCAAGGTCATCGCCACCGCCGCGATCCATATCGGGGGACGCCTGCAGGTGGTCGAGCAAGGCCGGATCGTGCGCCTCGATCCGGCGGGAAAACATCACGCCGCGCGCGCCGGTTTCACGTGGCAACGCGGCGATGTTGTCGATGCCGCCGATTTGCAGAAAGTCGCCGACGGAATGGCCGATGCGCTGGTCACGGCGATCCGCATGCGACTCTTGCCGCCCGACATCGCCCGACTTTACCTGACCGATCCGATCGCCGACCTTAGCCGCATCGACGGGGTGATGTTTTCCGGCGGCGTCGCCGAATTCGTTTATGAGCGCGAAGATCGCGATTTCGGCGATCTCGGCCGCGGCCTCGGCCGCGCCATTCGCGCGCGCATTGACGGCGGCGCCTTGCCCTGGCCGGTGCTGCCGGCCGGCGAGTGCATTCGCGCCACCGCGCTCGGCGCTTCCGAATACAGCGTGCAGCTTTCCGGCAATACCAGCTACATCTCCGCGCCTGGCAAGTTATTGCCGCGCCGCAATCTGCAGGTGCTGCTGCCGCCGTTTGGCTGTGCCGAGCGGATCGATCCGGACGAACTCGCGCGCGCAATCCGCAATCACATCACCGCGTTCGAGCTCGACGACACCGACCGCGACATCGCGCTCGCTTTGCGCTGGAGCGGCCCGCCGTCCTACCCGCGGCTTTCTGCTTTCGCCGAAGGGATCAAGCGCGGTCTCGCAGAGCGGATTGCCAAACGCTTGCCGCTCTACATCATGCTGGACGGCGACGTGGCGCAGACGCTTGGGCATCTCCTTCGCGACGAATGCCACATTGCCAGCGATCTTCTGGTCATCGACGGCGTGATGCTGTGGGATTTCGACTATATCGACCTCGGCCGGATCCGCATGCCGTCCTACACCGTGCCGGTCACGATCAAATCGCTGGTGTTCAGCGAAGACCCGCGCGGTCCGCGGCCGCAGCAGCGCCTGCATCACCGCGAGCATGATCATACCCACGTTCATGATCATGAGCATGGACATCCGCAGGAGCACGGCCACCATCGCGAGCGCCCTGAGCATGAAAGCGCCCCTTCAATCGTTTCCCGGGCGCAGCGCAGCACGTAGCGTAGTGAAGTGGTGCGCTGCAGAGCCGGGATCGTTACAGACGTTGTGCTTGGGACGGTCCCGGATCTGCGGTGCACCACTTCGTGCTGCACCGCGTCCGGGAAACGCCATCTAGATTTTGCGACCGATCTGCGCGATTTTAGATCAACACACATAAGGAATGCCCAATGGCCGAGACCGCCAAAAAGAATGCGCTCGTTTCCGACGAGCTGGCCAACAAGTTCAAGACCGAGAAGGAAACGCCGTACACCCGGTGGGTCAAGGCCGAAGGGCTCGATATCATCCCGTCATTTTATGTACGCAATCTGCGCACGGTGGCGCTCAAGCCATGGGCGCGCCGCGGCGGCAGCGCCGTCTTTCTCAACCACGACGCCTCGCGCACCTCGAACGACTGTTACGTGATGGAAATTCCGCCGGGCAAGAGTCTGGCGCCGCATCGGCAATTATATGAAGAGATGGTTCTCGTGCTCGGCGGCCGCGGCTCGACCACGGTCTGGAACGATGCCGGCGCGCGGATCACATTCGAATGGAAGGAAGGCGCGCTGTTTGCGATCCCGCTGAATTGTCATCACCAGCATTTCAACGGATCGGGGCGCGAGCCGGCGCGCTACGTCGCGGTGACGAATGCGCCGCCGGTCATCAATCTCTACGAAGACCTCGATTTCATCTTTAACACCAAATACGACTTCAAGGACCGTTTCGCCGGCGAGCCGGATTATTTTTCCTCCAAAGGCGAGCAGAAGGGTTTTTTGCTGACCACGAATTTCGTGCCAGACGCGGTCAACATTCCGCTGGTCACCGCGACCGAGCGCGGCGCCGGCGGCGGCCATATCCGCTTCAACATGGCCAAAGGCTCGATGAACAGCCACATCTCGCAGTTTCCGATCGGGACGTACAAGAAAGGCCACGCGCACGGGCCGGGCGCGCATGTCATCGTGCTCTCGGGCGACGGCTATTCGCTGATGTGGCCCGAAGGCGAAGAGCCGCAGCGCTACGATTGGGAGGTCGGTACGCTCATCGTGCCGCCGAACATGTGGTTTCATCAGCACTTCAACACCGGAGCGACGCCGGCGCGTTACCTCGCCTTCAAGCATGAGGGCGTCGCTGTCCGCAACGCGCAAGGCGTGCCGAAGGCTTGGATCAGCCGGCGCGCCGGCGGCGACCAGATCGACTATGTCGACGAGAAACCGGAAATCCGTCGCATCTTCGCGGCCGAACTGGCCAAGCACGGCATCGCGCCGCGCATGGACGCCGCTTATGTGAAGGAAATGACCGAGCTCGGCATCAAGACGGCGTAACGCCGTCACTACTCGGCAATCATCGGTCCAATGACTGAACAACCGACACATACGCCGACCGACACACCGTTCTGGCGCTTCTCGTTGAATTTCTATCGGCAGGCCGGCGTCGCCGAAGCCTGCATCGCGCTGCAGGACGATTGCGGCGTCGACGTCAATCTCATGCTGTTTCTGTTGTGGCTGGCCGCAAGCGGGCGGCAATTATCGGTCGAAAATATAAAAGAGCTGGACCAAGTGGTTCGAGGTTGGCGCGATCTCACCATCATTCCGATCCGTGATGTCCGCCGCAAGCTCAAAGGCGCGCCGACCTTGGTCGAAGCCGGCAAGCAGGAAGCGTTCCGCACCAAGATCAAAGCGATCGAGCTTGAAGCGGAACGCCTGCAGCAAGAAGCGCTCTATGCCCGCAGCCGCTCCGCTCCCCGCGGCACCGCGGCTCGCGCGCCGGCCGCCGCGCGGGCCAATCTCGCGACCTATGAACGCGTGCTCGGCGCGCGTTTTGCGAAAGACACGGTGGATCGCCTGATGAGCGCATTCGACGCGCTGAAATTCGAAGACTTCGCCGCGCCTTGACCCTACTGGCACGGCCCGCCGTCACGTGGCACAAGTCGTGCGGAAACGTCGAATAAACCGAGGTTGGGCATGGCGAAAGCTGCCGCGCGGCTGATTGTGGGGATTTCCGGCGCCTCGGGCACCGTCTACGGCGTGCGGCTTCTTGAAATGCTGCGCCAAGCCGAAATCGAGACGCACTTGGTCATGAGCCGATCGGCGGAAATGACGCTCGCCTACGAGACCGACTACAAGCCGAAAGACGTCCGCGCGCTCGCCTCGGTGAACTATCCGGTCACCGACATTGGCGCGGCAATTTCTTCCGGCTCGTTCCCGACCATCGGCATGATCATTGCGCCCTGCTCGATCCGCACCATGAGCGAGATCGCAAGCGGCGTCACCGCTTCGCTGTTGTCGCGCGCTGCGGACGTGGTGTTGAAGGAAAAGCGCCGGCTGGTGCTCGCCATCCGCGAGACGCCGCTGCATGTCGGCCATCTGCGCAGCATGACCGTGCTTGCCGAAATCGGCGCGGTGATCGCGCCGATCGTGCCGGCATTCTACAATCGCCCGCGCACGGTCGAAGACATTGTCAACCACACTTGCGGCCGACTGCTCGATCTGTTCGGTATCGACACCGGCACGGTCAAGCGCTGGAAGGGCGGAACGGGAGAGGAATAACTCCCTCCCCCGCGGAAGCGGTGGGGAGGTGAAAACTAGGAGGAAAAACGCATGGACCAGAAACGTTATGAGATCGGCCTTGCCAAGCGCCGCAAGGTGTTGGGCGAGGCTTATGTCGATCGCGCGCTGCAAAACGTCGACGACTTCAATCGCGACTTTCAGCGGCTATTGACCGAATATTGCTGGGGCGAGACCTGGGGCGACGAAACCTTGGCGGCGCGCGAACGTTCCATTCTCAATCTCGGCATGATCGCCGCGCTCGGCAAGATGGAGGAGTTTGCCAGTCATGTCCGCGGCGCGCTCAATAACGGGCTGACGCCGAACGAAATCCGCGCCGCGCTCACCCAGATCTTGATCTATTGCGGCGCGCCGATTGGCGTCGACTGTTTCCGCGTGGCGCGGCCGATCATCGCCGAGCACCAGAAAGCCAAATAGTCC
The DNA here is from genome assembly GCA_035703785.1 of Xanthobacteraceae bacterium. GTDB lineage: Bacteria > Pseudomonadota > Alphaproteobacteria > Rhizobiales > Xanthobacteraceae > BOG-931. The sequence goes on from DASSXN010000157.1 coordinate 41,627, forward strand.
GTCGATGCTCGACAAGCGCGCAGCCGAGGCAGCAGTGAACGCGAGCGGTCCGCCGCTCGACCTGCAGGAGCATTTGCGCAGACTCGAGGCCGAAGGTCTGCTCCACCGCATCGATCGCGCTATCGACAAGGATAGCGAGCTGCATCCGCTGGTGCGCTGGCAGTTTCAGGGCGGGCTGCGCGAGGACGAACGGCGCGCATTCTTGTTCACCAATGTCGTCGACGGCCGCGGACGCCGTTATGACGTTCCGGTCGCGGTCGGCGCGCTCGCGGCCTCGGCACGCATTTACGCGGTCGGCATGGGCCGATCGGTTGATGACATCGGCGACGCCTGGCTGCGCGCCATCGCCAATCCGATCGCGCCGACGCGCGTGGCCAGCGCCGCCTGCCAGGAAGTGGTCATCACCGGCGACGCGCTGCGCAAACAAGACGGCGGCCTCAAACTATTGCCGGTGCCGATTTCGACGCCGGGCTTCGATGCGGCGCCGTATCTGACGGCGACTTTGTGCATCACGCGCGATCCCGAAACCGGCGTGCGCAATATGGGCACCTATCGGGCGCAGCTCAAAGCGACCGACCGGCTCGGCGTGCGCATGGCGGCCCGCCCGGGCGGCGCCGGCGGTTACCTGCATTGGCAGAAGTATCGCAAACTCAAACAGCCGATGCCGATCGCGATCGTGGTCGGCTGCGCGCCGGTCGTGATGTTCACGGGGCCGCAGAAGTTGCCGATCGATTGCGACGAGATGGCGGTCGCCGGCGCGCTCGCCGGCGCGCCGATCCGCACTGTGAAAGCGCTCACCGTCGATCTCGACGTGCCGGCGGACGCCGAGTTCGTCGTCGAGGGCCTGATCGACCCCGAGCTCCTCGAACCGGAAGGGCCGTTCGGCGAGAGCCATGGGCACGTGGCACTTGAAGGCTACAATATGTCGATGCAGGTGACCGCGATCACGCACAAGCGCAATCCGGTCTGGCTTTCGATTCTGAGCGAGGTGACGCCGAGCGAGTCCAGCGTGATGAAGCGGGTCGCTTACGAGCCGCGCTACCTCGCGCACTTACGCGACACACTGGCGATCAAGGGCGTTTGCCGCGTCGTCATGCACGAAGCCTTGAGCAACCTGCGCAAAATCTTGTTCGTGCAGTTCGCGCCGGGCGTGCCGCGCACCGAGATCTGGCGCGCCCTGCACGGCGCCGCGACGCTGCAGGCCGATATCGGCAAATACGTGATCGGGGTCAGCCAGGATATCGACCCGGACAATCTCGACGCCGTGTTCTGGTCGCTCGCTTATCGCGCCAATCCCATTGAAGACGTGCACATCGCGCCTTATCGCTCTGCCGGCCATGGGCCGAAATCGGAAGGCGGCGGCGGCGTGGAATCGACCATGTTGATCGACGCCACGCAGAAGACTGCCGATCCGCCGATTTCGCTGCCCAAGCGCGAATTCATGGAACGCGCACGCGCGATCTGGGAGGAACTGAAGCTGCCGGCGATCACGGCACGGCAGCCGTGGCACGGCTATTCGCTCGGCGACTGGGACGCGGTGTGGGACACCTTCGCCGAGCGCGCCGTGGCCGGCCAATGGGAACAGACCGGCCGCGAGAGCTTCGCGCGACGCCGCGCCGGGCTCACCCCGGAAACCCCGGTGAAAAGCGTAGACGAGTGACCGCTGCCGCCGGATCAGCGCAGCGGCGAAAGCTCAATCCACCGAGACGCCGCTGGCTTTGATCGGCACCGCCCACTTCTCGATTTCGCTGCTGACGAAGTGCTTGAGATAGTCGGTAGCGGTCCGATCGGGACTGACCAAATCGGTCCCGATCGTCTCCATGCGAACGCGCAGCGCCGGCACATTCATGGCTTTGATCGTTGCGTCATGGAGTTGGCGAATGATCGGTTCCGGCGTTTTGCGCGGGAAAAACAATGCGATCCAGTTATTCGCCTCGAAGCCGTCGAGTCCTTGCTCCGCCGCCGTCGGCACCTGCGGCAGCACTGCCGACCTGTGGCGCGCGAGCACCGCGAGCGGCTTGACCGTTCCGGCCTTGATCTGCGGCAGCGCGGTCGACACCGCATCGCACAGGTAATTGATGCGGCCGGCGACCAGATCCTGCAACGCAGGCGCCGAACCCCGATACGGCACATGCTGCACGTTCACGCTGATCGCGGTGTTGAGCAGCACGCAGCCGAGATGGGTCGCGGAGCCGCTGCCGCCCGAGCCGAACGAGAGTTTCGCCGCATTGGCTTTCACGTAATCGGAGAAGCTTTTGAGCGAATTCGCCGGGAAATCCTTGTGCACGACCAAAACCAGCGGTTGTTCGGCGATCAACATCACTGGCGCGAAGTCATTGACTGCGTTGTAGAGCGGCTTTTTGTACAGCGTCTGATTGTAGGCTTGCGTGCCCACGGTGCCGAGCAGAACCTGGTAACCGTCGGGATTGGCCAGCGCCACGCGCTGGGCGCCGTTCATGCCGCCCGCGCCGCCGATGTTTTCGACGATCACCTGCTGGCCGAGGACATCGCTCAAGCGATCCGCCAAGATGCGTCCGACCACATCGGTTGGGCCGCCGGCGGCGAACGGCACCACCATGGTAATCGGCCGGCTCGGCCACTGGTCGGCTTGCGCGATCTTCATCGCGCCAAGCCCCAGCGCGGTGAGCACGCCCGCCAACAAGGCAAGCAGGCCCGCAAATATCATGATGTTTCGTCTCGTCAGCATTTCACCCTCCTCACAGACCGGCGCTCGCGCTATTGCGCGCGATGCGGCGACGCGCCCGTGCAATTAGCTTTGCAATTCGCCCCGATTGCCGGCGGATTTGCGCCGGCAAATGCTTCTTTCTTCAAATAGCGCCGGCGCAACCGACATCATGTCGTCGTGACCAACGAACTGCGTCCGCAATGCCGACGACGCTCTAGTCAGAACGGGAAACTCTGGTGAGAATGAGGCAAATTTTTTCTCGTCGCCAATTCGCCAAAACCCAATTTTTCTGAAAAATGAATCTGCTGACAAAAATGTGTCACGCGGACAGATGCGCGACGAAATTGTGGCGATTCGCGACGCGTTTGCATGATCGCGGCCATAAATAACTCCCGATCTTGTGCAGGGTGCAGTGAACCGGCCCCGCGAGGGCCGCCTTCCAAAGGTTTGGGGCGGTATATGCGTAATCGCGTCATTCTCGCCAGCGTTGTGGCGCTGGCGATCGGTTTATTCAGCTTCAATCTCGCCGCGCAGGTCATACCTCGATCCATTCAGGAAGGAGGCACCGACGCTGCGTTGCGCGAGAGGAAAAATGCCTGGACCGTCGGCATCGCCGGCGGGCTGCTTTCCGGCACCTATATGCGCTTCGTCGACGAAATGGCGTCGGTGCTCAACGACGGCGACAACTTACGGATTCTTCCGATCGTCTCCTATGGCGCGGCGTCCAATCTCGACGATCTTTTGTACCTTCGCGGCGTCGATGCGGCGGTCACCCAATCCGACGTGTTCGAATATTTCCGCACCCAGCGCAAAACGCCCAATCTTGAGCGCCGCATTCAATACGTGATCCGGCTGCCGATCTCGGAATTGCATATTCTGGCGCGCAACGACGTTCAGTCGCTGGAGGATCTGCGCGGCAAGAAGGTCAACTTCGGTCCGGCCGGCACCGGCGCGAGCCTCACCGGCACGATCGTGTTCCAGCGGCTCGGGATCAACGTCGACCAGGTGATGATCGATCAGCCGACGGCATTGCAGAAATTGCAGTCGGGCCAGGTCGACGCCATTGCGCGCGTGATCCCCAAGCCGATCGATTTCTTCGGCAAGATTCCGCAGAACTCCGGGCTGCACCTGGTGAATATCCCGTTCACCAAGAAATTCGAGGACCTATACACGCTTGGCGAGTTCACCAAGCAGGACTACCCAAATCTGCTCCAGGGCCAGGACCGCATCGACACGATCGCGGTGCCGGCAGTGCTCGCCGTGTTCAATTGGCAGAAGAATACGGACCGCTACAACCGCGTCGAACGGTTCATCGAATATCTGTTCAGTCGCTGGGATACGTTGCAGCATCCGCCATATCACCCGAAATGGCGGGACGTGAATTTGGCCGCCACGGTGCCCGGCTGGACCAGATTCAGTGCGGCGGAGCAGCTGTTGCAGCAGATGCAGGCTCAGCAGCAGCAGCAGATGCAGGCTCAGCAGCAGCAGAAGCAGCAACAGCGCGCTGCGTTCGAGACCTTCCTGAGCAATCAGCCCAAGATGCCTGTGAGCGATGCCGACCGGGAAGACTTGTTTCGCAAGTTTTTGCAGTGGCAGGCGCAGGAACAGCACCGTTAGGGAGCAAATCTGACAACGTCGCTTCTAACCGCGTTGAAGCACGAGACGGCGAACCATGAACTCGCCTGACAAGGATCCAAAGTCCAAACTGGACTACGCGCCGCCGTGGGCACGCGAACAAGCGGCACGCGAACAGGCGGCACGTCAGCAAGCGACACGTGACCAGACGGCGCGCGATCAGTTTCGCGCCACGCTTCGCCAAAGCGCCGGGGCAGGAGTCGAGCAACTGGCGCAAAACGACCCAGAAAGCCGCAGTTTTGGTGACGATCGGCCTTGGCGCCAGCGTGCACTCGAGCCCGAAATGGTTCCAGAGCCGCCGGCCGGGTTGTCGAATCTTTGGCCGATGATGCTGCGGTTGGGCGCCGTCTGCACCATTGCCGCGATGGTCGCCGCCGCCGTCGTGTTCTTGTTCAGCCCGAAACAAACCGCCCACAAGATCGCGCAGGCCAGCGTCTCGGCGTCTGCAAGCGACTCAGACGACGCGCCGTCTTCGATCGAATCGTCCCGCGGTGTACCGGCCCTGGCCGTCGAGACATCGGCCGGCGCAACCACACCGCCGGCGCAGGGAGAAGTCGCCAGCGCAACACCGCTGCAGACACCACAGGCACAGCTGGCAGCCGCGACACCGCCGCAGCTTGCAGAGGGACAGACGGTCACCGCACCGCCGGCAAAATCGGAAACAGCAGCCGAGCCCGCAGCGCCGGCGCAACAGATCGCATCCATTCCGACGCCGACCGTATCATCAGCAAATATCAAGCTAGCGCCGGCACCGGCCGCGAACGAGCTGGCGCCGCGACCCGCCGACACCAATCCGGCGGCAACCGACCCGAAACCCGCAACAAATCCGGCGCCCCCGTCCGCTCCGGGCCAAGTCGCTCCGGGCCAAGTCGCTCCGGGCCAAGTCGCTCCGGGCCAACTCCCTCCGCCGAGCGTCGCCAAGCCCGCAGTTGTGCTCGATGAAAATGAAATCGATACGCTGATCAGGCGCGGCAAAAATCTGCTCAACGACGGCGATTTCGCCGCGGCGCGCGTGCTGTTTGAGCGCGCCGCTAACGCCGGCAGCGCCGAAGCGGCGCTGGCGCTCGGCTCGACCTATGATCCGAATGTCATCAAACGGCTCGGCGCGATCATGGTCAAACCCGACGTCGAGAACGCGCGAAAATGGTACCAGCTTGCCGCCGCCCGTGGCTCAGCCACGGCGACTTTGCAGCTCGCCAATTTGCCGCAAAGCCGTTGATCGGCCGGCCATGCTTCGGGCGAAATGAACGTTATGAACGTTGCCGCAGTGCCAGTTCTTAACCCTTTCGTCCTTAAAGTAACCGTTTGTTCCAAAAAGAATCCTATGTCCGTCCCATAAATCTCCGCAATTATCCGCTGTTTTTACCGGGCTGGGCTGCTGATCGGGAATGGGGCCAGCCGGCCAACCGGCCGCTGCGGGGGACAGAACTTAATGAAAAAGCTACTCCTCGCCCTGGTTTTGTGGGGCTCGGTGCTCTCTACGCCGGTCTTCGCGAAAACCTTTGTCGGCGTCTTGTGGCCGATGTTCGGGCCACTTCCGGCGATCGGGCTCGTTGAACTCGTTGCCGAGCTCAAATTGATGCCGGATGTCGAGGTCAACACCTATTTGCATCAAAATTGGCCGGCCTTGGTCGACGACTTAGAACGTCAGCCGCCAGGAACACGCACCATCGTCATTGGCTACAGTCTGGGTGCGAACAGTTCCGTCTTTGTCGCCAACAAGGCGAAATACATCGACGCCGTCATCGCGCTTCAGCCCTCGATGCTGAGCTGGAATCCGGCCGTGACCGGACGCGTCGGCAGGATGATCGAAGTCTATAATCCAGATCCCTTGATGACCTTTGGCGGTATGGGATCGAAGAAGCTCATCGGTCCGAACATCGAATACATTGCCAACAACGACTCCCATCCCGGCGCGCAGTTCAGTTCGGAATTTCGCGATCTGGTGAAGAGCGAAATCGCCAGAGTATCGGCCGAGCCCGCTGTGGTGACAGCGCAAGCGCACACGCCTGCCACAACCGCTTCCATAACGGCGCTGGCATACGCCAACCCCGCACCTCCTGTGACGATGGCGCAAGCCCGCAGCGCCGGAAGTCCTCGGGTAATGACGGCGGATAAGCGCGCTACCGGAACAGCGCGAGTGGCGATGGCGGAAATCCCCATGCCAGCGCCCAAGCCAGCGCCCAAGCCAGCACCCAAGCCAGCACCCGAGACGGCGCACCCGCCTGCCGCAACGAAGCTTGCCGCGGTTGAGCCGCACGCGCCAATTCGTCAGCGTGAGGATGCGATTGCGCTTCTCGATGCCATCACCAGCACCGTCGATTCGGGAAACCTGTTTGCGCAACGGCAGCTGACGGCCGCCGACATGATGGACTATGCGAACAGGAATTATCGCAACGCGCATACGGCCGAATTGCTGCCGACCGGCTCAGAATATAGATAGCCTCGCTGTCTTCGCCTGCGGCGCTTACCGCGGCCGCACGATCGTATCGACCAGCGCCGGCGTGCCGGCTTTCACCTTGGCGATGGCGCGGCGCAGCGCCGGCGCGATGTCGCCGGGCTTCTCGATCGGCCCTTCCGCGTACCAGCCCATGCTTTTCGCCATCGCGGCGAAATCCGGATCGGGTCCGGCAATGTCCTGGGCGATATAGGCGCGCTCGACCGGTGTGCCGCGATGCTGCGCGACGTGAATCTGGTGTTCCCAATCGTTGTAATAAGCGCGATTGTTGTACATCACGACCAAAAGCGGAATGTTGTTCTTGGCGGCGCTCCACAGCGCGCCCGCGTCGAACAATAGATCGCCGTCCGGCTGAATATCCACGATCAGCCGCCCGCTGCCGCGATGCGCCAGCGCGACGCCGAGTGAGATGCCGATCTGGGTGCCGGTGCCGAGCGCCTGGCCGGGATGGCGGTAGGGCTTGTCGAAATCCCACAGCTTGTAGGCCCAATCCTGCAGCGTGTTTGCGGTCAGCACCCAGTCTTCGCGCTTGATAACGTTCCAGATCTCGCTGGCGAGCCGCGGCAGCGTGATCGGCACGCCGTCCCAATCCGTTTTGGCCTGTTCGCCCCAGGACGCAAACAAGCTGTCGTGCTTTGCGCGCACCGCGTCGGCTCGCTCCGCAATGCGCGCGGCAAGCCGCGGGTCTTTGGCAATCCGTTCCCGGCACGCTTGCGTCAGCGCCGGGATCGCAGTGGCGGTGTCACCGAGCACGCGCAGGCTGCACGCCGGCATGCGCGTGTAGTCCATCGACCATTTGCTTAAGTTTATTTCGCCAAAGCCGATCTCGATCATCTCGCAATGCGGCGGGTAGTGCGGCACCGCCCGGCGCTCGGTTCGTTCGATAAAGTGCGTCGACTTCTCCCAATCGCGGGTGTCGAGCGAGACGATCAGATCGGCATCGCGGAACATTTCCTTGTCGCAGCTCAGATTGAGCGGATGGCGATTGGGAAAGTTGAGCCGCGCATGGACATCGAACACGGCGGCGCCGACAGTTTCGGCCAGCGCCACGAGATGGTCGAAGCCGCTCGCGCCGCGCGCGACATATTCGGCCATTAGCACCGGATAGTTCGCAGCCAACAGACGCTCCGCCACGGCAGCGAGCGCCGCCGGATCCGCGGCCATGGGCGCCGGGACTTTATTGTGCGACGGCTTCGGCAGCGCAACGTCGCGCTCGAGCGGCTGCTCCTGCAGCCAGGCGTCGTAGCACATGTAGATCGGGCCCTGCGGCTCGGTCATCATTGCGGCATAGGCGCGCGCAAACGAATCCGGCACGCCCTCGATGCTCGCCGGCTGATAATCCCATTTGACGTAATGACGAAGCTGCTCGCCATTGACATTGGCGGTGTGGATCCAATCGATGAACGGCCGGCGCCGGCTTTCGTCCATCGGGCCGGTGGCGCCGATAACAAAGACCGGACAGCGATCGAGATAGGCGTAGTAGATTCCCATGGTGGCATGCAGCATGCCGACCACATCGTGCACGATCGCGACCATTGGCTTGCCGGTCGCCTTGGCGTAGCCGTGCGCGATCTGCACCGCGATCTTCTCGTGCTGACAGAGCAAGAGCGGCGGATCGTTGCTGCCGTAATTGACCAGGGAGTCATGCAGGCCGCGATAGCTCGCGCCCGGATTGAGCGCAATATACGGAAAACCATAGTGTTTGATCAGATCGACGATGACGTCGGACTGCCAGGCGCGCTTGGCATAGCGTCCCGCCGGCGGTGATTTGCCCCTGGCCTCGTTCATCGCTGCGGCGCGATCATGCGTTAGGCCTTCTAGGATCAAAACTCATTATTTCCGCGAGCCGCGTTGCAGCCAAAATTGCTCGCCGGGCAGGAGAAGGGCGAAGAGCGTATCGGCCATACGGTCAAGCCCTTCGACGAACCCGGCGGCGATTTTCGCTGCAACCCGAAGGGACGCGGGCCTTTCGCCCAGCGTCGCGGCCGCGTAAATAATGAGTTTTGACCCTAGGCCTTGGCCGCGGCGTGGATCGCGGCCCGCACCCGCTGATAGGTGCCGCAGCGGCAGATATTGGTGATGGCCGCATCGATATCGGCATCCGTCGGCTTCGGCTTGTCGCGCAGCAGCGCGACCGCCGCCATGATCATTCCGCTTTGACAATAGCCGCATTGCGGCACGTCGAGATCGATCCACGCCTGTTGGACCGGATGCAGCTGGCCATTTTGCGCCAGCGCCTCGATCGTAGTGACGGTTCGCCCCGCAAGACCCCCTGCGGGCACTTGGCACGATCGAGTGGGAACGCCGTCGATCAGCACGGTGCAGGCGCCGCATTGCGCAATACCGCAGCCATATTTGGTCCCGGTCAACCCCATCGTGTCGCGCAGCACCCACAACAGCGGGGTGTCGTCCTCCACGTCGAGATTGCAGGTTTTTCCGTTAACCGACAGCGCGATCATCGACTGGCTTTCGCTCCAGTTGATTCAAGACCAAATTTCGGCCGGCAACAGCCCACACCAAGACGCCTAAGGCGATACTGTTTCGGTATAAATCGTCAATCCCCCCGCTAAAGCGAAATAGCTTTAATTCGGTTCGGTATTTCGGTTTAGCCTATTGTCTAAACATGATCCTTTCCGACCTGCCTTCGCCCGCCGAAGCGTCACACGAGAGTAATTGTGGCTAGCACGGCTTTCGCGCAGGCGGGAAACCGGTGTCCACTTTTCGGGATCACGCTTAGGGGCGCCAAAGACGCCTCGGGCAGATTGCCACGTTGGCGGCCGCTCTCTTTTCAGGCTTTGCAAAGAAGGGCATGCTACGGCCCGACACTGGCGGGTCATGCCTGTTCGGGCGGCCGGTCAGGCTCAAGATATAGAACCAGCGCTTTTTGGGAGGAAAACATGATCCATCGCATCACCCGGCGCCAGCTGAACGCCGGCATTAGCGCCGCTGTGATTTCCCCGGCCTTTTCTCCAGCATTGGGCTCGCCGGCCGCTTTTGCGCAGGGCGCGTCGCCGATCAAGATCGGCTTTAGCATGGCGCAGACTGGTGCGCTTGCCGGGGCCGGCCAGCAGGCGCTGCTCGGCGCACAGATTTGGGAGCAGGAAATCAACAGCAAGGGCGGTCTACTCGGCCGGCCTGTGCAGCTCGTCTATTACGATGATCAGACCAATCCTTCGACGGTGCCCGGCATTTATACGAAGTTGATCGATGTCGACAAAGTCGACCTGGTCATCGGACCGTATGGGACGAATATGGTGGCGCCGGCGCTTCCGGCTGTCATGCCCAGGGGCAAAGTGTTCATCGGGTTGTTCGCGCTCGACGCCAACCATGATTTTCACTATCCAAAATATTTCTCGATGTTGCCGTCTGGCCCCACGCCGAAGGCTTCGTTCACCGAAGGTTTCTTCGAAATTGCGGCGGCGCAGAACCCGAAGCCGCAAACCGTCGCAATTACGGCCGAGGATGCCGAGTTCTCACGCAACGCCGCCGATGGCGCCCGCGACAACGTTCACAAGTACGGTTTCAAGACTGTCTACGATAGAACCTATCCGCCGAATACGACCGATTTCTCGCCGATCATCCGCGCCATTCAGGCGACCAATCCGGATCTGGTGGTGATCTGTTCCTATCCAAACACCTCGGTTGGCATGGTGCAGACCGCCAGCGAGCTGGGCTTGAAGCCGAAAATGATGGGCGGCGGCATGGTCGGAATCCAGTACACCGCCATCAAAAGCAAGCTCAAAGGTAAGCTCAACGGCATCGTGAATTACGAGTTCTGGGTGCCGACGTCGAAATTGATGGCGCCAGCCGCGGACTTCTTCAAAAAGTACCAGGCCCGCGCTTCTGGCATCGATCCACTCGGCTATTATCTCGGCGGCTGGGGTTACGCCTATTTCCAGGTGCTGCAACAGGCGGTCGAGGCCACCAAGAGCGTCAACGACGACATGATCGCCGATTACCTGCGCACGCATGCCGTCAGCACAATCATGAATCCCGAGATCAAGTTCGGCAAGGACGGCGAATGGACCAAATCCGGAGTGATGCAGGTCCAGTATCACGACATCACCGAGAATGCGAACCTCGATACCTGGCGCGGCATGAGCTACCAGACCGTGCTCACGCCTGCTGACCAGAAGACCGGCAGCGTCATCTATCCCTATGAGAGGGCGTCAGGCTAAGTTTGCCCGTAGAGCAGAAACGCCACTCGGGAATTGCACACCGATTACCAAATTCCCCATCTCCCCCGAACGGGATGGGGTAACCCTCTCTATTTCCGGGCGAGGGAAAAGTCGTGTTTTCGCGGGTAGTCGATGAATGAGGGCATGCAAATGCTGCTGCCTACCACGCTCGTCGGCTCCTACCCGCAGCCGGAATGGCTGATCGACCGCGAAAAGCTGTCCAAGCAAGTGCCGCGCGTGCGGGCCGACGATCTCTGGCTGGTGCCTCCCGATAAGCTCGAAGCGGCGCAAGACGACGCAACTGTTCTCGCCATCCGCGATCAGGAGCGCGCCGGCCTCGACATCGTCACCGACGGCGAGCAGCGCCGCGAGAGCTATTCCAACCGCTTCGCCACCGCGCTCGACGGGATCGACATCGAAAATCCCGGCACGGTGATCAATCGCAATGGACGACCCATTCCGGTGCCGCGCATCGTCGGTCCAATCCGGCGCCGGCGGCCGGTGGAATTGCGCGATCTGAAAGTGCTGCGCAGCAATACCGACCGCAAGATCAAAGCCACCGTGCCGGGCCCGTTCACGATGGGCCGCCAAGCGCAAGACGATTATTACGGCGACGAAGAAGCGGTGGCGATGGCCTATGCCGAAGCCGTCAATGCCGAGATCAAGGATCTGTTTGCTGCTGGAGCGGACGTTGTGCAGATCGACGAGCCATGGATGCAGCAGCATCCCGACAAAGCCCGCCGTTACGGCGTCAAAGCGCTCAACCGCGCGCTTGACGGGGTTACCGGGACCGTCGCCGTCCATCTGTGCTTCGGCTATGCCGCGGTGGTGCGCGACAAGCCGTCGGGCTATTCCTTCCTGCCAGAATTGGAGCAGTCCAAGGCACAGCAGATTTCGATCGAAGCGGCGCAGCCGAAACTCGACCTCAAAATTCTCAGCGAACTGCCCTCGAAGACAATTGTGTTGGGGGTGATCGATCTTGGTGATATGACGGTCGACACGCCGCAGATCGTCGCCGACCGCATCCGTCGCGCGCTCGACGTCGTGCCGCCGGAACGGATCGTGGTGGCGCCGGATTGCGGCATGAAATATCTGCCGCGCGCGATTGCCTTCGCCAAAATGAAGGCCATGGCCGACGGCGCGGCGCTGGTACGGCGCGAGCTAAGCGGGAATTAAAATATCAGCGCAGATCGTTATGGCCCGCTTTGGACCGAGATCAGCGACCGTTAACCGTGCCTTCGATCGTTACATAGCCGCCGATCTTGACGCACGTATCGGTGCCCGGAACTTGCGCAAACCCCGCGCCAAAAGCGCTGCAGGACTTCGTCCGCCTAGTGGGTTCGGGTTTCGCCAGGCCTGATGGCTGAGACAATTTCGGCTTGGAATTGGGCTCTGTTAATGTCTGCGCCCCAATGCCTGGGACGCCCATCACGGCGAGCGCCACCGCCACCACGACTGCGTAGAATATCGTCCCGCGCGCCATCCAATGATTCATGCACGGTATCCATACCACGAGTTTATCAGACTGCCCTAAAGCGAAATGACTTGTGCTTGAATCGACATTTCGCTTTAGCTTATCGTTGGAGCATGATCTTTTCCGAAAACCGGTATCCACTTTTCGGACATGCTCTAACGGGCTGGCCGCTCCAGCGCCTTGCGGTCCCATTTCGCAAGCTCGGCCGCGGCCTCATAGGTTTCCTGCAAAAAGCCAAGCAGCAGCGCGTCGGGATCGCTCGCCTGGCGCACGGCGTCATAGGGCAAAATGAATTGCCCCAGATCTTTCTCGTAAGAAGCTGCGGCGGTCTTCAGCCTGGTGTCGCCGTAACCGGCCGGCTCCGGATAGGCATAAACGTAAAACGCGGCGCGGCCATAGCCGCCATTGCCCGGCCAGAAGCCGCAGCTCGAGACTTCGTGTGAATAGGCTTCGTCCATCACCCACTTGGCGACATTCGGTGTTTCGCCTTTGAGCGGCGGCGCGGTGCGGCCGGAAAACCGCGTGACAGCGAGATCAAGCCCGCCCCAGAAAAAGTGTACCGGGCTCGCTTTGCCGATGAAGCGAGCGCGGAATTCGGTGAAGACGCGGTTGACCTGCACCAAAGCCTGCCAGAACCTTTTGACGTAGATGCGATCATATTGCCGATGCGTGCGGTCCTGCTCGAAGGCAATCGCGTTCTCAATCTCACTCGGCATGGTCCAGATGTGCACGTCGATATCGAGGCGGTGCAGCGCCCCCGTGACGGCGGCGTAGAAATCGGCAACCGTCATCGGCTCAAGCACGAGCACTTCGGCGCGGCCGTCGCTCGTCTCGATACGAAGCCGATGTTCGGCAAAGTCGAAAACGATATCGAAGGTGCGTTCACCATAGGCCATAGCCTGGGCCATCAGTCCGCGCGAAGTGACGTCGAATGTTGCATTCCACCAATGATTGATCAGCGGCGTGCGCGCGATCCGCACCTTGCCGACGATCTGCGTCCATAAGAGCAGCGTTTCGCAAGTATCGCTCCATGCCGTGTATGGCAGATCGGGCCATTGCAAATTTGCGCCAACGCCCACGTGACTTTCTCCCGCCGGCAAAATACTTATAATGCTAAGGAATTATTGGCTCTATCCTAGCATGCACGACGCTTCCGGCTCAAAGCTTTTGCAAGACTGGATCGCCCGCGCGGCCGCGCGTTCGCCGCAAAAGCCGTGGGTCATTGCGGCCGACGACGGGCGCGCGGTCGATTATGCGCGCTTGCGCGACTTCGGCGGCCGTTTCGCCGCGTGGTTTAAGCGCCGCAGCATCGGGCCGAACGATCGGGTCGCGCTGCTTGCGGACAATTCGATCGAGCAATTGCTGTGCTATTTCGGCGTCATGGCGGCGGGTGCGACGGTCTGCACCGTTCATGTGGAAATGAACCGCAATCAGCTCGGCAGCATTCTCGATCGCCTCAAACCGAAGCTCATTCTCTATCAAGACGGTTTGCGGCTGGATGAAGCGCTGGCAAGCGCCGACGCGCCGCGGCTTGCTATTGGACGCCACGACGCGCCGGGCGCCGGCACGCTGTTTGGCGAACTGGCGCGCGCGACGCCTTGCGAGTCGGAAACCGCAACTTCGCCGGAAGACGACGCCGTGATCCTGTTCACCTCCGGGACCAGCGCCAAACCCAAGGGCGTAGTTCTGAATTTTCGCGAATTTCTCTCCAACATCGATC
>DASSXN010000165.1:0-13229 GCA_035703785.1 Xanthobacteraceae bacterium
CGCGCCTAGCCAGCGGCCAAAATTCCCAGCGTCGCGGCCATGGTGATAATGAGTTTCGACCCTGCTGCGAGCATGCTCTATTGTCGCGTCTGCCGCGAACAGGAGCAACGGATGCCGCTAGCGATTGCGTTTCGGATTGCATCGATAGGTGTTGCGCTCGCCGGTGCGGCCAGCTCGCCGGCGGCGGCACAGGCGCTTGATAAGGTCTCGTTTGGCACCAATTGGGTCGCCGAAGGCGAGCACGGCGGCTTCTATCAGGCGCTGGCGGACGGCACCTATCGCAAATATGGCCTCGATGTCACCATCGTGCCGGGCGGGCCGAACGTCAACAACCGCATACTGCTGCCGGTCGGCAAAATCGATTTCTTTCTGAGCGCCAACACGCTGCAGGCTTTCGACGCGGTCGAGCAAAACGTGCCGACGATCGAAGTAGCCGCGATGTTTCAGAAGGATCCGCAGGTACTGATCGCGCACCCGGACCAAGGCATCGACAAATTCGCCGATCTGAAGAAGCTCACGCTGTTGATCTCCAAAGAGGGCGTGTCGACCTTTTACCAATGGCTCAAAGCCGATTACGGCTTTACCGATGCGCAGGTACGGCCCTACACCTTCAATCCGCAGCCGTTTCTCGCCAACAACAAAAGCGCGATGCAGGGCTATGTGACCTCGGAGCCCTTCGCCATCGCCAAAGCCGCGAATTTCACGCCGCAGGCCTTTCTGCTTGCCGACCAGGGATTCTCAGCCTATTCGACGCTCATCGAGACGCGGCGCGAACTGGTCGACAAAAAACCGGACCTGGTGCAACGCTTTGTCGATGCATCGATCATCGGCTGGTACAATTATCTGTACGGCAACAACAGCACCGCCAATGCGCTGATCAAGAAACAAAATCCGGAAATGACCGACGACCTCTTGGCCTATTGCGTTACCGCCATGAAGAAATACGGTATCGTCGACTCCGGTGATGCACTGACGCTTGGCGTCGGCGCCATGACCGACGCTCGGATGAAGGATTTTTTTGACGAGATGGCGCGGGCTGGCGTGACCAAGCCCAGTCTCGACTATCGCAAAGGCTACACGCTGCAATTCGTGAACAAAAAAGTCGGGCTCGATCTGCGGCCGAAGCAATAATGCCGCCAGCTTTCAAATCACAAATTGCGTCTTCATTGCTGGCGCTGCACGGGGTCAGCAAGGCGTTTCCGAACGGCACGCTGGCGCTCTCGAATCTGAATTTCGACGTTCGCGCCGGCGAATTCCTTTCCCTTCTTGGTCCGTCGGGCTGCGGAAAGTCGACGGCGCTGCGGATCATCGCGGGCTTAAGCCCACCAAGCCAAGGCAGCGTCGAATGGCTGGCCCAGGCAATGGCGGCCGATCAGACAAGCCGGATCGGATTCGTATTCCAGGAACCGACGCTGATGCCCTGGGCCAGCGTATTCGACAATGCGGCGCTGCCGCTGGTGCTCAAGGGCGTACCCGCCGAAACCATCGCCAAGCGAGTGAGCGGCGCGCTTGATCGAGTCGGTCTCGCCAAATTCGCGAAAGCTTTTCCCCGCGAATTGTCGGGCGGCATGCGCATGCGCGTCTCGATCGCCCGCGCGCTGGTCACCGAACCGCAGCTTCTATTGATGGATGAGCCGTTCGCCGCGCTCGACGAGATCACCCGCTTCAAGCTCAACAACGATCTGTTACAGGTCTGGCAAGCGACCGGAACCACGGTCGTGTTCGTCACGCATTCGGTGTTCGAATCGGTCTATCTGTCGAGCCGCATCCTGGTGCTGACCGCGCGGCCGGGCCGGGTCTCTGCCGAACTCGCGATCGAAGCGCCCTATCCGCGCGATCAGAACTTCCGCACCTCGGCTGAATACGCCGCGTATTGCCGCCGCGCTTCCACGGCGCTGGCACAAGCGATGATCGACGACAAGCCGGCAGGAGATCAGGCGTGAACGCCACGCAAACCGGCCAAGAGCGGCGCCAAGAGCGGCGCGATCGTGTGCTGCGGATGGCGCTGCCGATCTTGGTCCTCGCGCTCGTGCTCCTGATCTGGGAAGCGATCGTGCGGATCAATCATATTCCGCCCTATGTGCTTCCCGGCCCCGGTTTGATCGTGGGCACGCTGGTGGACGATTGGGAATTGCTGTCGCAGTCGCTTCTCGTCACGCTGGTGACGACGGTGGAAGGCTTCTTGCTCGCGGCGTTTGGCGGCGTCGGGCTTGCGCTTTTGTTCAACCAGTCGCGGCTACTCGAATATTCGCTTTATCCCTACGCCGTTATTCTACAGGTGACGCCGATCGTCGCGATCGCCCCGCTGTTGCTGATCTATCTGCCGCAGCCGCTGGCCGTGCTCGCCTGCGCCTGGATTGTCGCCTTTTTCCCGGTGCTGGCGAATACGACGCTCGGCCTGCATTCGGTGGATCGCAATCTCTCCGACCTGTTTACGCTCTATGGCGCATCGCGACGCCAGGTCCTCTGGCATCTAAAGCTGCCTTCGGCCCTGCCCTACATCCTCGGCGGCTTGCAGATCGCCGGCGGATTGTCGCTGATCGGCGCGGTGGTGGCGGAGATCGCCGCCGGCTCGGCCGGCGCCGGTTCTGGGCTCGCCTATCGCATCGCCGAATCCGGATACCGCCTCAATATCCCGCGCATGTTCGCCGCGCTATTATTGCTGTCGATTGCCGGAATCGCGATTTTTTACGTGCTGTCTTTTGTGAACCATCTGGCGCTGCGCCGCTGGCATGAAAGTGCGCTGAGTCGCGAGGCGTAGCGGGTGTTATCCCGCACTGTTCATTCACGCATTGCCGGCAGCGCCATCGCCAGCACGCGTGCCACATGGACCGCTTCGCGGCCGGTTCCGTCACGAATCTGCTGCCGGCATGACGTGCCATCGGCGACGATGATGGCGTCGCTCGGCGCCTCACGCACCGCTGGCAACAGCGATAGCTCTCCCATTGCGCGGGAAACGTCGATCGTCTCGGCATCGTAGCCGAAGGCGCCGGCCATGCCGCAGCAGCTCGACTCGATCGTTGCCACGTCAAGGCCGGGAATGAGTTTGAGCGTTGTCTCGACCGCGCCCATCGCACCGAACGATTTTTGATGGCAATGGCCGTGCAATAGAGCGCGCTTTTTTGCCGGCATAAGCTTGATATCGAGTCTCCCGGCGGCCGCTTCGGCGGCCAGGAATTCCTCGAGCAGCACGACCCGGCCGGCGGCCTCTCTCGCCGTGTCGCTTTTGAGCAGCGCCGGAATTTCGTCGCGGAAGCTGAACAGGCAACTGGGCTCAAGCCCGATCACCGGCAGGCCCTGCGCCAGATGCGGCGCCAACGCGGCCAGCGTGCGCTCTGCCTCGTGTCGCGCCGCATCGGTCTTGCCGACCGCGAGGAAGGTGCGGCCACAACACAGCGGCTGGTCGCCGTTTGGCGGCTGCGCCAAATGAATCCGGTAGCCGCCGGCCGCGAGCACCGCGATCGCCGCATGAATATTTTCCGGTTCGAAGTAACGATTGAATGTGTCGGCGAACAGGACGACTTCTCCCCGCGCCGGCTTGCCGGCCAATGCGAAAAGCCGCTGGTCGTCACGGAAGAAATCCTTTCGCCACTTCGGTAGCGGACGCTGTGCGGCAAATTGCGCGATCGCCTCCGACAGGGCCGCGGCGCCGGGGAGCTGGTCGCGTAAATTCAACAGCCAATGCAAACGCGCGGCGTAGGGCGCATAGCGCGGCAGATAGCCGACGAGCCGGTCCTGTAGCGACAGACCGAACTTTTGGGCCCGCGCCCGCAACACTTCGATCTTCATGCGCGCCATGTCGACGCCGGTCGGGCACTCGCGGCGGCAGGCCTTGCAGGAGACGCAAAGCCGCAACGTCTCCGCCATCTCGTTGGACGTAAGGGCATCCCGACCGAGCTGCCCGGTCATGGCGAGGCGGAGCGTATTGGCGCGCCCGCGCGTCACGTCGCGCTCGTCGAGCGTGACGCGATAACTCGGACACATCACGCCGCCCGAAAGCGCGCGGCAGGCGCCGTTGTTGTTACACATTTCGACGGCGCCCTGAAACCCGCCGCCGGCGCCGGGATAAGCCGACCAATTGAGCGCGGTGGCGATGGCCTCGGCGCGATAGCCGGCGCCGTAGCGGAAATAGGCGCGATCGTCGAATTTCGGCGCCCGAACGATCTTGCCGGGATTGAACAGATGCTGCGGATCGAAGCGGTCCTTCACCTCCTCGAATGCATGCACCAGTTCTCTGCCGAACATTGTCTGGTGGAATTCCGAGCGCACGATGCCGTCGCCGTGCTCGCCGGAATGCGAGCCCTTATAGGCGCGCACCATGGCGAAGGCTTCCTCGGCAATGGCACGCATGGCGCGCACATCTTTGTCGAGGCGCAGGTTAAGGACCGGGCGCACATGCAGGCAGCCCACCGCAGCGTGCGCGTACCAGGTCCCGCGCGTGCCGTTCTTCTCGAAAATCTCCGTGAGCCGCGCCGTGTAGTCGGCGAGATGTTCGAGCGGCACCGCGCAATCCTCGACGAAGGAGATCGGTTTGCCCTCCTCCTTCATCGACATCATGATGTTGAGCCCCGCGGTGCGCACTTCGCCGATCGCGGCTTGCAATTTGGGATCGAGCACGTCGACGACGCCGCCCCATTTGGCGCCGGTTTTGTCCCACGACAGGCCGAGATCGCCGATCAGCGCGGCAAGCGCCCTGAGCCGGCGCGCGTTTTCGTCGCGATCCTCGGCGAATTCGACAAACAGAATCGCCTCGGGATCGCCGCGCAAAAACGCATCGACCGTCGGCTTGAACATCGCGATCTCGCGCGCAAGCCCGAGCATGGTGCGGTCGATCAGTTCGACGGCGATCGGCTTTAGCGCGATGATGTGCTGCGCCGCCGCCATCGCTTCATGAAAGCTGCCGAAATGACAGGCGCCGACCGCGCGCGGTCCGAGCAGCGGCGACAGCTTCAATTCGATCCTGGTCGAAAACGCGAGCGTGCCCTCGGAGCCGACCAGAAGATGCGCGAGGTTGACGTCATTGCGTCCGGGCACGAGCGCGTCGAGATTATAGCCGCCGACCCGGCGCTGCACTTTCGGAAATCGCCGTTCGATCTCGTTTGCTTCGCGGGCGGCGATGGCAAGAAGATCGCGAATGAGCGCCGGCGGCACGTCGACCCGAGCCTCGCCCATGCGGCCGAAATGCGCGCGCGCGCCGTCGGCGAGAACGGCATCGATCGAGAGCACATTTTCGCGGGTATTGCCGTAGCGCAACGAGCGCGCACCGCAGGAATTGTTGCCGACCATGCCGCCGATCGTGGCGCGCGAGGCGGTGGAAATGTCGACCGGAAACCACAGGCGGTGCGGTTTGAGCGCGCGATTGAGTTCGTCCAGCACGATGCCCGGCTCGACCAGGCACCGGCGGTCCGCGGCGTCGATTTCGAGGATCCGATTGAGATAGCGCGAGCAATCGAGGATCACCGAGCGGTTGACGGTCTGGCCGGCCTGCGAGGTACCGCCGCCGCGCGGCGTCACCGGCACGCCGTCGGCCCGGCAAACCGCCAGCGCCTGTTCGGCGTCGGCCGCCGAGCGGGGCACGACCACGCCGAGCGGCATGATCTGATAGTGCGAGGCGTCGGTGGCGTAGCGCCCGCGCGTGAACGCGTCGAAGCGCACATCGCCCGTTTGCTCCGCCTTGAGCCGCCGTTCGAGCGTTTTTTCGAGCGCTGGCAACAGCGTCGCCGCCAAGGCCGTCTCCTTCTTTTGTTTGGGCGATTGCCCGCGCGCATCGGCGCGCCAGCCGTGACGAGGGATCGGGGCTTGACCCGAATGTCGCATTCGCTATTCAACGCCACAAGCCGCGAGCGCCTCGGACGCGCGCCCAAGGCTCTTTACGATCCGGCTCTTTGACTATCCGGCTAATTCCATCCGGCTTTGTCCATCCGTCCGCAGGAGTGCCGAAAATGCCGCAGAATTCGTCGCGCGCCGTTGGGCGTCACTTTTTGCAGATTCCGGGGCCGACGCCGCTGCCAGACCGCGTGCTGCGGGCGATGGATACCCCGATCATCGATCATCGCGGTCCCGAATTCGCCAAACTGGCCAAACGGTGCCTGGACGGCATCAAAACGATTTTCAAGACCACGAAGCCGGTGATCATTTATACCGCGACCGGCACTGGGGCCTGGGAGGCGGCACTGGTCAATACTTTGTCACCGGGCGATCGCGTGCTGATGGTCGAAACCGGCCAGTTTGCGACGCTGTGGAAAGTGATGGCGCAGAAACTCGGGCTGAAGCCCGAGTTCATTCCCGGCGATTGGCGCACCGGCGCCGACGCGGGCAAAGTCGAAGAGTATCTGCGCAAGGACAAGGCGCGTGAAATCAAAGCGGTTTGCGTGCTGCACAACGAGACCGCGACCGGCTGCCTGTCGCCGATTGAGCCAATCCGCAAAGCGATCGATGCCGCGGGCCATCCGGCACTGCTGATGGTGGACACCATATCGTCGCTGGCCTCGACCGATTATCGGCACGATGAATGGGGTGTCGACGTCACGATTGGCGGCGCGCAAAAGGGCCTGATGTTGCCGCCCGGCATGTCGTTCAACGCGATCAGCGACAAGGCGCTCGCCGCAGCGAAAACGTCGAATTTGCCGAAGTCGTTCTGGGCCTGGGACGAGATGCTGACCATGAACAAGATCGGCTTCTTTCCCTACACGCCGGCGACGCAGATGCTGCAGGGTCTCGCGGTTTCGATCGAGATGCTGCACGAGGAAGGCCTCGACAACGTATTCGCGCGGCACGCGCGCCTTGCCGAAGCCACCCGCCGCGCCGTGCGCGCCTGGGGGCTCGAAATCCTCTGCCGCGATCCGAAATATTATTCGCCGACGGTCACCGCGGTGCTGCTGCCGGACGGCCACGACGCCGACGCTTTCCGCAACCTGGCGCTCGACATGTTCAATATTTCCTACGGCGCCAGCTTCGGGCCCTATGCCAAGAAATATTTCCGCATCGGGCACCTTGGCGACGTCAATGACGGCTGGCAGGTCGGCGCGCTGGCCGCGACCGAAATGGCGCTCGGACTCGCCGGCATTCCGCACAAAAAGGGCGGCGTCCAGGCGGCGATGGATTACATCGTCTCGGCGCGTTCGGCCGGCGCCCGCGCCGCCGCGGAATGAATATTTTCTTGGCGCATGATCTTGTCCGACCTGGCTTCGTCCGCCGAAGCGTCGAATGCAAGGAGTCGCGATCGGCGAGGCTTCGCGCAGGCGGGAAACCGGTTCCCACTTTTCGAGATCATGCGCTAGGTCAACGGCACAGCCGCGACGTGATCCTTGAACGCTTTGCGCGCTGCAATCGCCGCATACCAGCGCTCGAAATTGGCGAGCGCCGGGCGCTCCGGCACGAGCTGGCGATAACGGTAAGCAATGATGCCGACCGGAATATCGCCGTATGAGAATCCATCGCCGGCGAGGTAGGCGGTTTTCGCCAATTGCTGGTCCATGATCGTCATCGCCGCGGTCGTCTTCTTTCTCGAGTCCTCGATTGCGGCGTGATCGCGCTTTTCCGGCGGCGTGCGGATAAGGCCCCAGAAGCATCCGAAGATCGCCGGGCCGGCGACGCTGAGCTGCCAGTCCATCCACTTGCTGGCCAGCACGCGTTTGCGCAAATCCGCCGGCTCGAGCATGGGCTCTTTGTGCTTGGCGGCGAGATAGCGAACGATGGTGTTTGATTCCCACAACAGAAAGCCGTCCTCTTCCTCGAGCGTCGGCACGAGTCCGTTCGGGTTCATGGCGAGATAGGCGGGCTCCTGGTTTTTGCCGAATGGTCCGCCAATATCGATGCGCTGATGTGGCAGGCCGAGCTCGCCGATCGCCCACATCACCTTCTGCACATTCGACGAAGTGTTACGGCCCCAGATCTTGATCACGGTTCTCCCTCCTCATTTTGAGTCGTCATTGCCGGACTTGATCCGGCAATCCATGCGACTAAGCCGCGATTTCGGCGATTCAGCATGGACCCGCGGGTGACGCACGATTGTCAATCGATCCGTCGCGCCTCCTCCGGCAGCATGATCGGAATGCCGTCGCGGATCGGGTAAGCAAGCTTCGCCGCACGCGAGATCAATTCCTGTTTCTCCGCGTCGTATTCGAGCGGCGTTTTGGTCAGCGGACAGACCAGGATCTCGAGCAATTTGGGATCGACGCTCTCGGCCGGACGATCAGACATCATCAGCTCCAGTTAAATCGAAAGATCTTCCTTGAGGAGAAGCAATTACTGCAACGGTGTTTCGCCCGGCGTCTTGCTTTTGGCAAGCTCGATCTCGGTGACCGCGACCAGGATTTCCGCGCGGGTCTTTAAGTCTGGCGCTTCCAGCATGGCCTGTTTCTCGGCGACGTCATACGGCGACATCATGGCCAGCGCATTGACCAAAGCTTCATTGGGCGCGTTCTCGATGCCCTCCCAATCCGCCTTGAGATTGTTGGCTTTGAGGAATTCAGTCAATGCGCGCAACAGCGCCTTGCGATCGACCTGTTCCTCGCCCTTGCGGGCAACGAAATCGTCAACGAACGGCCGATAACTGACGCGGCATTGCCGATAGAGCGTGCTGACCGGCAATTCTTCCTCGATGCGAAAGCGGGCAATGCCGGTGAGTTGGATCAGATAGCGGCCGTCGCCGCTCTCGGCGAATTGGGTGACGCGGCCGACGCAGCCGATCCTGAACAAATTCGGCTTGTTCGCATCGGCGCCTGGATGCGCCGGATCGGGCTGGATCATGCCGATCATCCGATGCGAAGAACGCAACGCGTCCTCCATCATCGCCAGATAGCGCGGCTCGAAAATGTTCAGGGGCATCTGCCCCCTGGGCAGCAGCAACGCGCCCGGCAGCGGGAACACCGGAATCACATCAGGCAGCGCGTCCGGCCCTTTGTAGATCGCGTTCATCGGCATGTCGCACTCCGCCCTGCGACGGCACCGAAACTCACCGCATCGATAAAACGGCTTGCAGTATCGTCGTCTCCGCAGACCGGCGCAAACTTTTAAGCGAACAGGACCGAGGACAACCGCTTACGGCCTTCGATCGTCGCTTCATCGGTCGGCCCCCAGGCGTCGAAAAATTGCACAAGCTGCTTGCGCGCGCCGTCATCGTTCCATTTGCGGTCGCGTTTGACGATCGCCAAGAGATGTTCAAGCGCGTCGAGCCGGCGGCCTTTGCCGTTGAGCGCAAGCGCAAGATCGAAGCGCGCCTGATGATCGAGCGGATTGGCGGCGACCTTCTGTTCGAGCTCGGCGATCGGCCCGACGGTTTTGGCCTGCTCGGCGAGTTCGAGCGCAGCGCGCGCCGCCGCCACGGCGGCGTCGTTTTGCTTTCCGGCTGGAATCATCGCGAGCGTTTGCCGCGCCTGGTCGAGCGCGCCGGTCTGCACGTAGCAGCGCACCAAGCCCGCCAGCGCCGGCACGTTGGAACTGTCCTCGGCAAGGATTTGCGCATAGAGCTCCGCTGCGCCGGCGGCATCGCCCGCGGCGAGCGCCGCGTCGGCGGTAGTGAGCAAATCTTTGGCTTCGCCGCCGATGCGGTCTTTGGTCAGCCGCTCCAGAAAAGCGACCACCTGGGTCTCCGGCAGCGCGCCCATAAAACCATCGACCGGCTGGCCGTTGACGAAAGCGATCACCGCCGGGATCGATTGAATACCCATCTGGGCCGGAATCGAGGGGTGTTTCTCGATATCCATCTTGACGAGCTTTACCTTACCCTTGGTCGCCTTGACGGCCTTCTCCAAAACTGGCGTCAGCTGCTTGCAGGGACCGCACCAGTCTGCCCAGAAATCGACCAGCACCGGCTGGTGCTTAGATTCTTCGATGACGTCTTTGACAAAGGTCTGCGTCGTCGTGTCCTTGACCGACGCTTCTGCGGTCGCTGTTCCAGCTGGTTGCAACATGTCGCGTTCTGCTCGTCTTCTGTCCTGACTTTATATTCGCGTTCTTTTCGTGTTCTTGCCTGCGTTCCCCGCGGGCGCGTAGATTCTTCGCTTGAGCATGATCTTATCCGACCTGCCTTCGCCCGGTGTAGCGTAACAATGGAATGCTAAGCGTTGCCAAGGCTTGGCGCAGGCGGGAAACTGCAACGCTACTTTTCGGGATCATGCTCAGTGACCCTATCTGGCTGATTAAATGGGAACAAAATCACTTAAATGCAATCGGGGATTTTACCCCGGTGCGGCGGAGAGGACTTCGATACGCGGGGTGTGGCCGGTCGCCGCCAAGAACTTCAGCAAGCCGTCGCGCGAGATGGTCGTTGTCGCCGTATTCACCAAAGGATGAAAATTGAGCGCCTCATGTGCCATCAGCGCCGCGTCGAGCACGACGCTCACGCGCTGCTCCTTGTCATTGATCGCCGCAAACGGCGTGACCGAGCCAGGCAGGACACCGAGCACGTCCTGCATCAGCTCGGCGGAGCCGAACGAAAATCGCCCCGAGGCGCCGAGCTGGCGATGCAGCGAACGCAGTTCGATCGCAGCGTCTTCGGGCGCGACGACAAGATAGGTCGCGCCTTTCTTGTCGCGCAGAAACAGATTCTTGGTATGCCCGCCGGCGATGGCGCCACGCAGCTCGCGCGCCTCCTCGACCGTGAACACCGCCGGATGGGTGACGGTCTTGTGCGCGATCTCAAGCGTGTCCAGATAGGCGAAAAGTTCGTCCGGTGTGGCGGGCATCAGAGCATGATCCCGAAAAGTGGCATTGCGGTTTCCCGCCTGCGCGAAGCCTTGGCAACGCGTTAGCATTCCTTTGTTACGCTACGGCGGGCGAAGCCAGGTCGGAAAAGATCATGCTCAAACAAGAAGCTAAAGCGAAATGCCGATTCAACCAAAATCATTTCGCTTTAGCCAGCTTGATAGTGCCGGACGGGCGCGGTTGCAAAGCAAAGCATTCTTTAAAACGCTGACGCCCCGGCCAGAGGCCGGGGCGTCGAAGCAAGTCTGAACGTTCAGTTTATGGAGAATAGTAGCTATTTTGGCAAGTGCCTGTGCCTGTATTGCTATTCCAGGTGCAAGTGGCACCAGATGCGAAAAGGCAATATGGTAGCGGCGCGGAGTAGCCCGGAATCGCCCCAATCACGCCGCCAGCTACCGATGCGACTTCTTTGTCGGTCAATTCACGCAGATTGTTCGAAGAATTCGTCTTCATCGAAGCCCTTCCCTCTTCATTCAGAGTCATGCCCGCGCAACCACCGCGCCGACGCTCGGGATTTTGGCACGTCGAGAGTAGTTACGGTCAAGGTGTTCCAAGATGAATTTCTGTCGTCGCAAAAAAGTGAATGCTCTTAAGTATGATTCATTAAAACGTCGCCCTTCCGGCGTTGCGGGTACGGCTCGCTTGATAATGCCCGACGGGCGCGGTTGCAAAGCGCGTGGTTGCAAATCTATATGCTCTTTGGCATAGCTTGAATGCGGCGCCGGTGATACCCAACCGTGCCGAAGGCCGCCTTAATCGTCTCGGACGCGGGTGTAGCTCAGGGGTAGAGCACAACCTTGCCAAGGTTGGGGTCGTGGGTTCGAATCCCATCGCCCGCTCCAGACTTTCTCCTGAAAAATCGGCGTGAATGCAGCATCTCGTGTGCAAGCGTTCCTGCCTCCAATGGCCTGAACGAACCTCGAACAGTGCCCAATTGCGTCGAGCGGTTGGGCAAACGGTGGGCAGAACGTTCTTGCAAAGTTCCAGCTGGGCTATCACTGCGAAAACGAAAGGCTGGCCCGGCTGGCCCGGCTATCCCAACCCCGCCACAGCTAGCCCGCCGCATCCTATGGACCACCGGATTCAAAAGCGCGCTCATCGCGACCTACGAGAGCGACGGCTCTTGCGATGTTGAAGATAGCGACTTGCCGGAACACTTCGCGGGGCGAACATGAAGCTCCGTCACGGCAATGGCAGGAAAACGCTGTCACACGGCACGCGATCGGCCAGCAAGTGTACCGTTACCAATCGATATGAGACGTTTCGCTGCCAAGCGTGCGGACGTGGCGTTAAGCGCAAATCTCGCCAGCAAAGATTTTGTTCGGATCGCTGTCGCAACTATGCGCATCGGAATGCGCCGAGCCAAATAAACGGCCGTACAGCGATTAAAAGTGCTTCGGGGTACCAAGACAGCGGAGCCGTTACGAACCCCCATTTTTTATCAAGCAAAAACAATGAGCTGCGAGGGCCAAAATCGGGGGCGAGCATCCCGCTAAACGTGCTTGGCGGCTATCGCTGGCCCAATGTCGTCGGTGCCGACCGCGAGCTGTTGCGGAAGATTGTCAGAGCCGAGATCGGGGACACCCGATGACCGGCAACGAGTTCTTGTTTTCTCCTAACAGCTTTGCGTCAGAAATATTCTCAGTGTTTCAAATGGATATTGAAAAACCTTCTTATGCAGACAAGCCTCTTGTTTTTGCCCGGCATACGGACTGGCGACCACGCCAGTTGGAGGAAGCCGAAGCCGCCATTGGTCTGCCAAGCGCCAAAACCAGAGACCGCCAACTCGTACGCGGATACATATTAGGTGCCGCAATTCAAGTCGGCCGCGAGAATCTAGAACAGTGGATCTCGTATTCGCGCAATCACAACTATTACGCCAACCCGGCCCGCAAACGATACTGGCCCGTCAACAACATGTATGCGGCTGTCGTTTCGTCCGTGGATCAGCTTGCCGGTTTGGAACTGATTGAACATCAACGGATGCCGCCAGGGAATTTGCACTGGCAATCTAGCTTCCGAGCCACGCCAGAATTGTTGCGATTGTTTGCCGAGAAGAAAATTGAACTAATACTTGCCCCTCCCGAGCGCATCCTGTTGCGGGACGCAGAGAGCCGCCCAATCGAGTACCGGGATACCGAACAAATCCGGCGATGGCGGCGAAAGCTTGAGACGCTTAACGAGGCGGCCCGCTCTCTGAACGTTTCACTCGATGGCCACACTATCCGTGAAGGTGAGCCAGTAGTGACGCCCAAGAACCGGATCGGGGCAAGTACCGTCACCATGTTTCGGGTCTTTAATCGGTCGTTCAAAATGGGCGGACGGTTCTACGGGCCGTGGTTTCAGAATATCGAGAAAGAGCTTCGAGATACGATTGAGATCAATGGCAACTCTACCGAAGAGCCAGACTATCCGGAGCATCATGCCCGGTTGCTGTACGACTCCTGTGAACGGCTAATGCCACCCGAACCATTCATCCTTGATGGGTGGCCCCGTAAAGTCGTCAAGGCGGCTTTCTACAC
>DASSXN010000187.1:0-5272 GCA_035703785.1 Xanthobacteraceae bacterium
GCCGGCTTGGCCGACGCGGACGGCAATCTGCCGCGGATGAAGCAGGCGCTGGTTGCCGATAGCTTCGCCGCGATGTTCGGCTCGCTGATCGGCACCTCGACCACCACCAGCTATATCGAGAGTGCCGCGGGCGTCGCCGCCGGCGGGCGCACCGGGCTAACCGCGGTTTTTGTCGCGCTGTTATTTGTGGCGGCGCTGTTTTTCGCGCCGCTCGCCGGAATGGTGCCGGCCTATGCGTCCGCGGCGGCGCTGCTTTACGTGGCCTGCGTGATGGCGCGCGGATTGGCGGAGATGGATTGGGACGACATTACCGAAACCGCCCCTGCGGTGGTCGCGGCCGTGACCATGCCGCTCACTTATTCGATCGCGACCGGCATCGGGCTTGGCTTCATCACCTATGCGCTGATTAAACTCATCGCCGGCCGCTTCGCCGATGCCAAGCCGGCGGTGCTGGTGCTGGCGCTTATCTTCGCGGTGAAGTTTGCACTCGGCTAGCTCGCTAACTGCCGCCCGCCAGCGCCTTCTTGAGCGCCAGAAAATCCCGCCAGGCAAAACGCTTCTGCAACGGGCTGCGCAGCAAAAAAGCTGGATGGAACGTGGCCAAGGCGCGGATTTCGCGCCGGCCGGTATCGTAGGGAAACCAGCGCCCGCGCGAGCGCGTAATCCCGTCCTTGACGCCAAGCAACGTCTGCATCGCGGGCCCGCCGAGGCAGACCAAAATGTCGGGATCGGCGAGTTCGATCTGGCGGCGGATGAACGGCAGGCAGATGGCGGTTTCCTGTGGCGTCGGCGTGCGGTTGCCGGGCGGCCGCCATGGCACGACATTGGCGATGTAGGAAGAAGTACGGTCGAGACCGATCGCCGCCATCATGCGGTCGAGTAATTTGCCGGAACGTCCGACAAACGGGCGGCCGACAATATCTTCGTCGTAACCCGGCGCCTCGCCGACGAACATGACACGGCTTTGCGGATTGCCGTCGGCAAAAACGAGTTGCGTCGCGGTCGCGCGCAGCGCGCAGCCCTCGAAATCGGCGAGGAGCGCGCGCAATTCCTCAAGCGTCGTTGCGTTCTTGGTCGCTTCACGGGCCGCCATCACCGCGGCGTCGGGCGAGGCCGGCGCGGCGGCTAATCCCGGCCTTTGCGGCGCGGCTTGTGAGCTACCGATCGGCAACGGCGATTCACTTCGGACCCGCTGTGCCGGTTTGCCCTGCGGTGCGGCAGATGCGGTCGCGCCAAGACGCACCGCGGCGGTATCGTCGGCCATGCGGTTGACCGGCTCTTCGCGCAGGAGCGCATCGACCCCGGCGTCGAGGTAAAACGCAATCAGTTCGCGCGCGGCTTTGGGTCGTGAAATCATGCGGCAAGCTCAACCAGCCGTCGTCGTAGCGGCGGCTTTGCGGGCGCGCACCGATTGTCAGCGCTCGAGATTCGTGAACAATCGGCCATGGGCGTACGAGACTTGGGCTACGAGACTTGGGCTACGAGACTTGGGCGTACGGGACTTGAAGAACTGGTCATGAATACATCGGACCTTCCGCCGCGTGAAGCGATGGAGTTTGACGTCGTGATCGTAGGCGCGGGGCCGGCCGGGCTTGCCGCCGCGATCCGGCTCAAACAGCTCGCGCCGAAAAAGTCCGTCGTCGTCGTGGAAAAAGGATCCGAAGTCGGCGCGCACATCCTCTCCGGCGCCGTGATCGATCCGATCGGGCTCGACCGGCTCATCCCGGAATGGCGCGGCGAGGACACGCCGATCAAAACCGCGGTGACTTCCGACCGTTTCTATGTCCTTGGCGCCTCCGGCGCGCTGCGGCTGCCGACATTGCTGATGCCGCCGCTGATGAGCAATCATGGCAACTTCATCGTCTCGCTGGGCGAGGTCTGCCGTTATTTGGCGCGCAAGGCGGAAGCGCTCGGCGTCGACATCTATCCGGGCTTCGCCGCCACCGAGACTTTATTTGAAAACGGCGCGGTCGCCGGCATCGTCACCGGCGACATGGGCCTCGCCAAGGACGGCCACCACAAATCCGGATTTGCGCGCGGCATGGAGCTGCGCGGCAAATACACGCTATTCGCCGAAGGCGCGCGCGGCAGCCTATCCAAGGTCCTGATCGAGCATTTCGGGCTGCGGGGCGATCGGCAACCGCAGAAATTCGGCATCGGGCTCAAGGAGCTCTGGCAAGTTGCGCCCGACAAACACAAGGGCGGACTTGTGCTGCACACGCTCGGCTGGCCGCTCGATAACCGCACCGGCGGCGGTTCGTTCGTCTATCATTTCGGCGACAATCTGGTTGCGGTCGGCTTTGTCGTCCATCTGAACTATCGCAACCCTTATCTCTCGCCGTTCGAGGAATTTCAGCGCTTCAAAACGCATCCGCTGATCAGGGATACATTCGCCGGCGGAAAACGGGTTTGCTACGGCGCGCGCGCCATCACCGAGGGTGGCTGGCAATCGGTGCCGAAGCTCGCTTTTCCCGGCGGCGCGCTGGTCGGCTGCGCAGCCGGCTTTGTCAATGTGCCGCGCATCAAAGGCACTCATAACGCCATGCTGTCCGGGACGCTGGCGGCCGAACATGTCGCCACGGCTCTGGCGGAGGGCCGCGCCCATGACGAGCTTTCGGGCTACGAGGAAGCGTGGCGCGCTTCGCCAATCGGTCGCGATCTCTGGCGGGTGCGCAACGCCAAACCGTTATGGTCGAAGCTGGGGACGCTGGCGGGTGTCGCGCTTGGCGGGTTCGATATGTGGACCAGCACGCTCGGATTCTCGGTGCTCGGCACGCTCAAGCATGGCAAGCCGGATTATGAAACGCTCGAGCCTGCGGCGAAAGGCCGGCCGATCGCCTATCCCAAGCCCGACGGACGGCTCACTTTCGATCGGCTGTCCTCGGTCTATCTGTCCAACACCAATCACGAGGAGGACCAGCCGGTCCACCTCTTGGTGCGTGACAATGCCTTGCAGAAATCGTCCGAGCACGACGTCTATGCCGGGCCGTCGGCGCGTTACTGCCCGGCCGCCGTTTATGAATGGGTTGAGGAAGCTGGCCAGCCGCGCTTTGTGATCAACGCGCAGAACTGCGTCCACTGCAAAACCTGCGATATCAAAGACCCCAACCAGAACATTACCTGGGTGCCGCCCGAAGGCGGCGGCGGCCCGAATTATCCGAATATGTGATTGGCGAATCGCGAATACTGAGTGGCACCGAATTGCGCGGCGGGCTGGTCTCCTATTCGCTATTGCCCACTCACTATTCGCCATCTCGGCTGGGAGAGATGGGTGGCGCGCCTGGTGCCGGGTCACCGTTGCAATCGCCGCGCGCGCCCGCCCCGATTTTGCCGCCGTTAGGGCCTACCCAGCCGTCCAGAATAGCCTCGGCGCTGCCGGGTTTGCGTGCTTGCGGGCTTGTGGCAAAAAGTACATTCTCGCGGCGACCGAGCATAACAGGCGCGCCGATTCCCGTTCCGCCGGTCCAGTTTTGCCTATGGAGATGTCGTGATTCACTCGCTGCTGCCTCGGCATGCCGCTATTCTCGGCATTGCCTTAGCTTTGAGCTTTCCATCCCTTGCCGCGCCGGTACCGGCGCAAGAACAGCTTTCGCCCGAAAACGCGGCCGGCAGCTATTTGGCCGCCCGCCACGCCGGCGCCGAACGGGACTCTGCCCGTGCCGCCGCCTTTTACCGCGACGTGCTCAGGCTCGATCCGCGTAATCCCGATCTGCTGAGCCGCACATTCCTCTCTGTGCTGACGGAGGGCAATGTCGACGAGGCGAGCAAGCTCGGCGAGCGCCTGCTCAGCATGGATCGCAACGACCGCATTTCGCGGCTGGTGGTGGGCGTGCGCGATCTCAAACAGAAACACTATACGTCGGCGCGGCAAAATCTCGCGCAGTCGGTCCGCGGTCCGGTCACCGACCTGACGGCGGCGTTGTTGTCGGCTTGGGCGCAAGCCGGCGCCGGCGACAGCCGCGCCGCAGTCGAGACACTGGACAAGCTGTCCGGCCCGGACTGGTACGGGATCTTCAAGGATCTCCACGCCGGGCTGATCCTTGATCTCGCCAACGACAAGAAGGGCGCCGGTAAGCGCTTCGCCAACGCGTACAAGGCCGATTCCCAGGCCCTGCGGACTGTGCAGGCCTACGGCCGCTATCTGTCGCGCACCGGCAACAAGGACCAAGCGCTAAAGATCTACGCGGATTTCGCCAAGCTCCTTCCCGATCATCCGGTCATCAATCAGGAGGTCCGGGACATCTCGGCCGGCGCCAAGCTGCCGCCTTTGGTCGAGTCGCCGCAGTCCGGCGCCGCCGAATCGCTTTATGGGCTCGGCGCGTCAATCGGCCGTCGTGGCGGCGAAGATCTGGCGCTGATTTATCTGCAGCTGGCGCTTTATCTGGAGCCGACGCATCCGATGGCGCTGCTTTCGCTCGGCGATCTCTACGAGCAGCTGAAAAAGCCGGACCTCGCGATCAAGGCCTATGAGCGAATTCCGGCGAGCTCGGTGCTCGCGCGCAATGCCCAGATTCAAATGGCAGTGGATCTCGACGCACTCGAGCGCACCGACGAAGCCAAGAAGCTTCTCGAACGCGTCATTGGCGAACGTCCCAAGGACACCGAAGCGATCGTCGAACTCGGCAACATCCAGCGCGCACGCAAGGATTTTGCCGGCTGCGGCGACACCTACGGCAAGGCCATCGACAACGTGGCAAACCCGGAGAAGGCGAACTGGGTGATGTTCTACTTCCGCGGCATTTGCTACGAGCGCTCGCATCAATGGCCGGCGGCCGAAGCTGACATGAAGAAGGCGCTCAGCCTCTATCCGGATCAGCCGCTCGTGCTCAATTACCTCGGCTATTCGTGGATCGATCAAGGCATCCATCTCGACGAAGGGATGGACATGATCCGCCGCGCTGTCGAGCAGCGGCCGGACGATGGCTATATCGTCGATTCGCTCGGCTGGGCCTATTACCGGACCGGCAACTACGACGAAGCGGTGAAGAACCTCGAGCACGCGGTCGAGCTCAAGCCTGAGGATCCGACCATCAACGATCATCTCGGCGACGCCTATTGGCGGGTTGGCCGTACGCTGGAAGCGCATTTCCAATGGTCGCACGCCAAAGATCTCAATCCCGATCCTGAAGAACTGCCGAAGATCGAGGCCAAGCTCAAAGAGGGCCTGCACGCCGACACCTCGTCTTCGACCTCCGCAGCGGCAGCTGACAAGCCGGCCGATGTCGTGAAGACGAAAAAATCCGGTGACGGGGGCTAAGCGGCCTCCTTGTCT
>DASSXN010000085.1:0-33140 GCA_035703785.1 Xanthobacteraceae bacterium
TTATGATCGTCGCATGCAGTGCATTCGTGAATTTCTGCGTCCAGCGATCTGCTAGCTGAGCGATACGAAAGCGCAGTCTGTTTACAATTAGAGCTCAATAAGAAATCTTGGTTGAAACGAGGACGACGTACTTCGAGCTGATTGTATTTTGTCGCAAATAAACTGCTTAATTCCGATTTTGCGGCTTCGCCCGCCCGTATTATCCCACCCCCAAAAATATTATAGTCCTCGTCCATCTTTCTTTAGCACGTAATATTCAAGCTTATAAGGTTCGACAAGCCGAGTGTGTCCGTCATAAGTGAGCTCGACCATGGTGTGGCCGCGTCCAGCCGCTATAATTGTGTTGCGAATATCGGAGGTAAAATAGTTTCGAAACCCGATGCTTCCGACCGAAGGCCTGCCAGCAGATCGTCCTAACCGTAAACCGCCGCCGCCAACAGGTGCAAACGCGGGCTGCACTGGAGCTGCTACAAGCGAAAAGAGGGAATCGACTAAGCCCTGAAAATTTGCCAGAACAAAATCGAAGTTGAATAGGCTTGCCACGGGTGCAACTAGTGATCGCCACATACTGCCGAAGTCAGCTAAAGGGATCGCCCGAAGTTGGTCTCTTGCAGCACCAGGCTGTCTTTCAAAGACTGACTTCCGCAAAAACGTTGTGACGACCTCAAGCCGACTTACTCCGAACTGATCTCGAAATATGATTGTATATAGAAGATCAAACAAATCGGCCGGATTCCGCCGGTGTAGCAAAGTCGTCAATTTTGATGCGAGAATTTCTTCAAGTTTTTGACATTTAATTGTAGCTGTGCATGAAGCTTGGTCAGAGTATCCGTGTATCAGCGGCCTCGCTTGTACCGGCAGGTAAATGCGGTCAAATTGTGTGATATCAAGCTGTGTGCGAAGGCTGAGATTTTCCTCTCCGTAAAAACTTTTAAAGTAAAGGCGAGCTTCAAGAGCTTCTATCTCGGGTATAGCCAAGTCCTTGTGGCGAACAGAAATTTTTTCGATAAACTTCACGCCTGTTTGCTCCGAAACGAAATTGCAGACTTCTCGAAGTTCAGTCTCCAAAATATCGAGCGGGACAGCAGCACGAGATGAGAAGTCTAAGTCTTTAGAGAAACGCGTATCAGGCAAGTAGCATTTCCTAAGAGCATTTCCTCCCTTCAGGACCAGCTGCCCAGCAAGGACTGGTCTCTGAAAAACACCTTTCAGAAGCCAGCCATATACGTAGTCCTTCTGGACCTCTAACGGCCGCAGCTGAAATTCTGCAGCTTTCCTTTCAATTTCTTCATCCGAAATCATAAAAATAGCGCGCTATTTGTTATGAGTGACGCGCGATTTTGTCCGCAAGCGTGCCCATATCGTGGTCTCGACGAAGGTGGGTTAGCGTCGGCTCGTCACTTCTTTGAAGCACATCGCTTAGCCTGTCATTGTCACTAAACCCAGGAGCAAATCCCGCTCCATAGATTTTGCGCAATGTGCGGACAAGTGTGTTGCCGTGCTTTCGGCTAATTTCGCCATCTTTATCACGATGTCGATTATCAAGCCCTGGCTGTTTCATAACTACATCTCCATCGAGCGAAAAAGAAAAGTCGTTACGCATCTGCGCTATGCACGACGGAAAGCTAACAAGCAAAAGCCGCCCAGAACAATCATGCGAAAGTACTGGTCGACGAATGTCCTAATTAACTTACTGCTGAGACTCCGCTCCCTTCACCACCCACCTACAACCCCAGATCATCACCCCCGCCAGTGCCGCCACGCCGGCGACGAGCAGAAAAAATTCTGGCTTGGCCATCCGGCTCCAGAAGCTGCCGATATAGCCCGAGAGAAAGCCGCCGGTGAAACTGGTGGCGAGCCAGACGCCCATCATCAGCGAGATGAGCCGCGCCGGCGCGACTTTGGTCACGAACGACAGGCCGACTGGCGAGAGATAAAGCTCGCCGAGCGTGATGATGACGAAATAAGCGAACAGCCAGAGCCAGCTCGCTTTGCCGGCTGCTCCAGTTGCCCCGCCATGCCCGCTAGTGCCGGCATGGAGCGCTGCCGCGACCATGATCAGATAGGCCGCGGCGACGCCGAAACAGCCGAGCGCCATTTTGGTGATGGTCGGCGGCTCGGTGCCGCGCGCCGCCTGCCGCGCCCATAGCGCGACGACGAACGGCGTGAAGGCAAAGATCATGAACGGATTGACGGCGAGAAACCACGTCGTCGGGATCTGCGCGCCCGATCCGAACAGATGCAGCGGGTCGAGGCTGCGGTCGGTATAGGCGTCGGCCCAGAGAATGATGGTGTTGCCCATCTGCTCGTAGGCCGCCCAGAACAAGGTGTTCGGGACGAACAAAGCGAGCAGCGCAAATACGGCGCGCCGTTCAGCCCCCACCCTTCCCTCCCCCGCAAGCGGGGGAGGGTTTGGGGCACCCCGCGACGCAAGCGTCGCGGGGACCCCGGGGAGGGGGAATTGCGCTTGCACCAAGGTCTGGGCTCGATGCATTTCGTCGGTCGGCAGTAACGGCAGCGCATAGAGATAAATGCATAGTCCGATCACCATGCCGACGCCGGCGGCGGCGAAGCCGTAATGCCAGCCGACGCCTTCGCCCAATGTGCCGCAGACGAGCGGGGCCAGGAACGCGCCGAGATTGATGCCGACATAGAAGATCGAATAGGCGCGGTCGCGGCGCGGATCGCCCGGCGCATAGAGCCCACCGACCTGCGTCGAAATATTCGGCTTGAAGCAGCCGCTGCCGAGGATGAGCGCGAGCAGCGCGAACAGAAACAGTTGCTCGCTCGCCATCATGAAATGGCCGAACGCCATCAGCACCGCGCCGATGACGACGGTGCGGCGCTGGCCGAGCACGCGGTCGGCGAGAAGCCCGCCGAAGATCGGCGTAAAATAAACGAGCCCGGTATAGAGGCCCCAGATCTGCGATGAGAGCGGCTGCACGTCGAGCGGGCCGAACACACCTTCGAGCGCACGCTTAAGCCCGGCAAGCCCGATCACATTGCCGGAATGATCTTCGAGCAGCAGAAATTTCGTCATGTAGAGCACGAGCAGCGAGCGCATGCCGTAATAGGAGAAGCGCTCCCACATCTCGGTCGTGAACAGAAACGTCAGCCCGCGCGGATGGCCGAATAACTGCTCCCTCTCCCCAGCGTGGAGAGGGTCGGGGTGAGGGGGGTCGGGCATTTCGTTCAAAGCGCGGTCTTCCACCACTTCACCTCTCCCCGGTGGGGAGAGGTCGGCGAGCATCAAAGATGCGAGCCGGGTGAGGGGGGATTGAGTCGAAGGTCCGAACCCCCTCACCCGACTTGTTCGCGGAGCTTGTCATCGGGCCGACCACTTCGGGCCGGACCCGTTGGCTCACAAGTCGGCCTCTCCCCATCGGGGAGAGGCGATACATGACCGAATAGTTCAGCGTGCCTGATAGATCGGTATCGTTGACCAATTGACGCTTCCCAGGATCGTCATGCCCGGCACTCGGGTCCCGCCTCTGGCGGGCCCAAGTGTAAACTCTTGTCCCGGGCATCCACGTCTTGCTAGCGAAGACACTAAAGGCGTGGATGGCCGGGACAAGCCCGGCCATGACGTTGTCAATGGAGGAAGCCCGATGCCCGCCGCCTATCCCGAAGAAGCCAAGAACTTCCGCCTCCTCGGCCACGATCCGTCGGCGGCGTGGGGCGGCGGCAGTCTGGTGCAAGTGCACAAGGGCCATGCCTATGTCGGGGCGGTCGGCGGCTCGAGCTATAACGGCCCGGAAGGCTTCACCGTGCATGACGTGCGCGAACCGAACAAGCCGCAGAAGGTCGGCGAATTCCGCGCGCCGCCCGGTGTGCATTGCCATAAGCTCCGCATCGTCGGCGACGATCTGCTCTACGTGAATTCGGAGCGGCTCGCCGGCGATAAGGGCAAGAACGCCCGCGCCGGATTTTTCATCTTCGATGTGTCGAAGCCGGCAGCGCCGAAGCCGGTCGGCTTCTACGACATGCCGGGCTCCGGGCCGCATCGCTTCGGCGTCGATCTTGAGCGCAAGCTCGCGTTCCTGCCGAGCGATGCGCCGGGCTGGGACCGCCGCGTGATCTGGACGCTGGATATTCGCGATCCGTTGCGCCCGGAAGTGATCTCGATCTGGGGTCTGCCGTGGATGAAGACCGATTCAAGCGAGGTCGGCAACGATCCGCATCCGCACGAGCAGGCGTGTACGCTGCACGGTCCGCCGACGATCCGCGGCAACCGCATGTATTGCGCCTGGTGGGGCGGCGGCATTTCCATCATCGACTGCACCGATCTGCGCGCGATGAAGCTTGTCGGCCACATCAAATGGTCGCCGCCGTTTCCCGGCTCGACCCATACCTGCTGGCCGCTCGGCGAGCGGCCGTATCTCATCGTCACCGACGAGGCGCGCGCCAAGGAAAAATACCGGGACGCGCAATTTATGTGGATTATCGATGCGCGCGAGGAGAGTAATCCGGTTCCGGTCGCGACCTTCATGCCAGAGCGCGAGAAATATTTCGACCGGCCCGGCCGCTTCGGCGCGCATAACATTTTGGAATATCTGCCGGCCGACGGCCCGTGGCAGGACGTCGTCTTTCTCACCTATTTCAATGCGGGCTTGCGCGCGGTCGATGTGCGCGATCCGCTACATCCCAAAGAGATCGGCTGCTACGTGCCGGAGACGGCCGCCGGCGCGCCGGGCATCCAGTCGAACGATATCGGCGCCGACGAGCACGGCCGGCTCTATCTGATCGACCGCTGGGGCCAGGGCATGCACATCCTGGAATATACGGGGTAGCTCATTCCGGAAACGGCGCAGCGCTGTATTTCCCCTCCCCCTTGAGGGGAGGGGTTAGGGGTGGGGGTGGTGCTCGCGTTGTTCTGGCCGACCTCCCTCCCTAACCCTCCCCCGCAAGGGGGGAGGGAAGCGGCAGCTGCTCGGCAAAGAAAAAACGCCCGCGCCCCGGAATGACACGGCTCGGCAGATCACGGATGTCGTTGGTTGCTACAAAGCGCGAACGCCCGCCCCTCGGGAGCACACTACCGCGTCAAACCCACCGTCTGTGCGGTGGGATAATTCCTTTTTACGTATTCCTTCATATCGCCAATCGTCAGCGTTCGCTGAACAAATGAATTATCCGCAGTCACGGAACTCGACAGCGCCTCAGCAAAAATTGGCTGTGGCTTCGGCGCATCGGCAAAAACGGTTTGCGGCTTCGGCGCATCGGCAAAAACCGGTTGCGCCTTTTGCTCGTGTTTTGCCTGATCGTGTCTGATCTGCTCGTGTTTTGTTTGGTCGCGTTTCGACGCTTCCTCGTTGGCGAATGCTAATTGGGATGATTTAGATTCCTTCGGCGGAGCGAGCTTGGCCAGCAGAGAAGGTTTGGTCGGCTTCGCCTGCGCCGTCTGCAAACTATCCAGTGCAACCAGCCGCGCGAGTTCGTTTTTCACCACGGTGTGGAATTGTGCATTGAACTGCGCACCTGGATGGGTGTCGTTATTGACGATGTATTCGATGTTGGGGGCCTCGAGCTTCTGTGAACCCATCCCGCCAAAAGTCATCCACGGATTCGGATTATAAATTTCAATTATTTTGCCCACCTTGCCGGTCAGGCTGTCTTGCGTCGTGAGCATGGACGGCTGCAGCGCGATAATCGAATCAACGTAGCCGGTATTGTTCGCTACCAAAATTGCATTGTTCGCGCCGAGGCTATAGCCGACGATCAGGATATGCGTTCCTTTGGGTTGACGATTGATGTCGTCAACCAGGGCTTTCCATGACTGATGCAGATATGTCGCCACCTCGACATCGGGCATCGCTTTCAGTTCGCTGGCCAATTCCACGAGTCCAATCGCCGCCATGGGCCCGAGGAACGGGTACAGCACGCCCACGAACGTCTTCGCCCATACCGGCGAGGCGACCAGCGAGCAGCACAAAGCAAGCGCGATTGAACGTTTCTTCACCTGCGCCATCCCCCAGCGCTGGCAGGTCGGAATTGACCGGGTCGGACCCGAGCCCTGAGCAATCATAGCCCGTTTCCCCGGTCCACGCGAGCATTCACACCCGCAAATGTGGCGCGCTTGCGACGCCAATAAGGGGGTTAACGTGGCGAGAACGGCGCAATTTGGGTTGAAACGGGCCAGCGCCGCGGGCGATTGTGGAAATCGTGTCAAAGTGACGGCGCACGCGACGCCGGCCGTGAAGCCGTCACATTCAAGGCCGCGTATGCCCTGTGGTGGAGAAACGGGATCGGGGACGCAAACATGAACATAGCCAGGCCGCTCGGGTCAGCCGAGATTGAGAGATCGCTGGAAGTCGAGATTAGTGGAAATGTTCACGAATTGGCGCGTGGTAGCACCGCTGTGTTTCGGCAAGGCGAGGCGAGCGACGCCGAAACATCAACCGACAACCTTGCTGGGCTGCTGCGCCGGGTGGCGGAAGCATCGACGCGCGAA
The DNA here is from genome assembly GCA_035703785.1 of Xanthobacteraceae bacterium. Classification (GTDB taxonomy): domain Bacteria; phylum Pseudomonadota; class Alphaproteobacteria; order Rhizobiales; family Xanthobacteraceae; genus BOG-931. The sequence goes on from DASSXN010000085.1 coordinate 6,449, forward strand.
GTCGACAGCCTGATCGGCGACCTGCAGGCGCTGCGAAGAAAGCTGAATACCGACGGCAATCGCATTCAACGCGAGATTGCCGAATATGCGGAGCTCAGTCAGCAGGTCATGCAGCTGGCCAACATCATCTCCGAAAGCGTAAAAAAGCTCCCGACAGTTCCGGGACTCAATCGCTAGGCGGCGGCTTTTCGGGCGAGCGGCGCGGCTGAGCGCTCGGTCAGGCGCTCAGCAGATCGATCTTAGCATTGGCGAGAATGAGCCGCTTGGCGAGAATAGCGGCAAGGTTGCGTGCGATCCGTTCGCCGATGTGAGGATGCTCGCGGCAGAACCCATTGAAGCCCTCGATCGGTAATTCTAGGCACGTCACCTCGGTATCCGCCCAGACATCGGCACTCCGGCGCTCGTCGAGGAGCGCCATCTCGCCAAATTCCATGCCGCGGTCGAGCGTGGCAAGCCGCACCCCGCTTCGAAGCTTCACGCTGACCATCCCGCTTTGCAGGAAGAACAGCGAACGCGCGGGTTCATCGGCGCCGACGATGCGCTCGCCGGCGCGATAGGCGCGCGCGGTCCCGAGCACCGCCAGGCCGGCGAGCTCGTCGCCCGTCAAACCGGCGAGCATGGCCTGTTCTTTTAGCTCCGAATGCCCCGTCGCGCCCAATCCGCCGCCATGGCGAAGAATGAGCTGATCTTCCGCCCATTCAATGGCTTGATCGAGGAGCGAAAAAACCCGAACGCCGGAAAGGCCCCGTGTCGAATAGTCAATCGTCGCCCAGGCTGGCGATTTCGGCTCAAGGCCCGAGAGAATAACCGTCCCGCTTTGTGCGATGAGATTGCACAACAAATCGGCAAGCAGGACGCCGCCAGCGGTGGTGATCGAGGCGACACGGCGGAAATCGAGGATCAGAAGAGGTCGCGGCATCTGGCCGAGCCGCCGCGACACGTAATCCATCGTTGCGAACGAGTGCGCCCCCACCAATTCAACCACGCGCACGTCCTTGTGGTGATCGGCGAGAATCTTCTGATCGCGCGGCAGCCGACTGCGCCGGGATCTGACGGCACCGATATCGTAATCGGCCAGAATCGAAGTGCGGACGTCACCCGAGCGGTTGAGCATGTGCAGCCCAAAATGCGTCGACAGGGTCTCGCACATTTTTATGCCGCGGACACTGTTGCCGTGTTCGTCGAGGCGCGGTGAAAATGTGCCGAGGCCAAGTTGCGCGGGGAGCGCCGCGACGATGCCGCCGCCGACGCCGCTCTTGGCCGGCATGCCGATGCGGTAGACCCACTCCCCGGCAAAATCGTACATGCCGGAACTGGTCATGATCGAAAGCGTGCGCGCCACTGCATAGGGCTTCATCACCTGCGCGCCGGTGCGCGGGTTGACGCCGTTGTTGGCGAGCGTTGCAGCCATGATCGCCAGATCGTGTGCCGTGACTAGAATCGAACACTGGCGAAAATAGATATCGAGCACCTTGCCGACGTCGCCCTCAACGACTGAGTAGTTGCGCAACAGATAGGCGATTGCGCGATTGCGGTCGCCGGTCTCCCGTTCGGAAGCAAAAACCGCCTCGTCGACGCACAGTTCGCGACCTGCAAACCGGCTTAGGGCATCGCGAATACACTCGAATGCTTCATTTCCCCTAGCTTTTTGAATGAGCCCGGAGCACGCGATCGCCCCAGAATTGACCATCGGATTGTGTGGCCGATTGTCAGGGCGCAGCCGGATCGAATTAAACGCGTCACCGCTCGGCTCAACGCCGATGACGGCCTCAACCTTTTCGGCGCCAAGCGCTTCAAGCGCCAGCGCGAACACAAACGGTTTGGAAATCGACTGGATGGTGAAGGGGACGTCGCAGTCGCCGATGTCGTAGATGTGGCCGTCGATCGTGGCGAGACTCACTCCGAAGTGATCTGGATTGGCCTTTTTCAGCTCCGGGATGTAATCGGCGACGGAGCCGCTCTTGTCCCTGCAAAATTCAGCGTGACGATCGATCAGAAAATCTTGAAGTGGCGACAGTGTCGCGTTCGGCGTCGGGTCGCCGCCGTTCCAAATCTTTCTTGGATGCATGGCTGCTCAGTCAGGAACCGTGATGGCTTGAGGAAATGATGAGTGATCCGGCAGCGAAGTCAGATTATGACCACAAACACGATTCCTGCAATGGACACAAGCGCGCACCGGCTTTGCTCGTATGCGCTAGCGCGAACGTCCGCCAGGGCGAGGGAAATTACCGCCTCGGCGCGAATCCGAACGCGCGCTCGAAGCGCTCGGCGTAAGCCGGCCAGACTTGCGGATTGACGATGCGCGTCACCGGCTTGCCGTCGAGCGCATCAAGCATCTGCTCGGCGGCGATGCGGCCGATATTGGCGCGGGCCTCGCGGGTGACGCCGGCGGTATGCGCCGTGACAATGACGTTGTCGAACTTCAATAACGGATGCGCGGCCGGCGGCGGCTCCTTGCCCCAGACGTCGAGCCCGGCGCCGGCGATTTTCTTGTCCCGCAACGCCGCTTCGAGCGCCGCCTCGTCGTGGATGAAACCGCGCGCCGTGGTGATGAAATAAGCGGTCGGCTTCATCAGTGCATATTGGCGCGCGCCGATCATGCCGCGTGTTTCCTCGGTCAGCGGGCAATTGATCGAGACGAAGTCGGCGCTGCGCAGAAGTTCGCCGAGTTCGACCTTGCGCGCGCCGCGCTTGCGCATTTCCTCGGCGTCGACGAAGGGGTCGTAGGCGAGGATTTCCATGCGGAACAGGCCGCGGCAGAGTTCGGCGACGCGCCGGCCGACATTGCCGATGCCGATAATGCCGATGGTCTTGCCATGCGCCTCGCGGCCGATGAAGTCGCCGCGGTCGGTCAGCGTGCCGGCGCGCAGCGCGCGGTCGCATTCGACCACGCGCTTGACCAGCGACAGCAGCATGCCGAGCACGTGTTCGGCAACCGATTCCGCGTTGCCGCCGGCTTGATTGACGACCAGGACGCCGCGCTCGGTGCAGGCCTTCACATCGACAGTGTCGTAACCGGCGCCGTTGCTCGAGACGATGAGCAGGTTCGGCGTGTGCTGGAGGAGCTCGGCGCCGGCATGGTAGTGCCGCACGAGCTCGTCGCGGGTCGAGCTGGTCTGATAAGCGTGCGCGGCGGCCAGAACGGATTTTGCCGTTGCTGACGGATTGCCGTTCTCGAGCGTGTCGAGCCGCACGTCGTCCCGCTTGCCGACGATGTCGAGATAGCCGGCCGGCACGTGCGGCACGACCAGAAACACGCGCTTGTTGTTGACGGCATTGTTCATTGCTGGCGTCTCACCCCTTCACATCCACATCCGGCGGCACCGAGAGCGCCGTGACCTTGGCAATATCGGCGCAATCCTCGAGTGTCCAAATTGCCTCGATCAGCGCCGCAGCATCGTTGCGCGGAATGGCATGCGCGGCCGCCTCGCGCAGCTTGTCTTCGAGATCGCGATCGGTCATCGGATTATCGTCGCTGCCGCGCGCGGCGCGCTGATGCATCTTGTGAAGCGTACCGTCGGCGGTTGCGATCTCGACCGCGGCGGCGGTGGTGGCGAAGCTCTCGTCGCGCTTGACCGCGACCTTGCCACGCAGCGCGACGACGCGCGGATCGTTCACGCAAGCCTCGCCGAACTGGTCGACGCCCGCTTTGCCGGTGACAAGCGCGGCGGCGACCGCATGCTGCACGCTCACTTGCGATTGGCCGCTCGTCGAGATGTTCGGCCGGTCAGTGCGCGCGGCCAGGAGCGGATTGCCGGTCACCGTAACCTTTTCCACGATTGCGTCGGGATGCGCGCGCCGCCAGTCGATGATGCAATCGAGCACCGGATGAACGACGAAGCCGCACGGATAAGGCTTGAATGCAGTCTTCATGATTTCCCAGCTGTCGCCGAGCCCGTCGGTGAGAACCGAAAGCTGCGGCGTCTCGGCGAGCGCATGGAAGTAGCCTTGGCCGCCGGTGAGCGGTTCGGCGGGGCCGGCAAGGCCTTGCGCGGCCAAGAGCGCCGACCATAGACCGTTGCGCGCGTGGCCGGCGTGCCGAGGCACTCGCACAGGCCCGCGGCCTGGGTCGCGGCGAGGCCAAGGGCAGCGACCATTGGCTCGGCTTTGAGCGCAAGAATTTTGCCGCTTCCTGCAGCGGCGCCGAACACGCCGCAGGTTGCGGTGATGTGCCAGCCCCGCCGATAGTGACTTGGCGAAATCGCAAGCCCGATCCGGCATGCAATCTCGGTGCCGAGCACGAAAGCGAGGATGAGATCGCGGCCGCTCACGCGTGCGAGTTCGCCAAGCGCGAACAGGGCAGGGGCCACCGGCGCGGTCGGATGAATCACGGTCGGCACGTGAGTGTCGCAGAAGTCGAGCACATTGGCGCTCGCGGCATTGAGAAATGCGGTGGAGAGCGCGTCGAGGCGTTCACCGCGCCCGATCATCGCCGCCTGCCGGCCGCCGGAAAAAGCGGCGAGCGATTGCAGCGCCGTTTCGATCGCCGGTTCGCGGCAGCCGGTGAGCGCCACGGCGAAGAAATTAACGAGCGCGCGCTTGGCTTGATGCACGACCGGCGGGCTGAGCGCATCCCATCGCGTCTCGGCGATGAATTGCGCCAGGGTCACTTCCAAATTGTCCGGCATCGTAACCCTCGTGAAGGGCCGGGAGCATCGACCGCCGCGGACAAAAGTGCAAGGATGGCGAGGCGACGAGACGAATTCTGGTCTTGGAGTGAATGATGCAAAACGTTCTCATTACCGGCGCGGCCGGCGATATCGGCACACGATTGCGCAAGATTTTGCGCGGCGTCTATCCGCAGCTTCGGGCGAGCGACATTCGCAAGCCCGCGGACCTCGCCGCCGGCGATGACTTTGTCGCCGCCGATCTCACCGATCTCGCGCAGGTCGAGAAGGCCGTCGCCGGCATGGAGGGCATCATTCATCTCGGCGGCCATGCCGTCGAAGGATCGTGGGAGACGATCCTCAACGCCAATATCATTGGCTGCTACAATCTGTTCGAGGCGGCGCGCCGCGCCAGCGCCAAGCGCGTGGTGTTCGCGTCGTCCAATCACGCCATCGGCTTTTATCCGCGCTCGCAGCGCATCGGCGTCGACGTGCGGGTCCGGCCCGACAGCCGCTACGGCGTGAGCAAGGCGTTCGGCGAAGCGCTCGGCTCGCTCTATGCCGACAAGCACGGCCTGCGCGTCACGTGCCTGCGCATCGGCAATATCGCCGATGTGCCGGTCGATGAGCGCCGCCTGTCGATCTGGGTGAAACCAGAAGATCTGGCGCAGCTCATGCGCATCGGGCTTGAGCATCCCGATATCCATTTCGAGATCTTCTACGGCGTGTCCGATAATGCGGCGAGTTTTTGGGACAATAGCCGCGCGGCGCATTTCGGCTATCGGCCGCAAGGCCGCGGCGAGTATTATCGGCAACAGGCGCTGGCGGCGCAGGCCAAGCTGCCGCCCGATCCGATCGGCGCGCGTTATCAGGGCGGCCCGTTTTGCAGCGCCGAATACGATGCGGATCAAAAGTGAGTTATTTCCCGGACGCGGCGCAGCGCGTTAGCGGTGCACCGCTGATCCGGGATCGTTCCAATTTCTGAGCTTTTGAAGGTCCCGGTTCAGCAGCGCACCACTTTCGTGCTGCGCTGCGCCCGGGACACCCTCATCGTTAGCTTCAGACCCGCTCCTCGGCACGGATTGGCAACTTTGCCGTTCGCCCGCTTTGCTCTGCGAGACGCTGATAGCGCTGGCGGCTGCCGAGCAGGTGTCGCCGCATGGCGCGCCGCGCACCGGCAACGTCCGCACCCTCGATCGCGGTCGCAATAGCACGGTGCTCGGTCTGAATGCGTTCCAAATACGACCGCAACTCTTTGCCGGGCTTGAGCCCGATGCGGACGCTCTGCCGCGGAATGAGAAAGCGGCCGAGGAATTCGAGAAAGCGCATAAAATGCGGATTTTCGGTCGCGGCGGCGATGGCCTGATGGAACGCAAAATCTTCGTCGATCGCGCTCTCGCCGCGTTGGAGCGCCGCGTCGATAGCCGAAAGCGCGCCGGCAATGCGCCGGCGCGATCCGACACTTGCGCGTTCGGCCGCGAGACTTGCCGCTTCGACCTCGACGCCGGTGCGCAGCTCGATGACTTGCACGACCTCCGCGATCGAGCGCAGACCGTCGGGATCGATGCGGAACGGGCGGCGCTGGACATCGCGCACCACAAAAGCGCCGACGCCTTGGCGGGTTTCGACCAAGCCTTCGGCGCGCAACGCCGCCACCGCCTCGCGTACCACCGTGCGGCTCACTCCGAGCGCCGCCGTCAATTCCTGCTCGGTCGGCAGCCGCGCGCCCGGCGCGAGCCGGCCGCCGGCGATTTCCGCCGCCAGCCGCTCGACCACCTCACCGGTCCGGTTCTTGGCCGGACCGAGCGGGAGGAAGAAATCGGCGGGAAGTCTTGACAGGGGCAAATCCGTCTGGTCAGGTCATCATATGACCTGATGACTATGCCAGATACGGTACTGCGTCAACCGCATGTGCCGTCGCTTCAGGGAAGACTTCAGGGAGGAAACAATGCGCCGACGTGATGTTCTTCGCGGCAGTGCAGCTTTGGCCGGTTCGCTGGCACTCACCGGCAGTCCGCAAATCCCCGCTTTCGCGCAGGCGAGCACGACACTCAAAGTGTCGGACGTCCATGCTCCCGGCTATCCGACCGTCGCCGCGGTGGAAAGCCTCGGCAAGAAACTTCAACAGGCGACCAACGGCCGGCTCACCGTGCAGGTCTTCGCCTCAATGCAGCTTGGCGGCGAGAAGGAAGCAATCGAGCAGGCGCAGGTCGGCGCTTTGCAAATGGCGCGCGTGAGCGTTGGCGCCATCGGTCCGGTGATCGACGATCTCAACGTATTCAATCTGCCGTTTTTGTTCCGCAACACCGCGCATATGCAGAAGGTCATCGACGGGGCGATCGGCACCGAGCTTCTCGACAAGGTAACTGCGAACGAAAAAGCAGGTTTGCTCGGGCTGTGCTGGATGGATGCGGGCGCGCGCAGCTTCTACAACACCAAGCATCCGATCAAATCGATTGCTGATCTGAAAGGCCTGAAGGTTCGCGTCATCGGCAATCCGATGTTTGTCGATATGGCCAATGCGCTCGGCGCCAATGGCGTCGCCATGGGCTACGATCAGGTGTTCAGTGCCTTGCAAACCGGCGTGATCGACGGCGCCGAGAACAATCCGCCGAGCTTCGTCTTCGACAACCACTATCAGGTGGCGAAGAATTACACGCTGACCGAACACCTGATCGTGCCCGAGATCCTGGTGTTCTCGCGCAAAAGCTGGGATTCGCTGTCGAAGGACGACCAGACGCTGATCCGCAACTTCGGCCGCGAAGCGCAAGCCGAGGAGCGCGTATTCTGGGCGGACTACGAAAAACAAGCCATGGACAAGGCGCGCACCGGCGGCGTGCAGATCGTCGAGAGTATCGACAAGCAGCCGTTCCAGGACGCGGTCAAGCCGGTCTGGGACAAATACGGCCCGCGTTTTTCCGAACTGATCAAACGCATCCAAGCCGTCAGCTGAATCCGGCGGTCAGCGGTCCAGTGAGTCGTCCATGAATGCGCAATCCCTCACGGCGGCGCTGCGCAGACTGATGGACGTGCTCTATAACGCCTGCGTGATCGTCGCCGGCATCGCCCTGGTGTTGATCTCGGCCGTGATCCCGTGGGCGGTCTATACCCGCTATGTGCTCAACCGCGCCGCGTCGTGGCCCGAGCCGATGGCGGTGTTGCTCATGATCGTGCTGACATTCATCGGCGCGGCCGCCTGCTACCGCGTCGGCCTGCATATGCGGGTGGGGTTCTTCGTCTCATTGTTGCCGGGGCGCCTACAGCACGCATTCGCGCTCCTCGTCGAGCTATTGATGGCCGCCATCGCGCTGTTCATGGTCGATTGGGGCATCAAGCTCGTCGCCGCGACCTGGCAGAATTCGATCGCCGATTTTCCTGCATTGTCGGTCGGCGTAACCTATCTGCCGATCCCGATCGGCGGCGCGATCCTGTTGCTGTTCGTGTTCGAGCGGCTCGCCATCGGGCCGCCGCCGCTGCGGGGGCGGCCTGAACACGAAGCTGCGGCGTTCGACTAGAGCCAGGGGAGGAGCGATGGACATCTTTATCCTCCTCGCCACCATGCTGACCTGCTTCATCATCGGCATGCCGATCGCCTATTCACTTGCATTGGCGGCGATCGCCGGCGCGTTTTGGATGGGCATTCCGCTCGAAGCGGTGATGCTGAAAATCTCCGACGGGGTGAGCAAGGTGGCGATGCTGACCATTCCGTTCTTCGTGCTCGCCGGCGCGATCATGGCCGAGGGCGGCATGGCCAAGCGGCTCGTCGCTTTCGCCGACGTCTTGGTCGGCTTCACCCGGGTGCGCGGCGGCCTCTCGGTCGTCAATGTGGTGGCGACTACGTTTCTCAGCGGCATTTCCGGCTCCGCCGTCGCCGATACTTCCGCGATCGGCTCGGTGATGATTCCGCAGATGGAGAAGAGCGGCTTTCCGCGCGTCTTCGCGACTAATGTGACGATCTCGGCCTCGGTGCAGGCGCTCTTAGTGCCGCCGAGCCATAACGCCGTGATCTATTCGCTCGCGACCGGCGGCACGATTTCGATCATCAGCCTGTTCATGGCCGGCGTGGTGCCGGGGCTTCTCCTTGGCTTCGCGCTCATCGTCCTTTGTCTTGTGATTGCCTACCGCGACGGGCACCCGCGCGGCACTGCGGTGCCGGTGCGCGAAGCGGTTCGAATCACCATCGACGCGCTCTGGGGCTTGATCACGCTGATGATCATTCTCGGCGGCATCCTTGCCGGCGTGTTCACCGCGATCGAGGCCGGCGCGGTCGCCTGCGTCTGGGCTTTCTTCGTCACCATGTTCGTCTATCGCGATTACCGCTGGCGCGATCTGCCGGCGCTCGTGCACCGGACCCTGCGCACGGTAGCGATGGTGCTGACCTTGATCGCCTGCGCCTCGAGCGTCGGTTACATCATGGCGCTCACGCAGATGCCGGCCAAGATCACGGCATTCTTTCTCGCCATCTCCAGCAACAAATACGTCATCCTGATGCTGGTGAATTTGCTGCTGCTCTTGCTCGGCACGCTGGTCGATATGGCGCCGTCGATCCTGATCTCGACGCCGATCTTGTTGCCGGTGATGCTCAAGCTCGGCGTCGATCCGGTTCACTTCGGCATGATCATGATGCTTAATCTCGGCATCGGGCTGTGCCACCCGCCGGTCGGCGCGATCCTGTTCGTCGGTTGCGCGGTCGGCGACGTCACCATCGAACAGGTGCTCCGCCGCATCTGGCCGTTCTACGGCGTGATGTTCGCCGTCTTGATGCTGGTGACCTATCTGCCGCAGCTCTCGCTGTGGCTGCCGCGGCTGCTCGGATTGTGATGCTGCGCCGGGCTACTCCGCCGGCGCGGGGCTCGCGGCGGCATCGGCTTCCATCACCGGGCGCGCGAAGTAGAGGAACACCAAAAACAGGGCGCCGATGAAGCAGGGCACGGCGGCGGCGTAGAAAATGCCGCCGACCTTGTATCCGAGCCCGACGATGACGCCGGCGAGAATCGGACCAAATACCTGGCCGACGCGGCCCATGCCCATGGCCCAGCCGATGCCGGTGGAGCGGATCGAGGTTGGATACATGCCGGCCGCGACCGCGATCAGCCCGGTGCCGGTGCCGCCGACAAAGAAGCCGGCGAGGAACGAGGCGATGCTCAGCATTGCCACCGATGATGTGGCCTGGCCGAACCAGGCGAGCGACAACCCGCCGAAGAGGAAGCCGGGGATCAGCACCCGGAATGCGCCGCCGCGATGCACCGCCCATCCGGACATCGCACTGGCGATGACACTGCCGAGATTGTTCAAGCCAATGATCAGCGCCGCTGCCGAGAGCGAAAAACCCACGGAGTTGAGCACCGCCGGCGTCCAGAACGTCACGGTGACCAAAATCATGAACACCATGAAGAACGGCACCCACAGAAGCACGGTCGGAATGGCGCGGCCTTCCATGAACAGATGCTTGACCGGCACACCCTCGCGCGCCGGATCGGGCGGTGCGACCAGCTCGGCGCCGGCGGGCACTTCGCCCGGCATGATGCGCTCGAGCGTGCGGCGCACTTCTTCTTGGCGCATGTTGCGCGCTAGCAGGAAGCGGATCGATTCCGGCAGCCAGATCGTCAGCACCACCGCGATGAAGAGCGGCGCCACCGCGCCGATGTAAAAAACCGATTGCCAGCCGAAAGTCGGAATCACCCAGGCGCTGGTGAGCGAGCCGATCAGCCCGCCGCCGGGAAACGAAGCGAACAGCACGGTGACGAATACGTCGCGCAGGCGCTTGGGCGCAAGCTCCGCGCCCATCGCCAGGAATGCCGGCGTCACGCCGCCAAGGCCCAGGCCGGTGCAGAAGCGATAGGCGAGCAATTGGTCGAGCGACGTCGAGGTCGAGGTCAGATAACTGAAAATCGCAAACACCACGACGGCGATAATCATGAACCATTTGCGGCCGAAAATGTCGGCCAGCGGTCCGAATGACAGCGCGCCAATCGCTGCCCCGACCAGTCCCGCCGAGCCGACCTGGCCGAACTGCGGCATCGGCAAATGGATGACCGCGGCGATCGCCGGCGCGGTATAGCCGATCGCTTGCGTGTCGAAGCCGTCGAGCGCGGCGACCAGCATGCACAGGATCAAAATGCCGATCTGAAACCGCGTGACCGGATGCCGGTCGATCAATGCGATGACGTCGACTTTCGTGGCCATGAGCGCCCCCCTGGCGGTCCCCCGCGCGGCTGCCGGGCCGCGGATTTGCATTCTTGCTTCGATTAAGACGGATGACTGTCGTTTCCGCAAGGCCGCGGCTATGCGGCCGCAAAGCCAAGGGCCTTGCTGGCCAAGGCCGCGCCTTCGACCATGGCGCGCAATTTGGCCCAGGCGATCTGCGGATGCGAGCGGCCGCCGAAGCCGCAATCGGCGCCGGCGATCAGATTTTCCTTGCCGATGCGTCGCGCATAGCGCTGCAGCCGCTGGGAGACGAGCTCAGGATGCTCGACAACGTCGGTCGAATGGGTAACCACGCCGGGAATGAGGATTTTGCCATCCGGCAGCTTGACCCTGTCCCAGACCGCGACTTCGTGCTCGTGCCGGGCATTGGCGCCTTCGATCAGAAACGCCTGCGCTTTGACCTTGAGCACGAGGTCGACAATGTGCTCGAGTTCGAGATCGTAAGCGTGCGGGCCGTGCCAGCTGCCCCAGCACAAATGATAGCGCACCCGATCTTCCGGAATGTTGCGCAGCGCGTGATTGAGCGCTTCGATCCGCAGCGCGCAGCGGGCGCGGAAGGCAGGGAGTCCCATATCCATGCCGATGCGGTCCCATAGTGCCGGCAGCCAGGCGTCGTCGACTTGGAGAATGAGGCCGGCCGCGGCGATCGCCTCGTATTCGACGCGCATCGCCTCGGCGAGCGCGAACACATAGTCCTCGTCGTTCTTGTAGTACCGGTTGCGCCGATAAACTTCGAGGCTGCCCGGCGCGGTCGAAGTGAGAAATACATTATCTGTGCCGGCGACCGCGAGCGTGACGTCGATTTCTTTTTTGAGCTCGGCCTGGCCGACATAAGTGACGGGGCCGGTACAGGCCTGCACCGGACGCTTCTTGGCAATCTGTGCACCCGGCGAATAGAACAGGGTGCCGCGCTCGGTCGCGTATTTGTAAAACTCGGCGAATTGTTCGCGATCCTTGCCGCGCTCGATCAGCGGCTTTTCATCGGCGACAGATATTTCAGTAAAGCCGCCGAACCGGTTCTGCATATAGCGCAGCCAGTCGCCGCCTTTAGCACATTCGCCTTCGTTGACGATATCAATGCCGATGCCGCGCTGCTGCGTGACGATCGCAGCAACATCATCGGCGAGTTGCGACTGGTCGCCGACGGCGACGCCTTTATCGAGCGACAAGAACGGAAGACTGCCGACGTGGGTCGTCAGGATCTTCGCGACGCTCCGCTGCATTGCACTTGCGCGTTTATTCCGCCGCCAGCACCGCGCTCTCGCGGCCGGCGCGCACCAGGCGGCCGGGCATGGCGCCGGTATGCTCGCCGCGCTCGAAAATCGGCGTGCCGGCGACCATTGTCGTTTCATAGCCCTCGACGCGCTGCACGAAGCGGCGGCCGCCGGCCGGCATATCGTGCACGAGTTCGGGTTTGCGCACTGTGAGATTGTCGAAATCGATCACATTGATGTCGGCGCGCAGTCCCGGCGCGAGCCGCCCGCGATCGTGAAAGCCGAAGAAATCGGCGGTCTCGCTGGTCTGGCGCTTGACCAGATGCTCGAGCGGCAGCCGCGGTCCGCGGCTGCGGTCGCGGCCCCAATGCATCAACATGAAAGTCGGCACGCCGGCATCCACGATCGAAGTGCAATGCGCGCCGCCGTCGCTCAAGCCCAGGAGGCAGGCCGGATCGTTGAGCATTTCAAGGATCGGCGCGTGATCGCCCGATACATAATTCACCACCGGGAAATAGAGATACTGGCCTTCGCCGCCGGTGATGTAGTCGTAAGCGACCTCGTCAGGCGGCCGGTCCTCGCGCGCGGCAATGGCGGCGACGCTCTTCTCCGGCGCCGGCTCGTAATCCGGCGGATCGCCCATGACGTAGAAGCGGTCCCACTTGCGCGTCACCGCCTGGCGGAATTGCGCAAGCTTGGCGACGTCGGCGTCGGACGGCGCTTCGGCGAGAATCTGCCGCCGCACTTGCGGATCGCGCAAGCGCTTGCGCTGCTCGTCGATCGGCAGCGATTCGATTTTCTTATAGCTCGGCCGGACGGTGAACGGATTGAGTGCGGTGCCAACCCCCATCATCACGCCGATAGGGCGACCAGCAATCTGCGCCGTGAACGAAATACCTTGCGCGCGCGCCGCGTGCGTAGCGGCGAGCAGCCGCCGCCAGCGCTGCGGATCCTCGTAGCGGTCGGTCAGCAAAAACCAAACCGGTCGCCCGGTCTGGCGCGCAAGCTTGGTCATCCAATTCAGTTCGTAAGCCTCGTCATCGAAATCGCTGTTCATGCCGAACGCGCCCTTGCCAACCGCGCCCAGCGCCGAACCAATGCCCACGAGCTCATCTGCGTCGGCATCGCGCGACGGCACCAGTTCGCCATCCGGGGTCTTGTGCGAGTCGGTGCGTGAGGTGGTGAAGCCGAACGCGCCGCATTGCAGCGCCTCGATGGTCAGCCGGCGCATCTCGGCGATGTCGTCGGCCGTCGCTGCTTCGCGCCGCACCGCGCGATCGCCCATGACATAAACGCGCAGCGGCAGATGCGCGGCTTGCGCGCCGATATCGATGGCATGCGGCCGCCGCTCCAGAGCGTCCATGAATTGCGGAAAGGTCTCCCATTCCCAGTTCAGCCCGGCGGCGAGCACCGGATTGGGAATTTCTTCGACACCTTCCATCAAATCCATCAGCGCGCCGCGATGGTGTTTCTTCACCGGGGCGAAGCCGACGCCGCAATTGCCGAACAGCACCGTGGTCACGCCATGCCAGCACGACGGCGCCAATAGCGGGTCCCACATCGCCTGGCCGTCGTAATGAGTATGCGCGTCGACCCAGCCGGGCGTGACCAGAAGCCCGTCCGCATCGATATCGCGCCTGGCAGGACCCTGTTTGCCGCCAACCGCGGCGATGAGCCCGTCGGCGATGGCGATATCGCCGGTAAAAGCGGCCTTGCCGGTGCCGTCGATGATGGTGCCGCCGCGAATGACGATGTCGTGCATGGCCGCCGCTCCTTAAGACCCGCTTTTGGGATCCGCTTTTGGTCGAAGGTCCGGATTCTGAAATTCACACGGACTCTGTGTGCATGATGCACCCGGCTCGATAGGTGCGCAACGCGGTTATTGCGCAATGCAGGTCTTTGCTAATGCAAGGTCTTTGCGGCGCGATGGACAAGCCCGGCAAAGAGCCGGCATATAGCGCCGCTTTTGTTATCAGGTCCTTCTCGGCGGTCCGCCCGTGGCATCCTCTCCGGCAATCCGGCTTGGCGTCGATATCGGTGGCACGTTTACCGACGTAGCGCTCGAAGTCGGTGATCGCCGTTATACCGCCAAGGGCCTGACCACCGCGCGCGCTCCGGAAACGGGGGTGCTTGCGATCGTGCGCGCGATCATTGGCGAAGCCGGCATCAAGCCCGGCGATGTCCAATTGATCATCCATGGCACGACGCTTGCGACCAATGCCCTGATCGAACGCAAGGGCGCGAAGACCGCGCTGCTGACCACCGAAGGTTTTCGCGACGTCCTCGAAATCCGCCACGAGAATCGGTTCGAGCAGTACGACGTCAATATCGACCTGCCGCCGCCTTTGGTGCCGCGCCGGTTACGCCTGCCGATTCGCGAACGCATCGATGCGCAGGGCAACGTGCTCGTTCCGCTCGACGAGGCGAGCGTGACGCGTGCTCTCGATAGTCTCGCGCAGCAAAACATCGAGGCGGTGGCGATCGGGTTTCTGCATAGCTTTACCCATCCGGATCACGAGTGCCGCGTTGGCGAAGCGGTCGCGCGCCGACTGCCGCAGGTTGCGGTGAGCCTGTCGTCGGATGTGTCGCCGGAAATGCGCGAATACGAACGTTTCTCCACCGCGTGCGCCAATGCCTATCTCCAGCCGCTGATCGGCAGCTATCTGGGCAAGCTCGCGCGCGAGCTTGAGCAATCGGGTTTTCGCTGCCCGATGCTGTTGATGACCTCGGGCGGCGGCATCACCACAACCGAGACTGCGATCCGCTTTCCGGTGCGCCTCGTTGAATCCGGGCCTGCTGGCGGCGCGATCTTTGCCGCCTGCATTGCCCACCAGCACGGGCTCGATCAGGTTGTATCGTTCGACATGGGCGGTACGACGGCGAAAATCTGTTTCATCGATCAGGGCCGGCCGCAGACCGCGCGCGCTTTCGAAGTCGCGCGCGTCTATCGCTTCACCAAGGGCAGCGGCTTGCCGCTGCGGATTCCGGTGATCGAAATGGTCGAGATCGGCGCCGGCGGCGGCTCGATCGCGGCGATCGATTCGCTCGGACGGATTGCGGTCGGCCCGCAGAGCGCGGGTTCGGAACCCGGTCCCGTCTGTTACGGCCGCGGCGGCGGCGAGCCGACCGTGACCGACGCCGATCTTGTTCTCGGTCGGATCGATCCGGCGACGTTTTCCGGCGGCAAGATGCGGCTCGATGCGAACGCCGCCCAGCGCGCCGTCGCCGAACGAATCGGCGCCAAGCTCAATCTCGCCGCCGAACATGCGGCGCTCGGGATCAGCGAAATGGTCGACGAGAACATGGCCAATGCAGCGCGCGTGCATGCGATCGAAAGCGGCAAGGATTTGCGGCCACGGACCTTGATCGCATTTGGCGGCGCGGCGCCGCTGCATGCCGCGCGTGTCGCCGAGAAGCTCGGCGTCAGTCGCATTCTCATTCCGGCCAATGCCGGCGTTGGCTCCGCGGTCGGACTGTTGCGCGCGCCGGTTGCCTATGAGGTCGTGCGCGGCCGGCTGATGCGGCTGTCGAGCTTCGAGCCTGAGTACGCCAACCGGTTGCTGGCGGACATGCGCGCGGAAGCCGAAACGATCGTGCGGCGCGGCGCTCCCGACGCGCCGCTTGCCGAGCGCCGCTCGGCCTTCATGCGTTACCGCGGTCAAGGCCACGAGATCGCAGTCGAGCTTCCGGTGCGTGCATTCAATAGCGCCGATCGCGCGGCGATCACTGCATTGTTCGAGGACGCCTATCGCCGCCTCTATAGCCGGCCGATTCCCGGCGTCGACATTGAAATTCTGAGCTGGGTGGTCACGATCAGCGCACCGGCGCAAGGCGAGCTCGCAAGCGCCATGCCGACCCGGCCGAGCGAACCGAAAGCGCGGGCACTGCGTCCGCTGTTCGATCCGCAGGCCGGCGAATTCCAGGACGTGCCGATCTATTGGCGTCGCGATCTCGCGCCGGGCGCAAAGATCACCGGTCCGGCGGTGATTGCCGAAGATGATACCTCGACTGTTGTCGGTCCCTTGTTCGAGGCGCAGGTCGACAAGTTCGGCTATATTGCGCTTACCCGCCGCGAGGTTTGAGGTTCTATTTCATGGTCGCCCGCCCCAACGCCGCGCTCGCGCAGATCCAAACCCAGATCATGTGGAACCGGCTGATCGCCGTCGTCGAGGAGCAGGCGCAGACCATGCTGCGCACCGCGTTTTCCACGTCCGTGCGCGAGGCCGGCGATCTCTCGGCCGGCGTGTTCGACCGGCACGGCCGTATGCTCGCTCAGGCAGTGACCGGCACGCCAGGTCACGTCAATTCGATGGCGAACGCGGTGCGCCATTTTCTCGACGTCTATCCGCTCGCCATGATGAAACCGGGCGACCATTACATCACCAACGATCCATGGCTCACCTCCGGCCATTTGCACGACATTACCGTGGTGACGCCAAGCTTTTATCGCGGGCAAGCCGTCGGCTTGTTCGCCAATACCATCCATGTGGTCGATATCGGCGGGCTCGGCATGGGACCGGACGGCCGCCAGGTGTTCGAGGAGGGTCTGGCGATTCCGATCATGCCGCTCGCCCGCGAAGGCCGCATGAGCGAAGATTTGCTGCGGCTTGTGCGCGCCAATGTACGCGAGCCGCTCCAGGTCGAAGGCGATATTTATGCCTGCGCGGCGTGCAACGACGAGGGCAGCCGCCGGCTCATCGAGATGATGGACGAGTTCGAGATCGCCAATCTCGATCGGCTTGGCGACACCATCGTCGAGGCCTCGCGCGACTCCACGCTCGAACGCATCCGCGCGCTGCCGAAGGGTACCTATCGCAACAGCATGACCATGGACGGCTATGACAAGCCGCTCACGCTCAATGCCGCGCTGACCATCTCAGATGATGGCATCCACGTCGACTACAACGGTACTTCGCCGGCTTCGGCCTACGGCATCAACGTCGTGTTCAATTATTGCCTCGCCTATACCGCGTTCGGCGTGAAGTGCTTGGTCGCGCCGGACGTTCCGAACAATGCCGGCTCGCTCGAGCCGATCACGGTAAGTGCGCCGCAAGGCTGCGTGCTCAACGTCAAGCGGCCGTGGCCGGTCGCCGCGCGCCACACCGTCGGACAGATGCTTCCGGATGTGGTGGCCGGCTGTTTGCAACAGGCGATCGCCGGCGGTGTGCCGGCGGAGGGCGCGTCGTCCTTGTGGAATCCGCAGATCTTCGGCGGCGGCTCGCTGGTCGATGAGGTCGAGGCCGGCACCGATGCCAACACGCTGCCGGAATTCTCTACCGTGATTTTCCACTGCGGCGGCGCCGGCGCGCGGCCGCAGAAGGATGGTTTGAGCGCCACCGCTTTTCCTTCCGGCGTGCGCACGATACCGGTCGAGGCGACTGAAAGCGTGGCGCCGGTCGTGTTCTATCGCCGGGAATTTCGCGACGGCTCGGGCGGTCCCGGCCAATTCCGCGGCGGCCTCGGCCAGGTGATCGAGCTCGGCGGCGCCGGCGCCAATCCGCTGGCGCTTTTGTGCAATTTCGAGCGCGTGCGCCATCCGGCGCGCGGGCGCAGCGGTGGGCAATCCGGCGCGGCCGGCGTGGTGACGCTGCGTTCCGGCCGGCCGATCCGGCCCAAGGGACGGCAGACCGTGCCGCCGCGTGACGCCATTTGCCTGCAACTACCGGGCGGCGGCGGCTTCGGCGATCCACGCGCGCGCAATCCAGAGCACGTGCGCGAAGACGTGCTCGACGGCTTGATCACGGCGGAACAAGCGCGCCGCGATTACAGTGTCGCGATCGATGCGAGTGGCGCAATCGATGTCGCGGAAACTGAGCGCTTGAGAGCGTAGATTCAAGGAGGCGGCAATGCCCATGCGCGTGATCGGCATGATCGGAGTGACGCCGCCGACCAGTGCGGCGACGCTGCATGTCATCGAGGGTGGATTGTCGCCGAACTACGTCGCCGAGGCGGCGCGCGCGCACGAGACTTCCGGCTTCGACCTGGTGCTGGTCGGTTATTCATCGTCCTCCGCTGAAGGCTTTCTGGTCGCCTTGCACGCGGCGGCGCGCACCGAGCGGCTCGGTTATCTGATCGCGCATCGCCCGGGCTTCGTCGCCCCGACCTTGATGGCGCGCAAAATCGCGACCTTCGATCATCTGAGCGGCGGCCGGCTCGCTCTCCACATCATCACTGGCAAGACCGACGACGAGCAGGAAGGCGACGGCGATTTCACGCCGAAGGCGGAACGCTATCGCCGCGCCGCCGAATATCTCGAATTGATGAAATTGACCTGGGCCAGCGAGCGACCGTTCGACTTCGCCGGTGCGTTCTATCGGGTCAAAGGGGCGCATTCGGACGTGCGGCCGCTGCAGAAGCCGCATCCGCTGCTGTTCTTCGGCGGCGCCTCTGACGGCGCCTTGGAAATGGGCGCTCGGCTGTGCGACGTTTATGCGATCTATGCCGAGCCGCTTTCGTCCACGCGCGAGCGCATCAAACAATTTCGCACCCAAGCGGCCGCCTATGGCCGCACTCCGGGCTTCAACGTCTCGGTGCGCCCGATCATTGCCGCGAGCGAAGGCGCGGCTTGGGACAAGGCCAACAAGATTCTCGCCGGCATGACCGGCGCCAAAGGCTGGAGCCGCCAGGAGGCGATGTCGGGCCCGGTCGACAATGCCGGCAAGCGGCTGATGAGCTTTGCGCTCGAGCGCGACGTGCATGACGAGCGGCTGTGGATGCCGATCGCGCGCGCAACCGGCGCGCTCGGCAACACCTCGTGTCTGGTCGGCACGCCGGAGCAGGTCGCACGCGCGATCCTCGAATATTACAAGCTCGGCATCGGCTCGGTGCTGATCCGCGGCTTCGATCCGTTCAACGATACGCTCGAGTTCGGCCGCGAGCTCATCCCACGGATCAAGGCCGGCGCGCTCGACATCGACCGCATGCAGGCCGCCGGTGAACAAACGCATTCAGGCAAATTCGCATGACGATGCGCGAGTTCGCAGCCTTTGCGGAGATGGAGCGCCGCAGCTGGTCCGACGCATCACGCGCCTCTGGTTACGTGCAACTGTTCGCCTCCGCACCTGACCAGGCAATCGAAAGCCTTTTGGATGCGGCCGGTGCCGATCGTGATCTCAAGGCGCTCGATTTGTGCTGTGGACAGGGCAACGTTTCCGACGCCTTGCTGAGCCGTGGCTGCCGGGTGGTCGGGGTGGATTTTTCGCCGGCGATGCTGGGATTTGCGCGGCAAAGAGCGCGAACCGCAACATTCATCGAAGCGGACGCGCAGGACCTTCCTTTTAACGATGCCGCATTTGACCTCGTAGTTTCCAATTTAGGTGTGTGCCATGTCCCGGATCAGCCTCGCGCGCTTGCAGAGGTCCGGCGCGTTCTTCGTTCAGGTGGAAGATTCGCGATGACGGTATGGTGTGGGCCCGAAAGTTCTCCCTGTTTTGCGAGTGTATACGCGGCAATCAAGGCGCATGGTGACCCACACGTCTGCGCGCCGTCGGGGCCGGATTTTCATCAATTCGCAAAACGTGATGTGGCGGTGAAACTTTTATCCGAGGCGAGATTCTCGAATATCGAGGTAACGACGGTTGATTGCGTATGGAACCTCAATACGCCGGAAGATCTATTTGAGATTTATGCGAAGGGTACAGTTCGTGCGGCTATGGTCCTTTCCAAGCAGCCGGCCGAGAATCTGGCCGCAATCCGTTCTGCGCTAACAGCTACGGTGCGAGAAAAATTTTCCAGCGGAGACCGTTGGCGTGTGCCCGTCCCGGCGGCCTTGGTGCGAGCGATCACCTAGCTTAAAGCAGGCAAGCGCCGCCTCACGCTGACCGTACCAACGCCGGCGTCCCAATTGACCTTGACATTGTCGAACAGCTTGCCGTAGCCGAGCGGGATGTGAATCCAGATATGCCGGTCATGGCCGCCGGCTTCGATGAGCAGCACGCGATGACGGCCGGATTCGGTAAGCCGGTTGGCGAGCACGCAGCCGGCCGAGCCGGCGCCGACGATAATGAAATCAAACCGCGCTTTGTCCGGAATCGCCGCCATTCCACCTCCTTGACTGTCCGTTCTCATCGTCGGCATTGGTGAGTATGATGATAGCTCATTCCGTCATCCTGAGGTGCGAGCCAACGGGTCCGGCCCGGAGTGGCCGGCCCGATGGTAAACTCCGCGAGCCTCGAAGGGTGACGTCTCCAGCGCCTCGGCCGACGTCCTTCGAGGCGCGCCTGTCGCGCGCACCTCAGGACGACGGCATACAATTATGATGGGGAGTTCTGCGTGAACAAGTTCGGTGTCGGTCAGCCCGTCCCCCGGGTCGAAGATCCGCGATTCATCACCGGCCGCGGCCGCTATGTCGATGACCTCGAACTGCCACAGCAGTGCCACGGCATCGTGGTCATGTCGCCGCACGCGCACGCCCGCATCAAGCGCGTTGATACCGCGAAAGCGAAAGCCGCACCGGGCGTGCTCGCAGTCCTCACTGGCGCGGATGTGGCTGCCGACAAGCTCGGCGGTCTGGCGCCGCCGATGCCGGAGGACATGGGCGGCCCCAAGGGATTCCGCACGCTGCGGGCGATCCTTGAAAGCAACAAGGTGCGCGCAGTTGGCGACCGTGTCGCCTTCGTGGTCGCCGAGACCTATGCGCAGGCGCGTGACGCCGCCGAAATGATCGAGATCGAATACGAGCCGTTGCCGGCTGTGATCGGCGTCGAGGATGCGATCAAGCCGGACGCGCCCGCGGTGTGGGACGAGCAACCGAACAATATCGCGTTCACGCTGATGATGGGGAATAAGGACGCGACCGACGCCGCCATCGCCAAGGCCCGCCACGTGGTGTCGCTCAAGCTCAACAACAATCGCATCACTGCAAATTCGATCGAACCGCGCGCCGCAATCGGCCACTATCATCCCGACGGCGACAGTTACACGCTCTATTCGACTTCGCAGAACCCGCACGGCACGCGCTCGGCGGTCGCCGGGCAAGTGTTAAAGATTCCCGAGACCAAGCTTCGCGTCATCTCGCCTGATGTCGGCGGCGGCTTCGGCATGAAGTTCGGCGGCTATCCCGAAGATGCACTGGTGGTGTGGGCGTCGCGTCGCGTCGGTGGCCGTCCGGTCAAATGGGTTTCGACCCGCTCGGAAGCCTTGCTCGGCGATTCGCAAGGCCGCGACCAGATCGTCACCGGCGAGCTTGCGCTCGACGAGCACGGCAAAATCCTGGGACTTCGCGTCAGCGCGCTGCACGCCATGGGTTCGCATGTATTCGGCGCGTCGATGGTGGTGCCGTTGTTCGCCATGCGGCTTTCGCCCGGCGTTTATCAGATTCCCGCGGTCCACGCCGTCGGCAAGGCGGTGCTCACCAACACCATTCCGCTTGCGCCCTACCGCGGCGCCGGTCGACCCGAGGCGACGTTCCTGATCGAAATGCTGCTCGACCGCGCCGCGCGCACCCTCGGCATCGACCCGGTGGAAATCCGGCGGCGCAATTACATTCCGGCCGCGGCGATGCCGCACAAGCTGCAAACTGGCATCACCTATGACAGCGGCGATTTCGTGCATGTCATGGACGAGTGCCTCAAGCTCGCCGACTGGAATGGATTCGGCAAACGCGCCGCCGAATCGAAAAAGCGCGGCAAGCTGCGCGGCCGGGGCATCGGCTATTTTCTGGAAGAAGCCGCGGTGTTCAACGACCGCATGGTGCTGCGCTTCGATCCGAGCGGCATGCTGACCATTCTCGCCGGCACACATTCGCACGGGCAAGGCCATCAGACCGTCTACATGCAGATGGTGAGCGAATGGCTCGGTGTGCCATTCGACAATATCCGCTTCATCCAGGGCGACACCGACGCGGTACCGATGGGCCGCGGCACTTACGGTTCGCGCAGCATGCATATCGGCGGCAACGCGCTCAAACGCGCCGCTGACGCCATCATCGAAAAGGCCAAGCCGATGGCGGCGACCATTCTTGAAGCCGCCGCGGGCGACCTTGAATTTGCGGACGGCGTCTTCCGCATCGTCGGTACCGACCGCGCTTTGCCGCTGACCGAGGTCGCCAAGGCATTCTATCGCCCGGTGATGCTGCCGCCGCAATTCGACGTCGGGCTGGAAGCGTCTGGCACCTTTGCCGCCGAGCCGCCGAACTATCCGAACGGCTGTCATGTCTGCGAAGTGGAAATCGATCCGGAGACCGGCGCGGTGACGCTCGAGCGCTATGCCGCGGTCGACGATGTCGGCAAGGTGATGAATCGGCTGCTTTGCGAAGGCCAGATTCACGGCGGCGTTGCGCAAGGGGCGGGGCAAGCGCTGATGGAGGCGATCGTGTTTGATTCCTCAGGCCAGCTCGTCACCGGCAGTTTCCAGGACTACGCCATGCCGCGTGCCGACGATCTGCCGGAACTGGTTTCCGAACTGACCGAAGTGCCGGCCAAGACCAATCCGCTCGGCGTCAAAGGCGCGGGCGAGGCCGGCGCCACCGGCGCGCCGCCTGCAATCATGAGCGCCATTCTCAATGCGCTCCACCCGCTCGGCATCGAGCACATCGATATGCCGGCGACGCCGAGCCGGGTCTGGGCGGCGATGAAGGCGCGCGAAAGCAAAGTCGCGGCGGGATGATGCGAATGAATGAATCGCCAAACCTGTTTGCCGACGGCAAAGCCTATGAGCGGCTGATGGGTCGCTGGAGCCAGCTTGCCGGCGAGAAATTTCTCGATTGGCTTGATGCGCCGAAAAAACTGAAATGGCTCGATGTCGGTTGCGGCAATGGCGCCTTCACCGAAGTGCTGATGGCGAAGTGTTCGCCGGCCGCTGTCATCGGCGTCGATCCGTCGGAAGGCCAGCTCGCTTACGCGCGAGGCAGGCCGGGAACAAAGCGGGCGGAATTTCGGGTCGCCGACGCTCAGGCTTTGCCGTTTCCCAACAAGAGTTTCGACGCTGCGGCCATGGCACTGGTCATTGTTTTCATTCCCGATCCGGCGAAAGCCGCGCGCGAAATGGCGCGCGTGGTACGGCCCGGCGGCATCGTCGCCACCTATATGTGGGAGTTTCCCGACGGCTTCCCGCTCGCGCCCTTGGCCGCGGCGATGAAGGATTTGGGTCTAGCGCCACCGGAGCGGCCGAATGTCGAGGCTTCGGGGCGCGACGCCATGCGCGCGATCTGGAAAGGGACCGGGCTCACCGCAGTCGAGAGCGAGGTGATCCGCATTCGCGTCAACTTCTCCAGTTTTGACGATTTCTGGGATTCGAACACCGTGCCGGTCGGCCCATCCGGCAAAGCGCTGTCCGAGCTTACCCCGAGCGCCCGGGAGCAATTAAAAACGCGATTGCGCGAGCGGCTGCCGATCGCCGCGGACGGATCGATTGCTTATGAGGCCTTCGCCAATGCGGTGAAGGGTGTCGTTCCTTGAGCGTTGAAGCTCTCGGCGGCTCGGAAATACAGTTAAAAGCAACAGCGGCGCCGCAAACTCAAGATATCCGCGGCAAACGGCCGGTTGCGCCGGACCCGCCCGGAGCCTATATTCCATCAGCTTTTCCAGTCATCGTTGATGACGTGAGTGGCTTCGCCCAGGGGGCGGGCGGAGCACAGAGGAGAATTACCTATGGTCACGCCTTTGATGCCGAAAGCAACCGCCGTGTGGCTGGTCGAAAACACCTCGCTGTCGTTCGATCAGATCGCGGACCTGTGTCATCTGCATCCGCTCGAGGTCAAAGCGATCGCCGACGGCGATGCGGCGCAGGGCATCAAGGGCCTCGATCCGATCCTCACCGGCCAGTTGACGCGTGAGGAGATCAAGGCGGCTGAGGCCGATCCCAATCACCGGCTGCACATTGCCGAGCCAAAGGTGCGCTTGCCCGAGGCTAAGCCGAAGAAGGGGCCGCGCTACACGCCGGTGTCGCGGCGCCAGGACCGGCCCAATGCGATCCTCTGGCTCGTGCGCAATCACGGCGAGCTCAAGGACAGCCAGATCATGCGGCTCGTCGGCACCACCAAGTCGACCATCCAGGCAATCCGCGAACGCACGCACTGGAATTCGGCGAATTTGACGCCGCTCGATCCGGTAACGCTCGGGCTGTGCTCGCAGATCGATCTCGATCTCGAAGTGCAGAGGGCGGCGAAGGAAAAGCCGGCGCCGGTGCAGGAGCCGGGCGCCACGCTGTTGCCGGCGTCGGTGACGACCGCGCCGAAAGAGGAGCCCGAGCCGGCGGCGGCGAAAAAGCCGGGCGAGGAGCTCAATGTCGAGGCGGTATTCGCCAAACTCAAGCAGCTCGGCGGCGGCCAAAAGAGCGAGTGATGTCATTCCGGGCATCGTGTCCCGGTGCGCAGTGCAGCACCATCAGCGCGTTTACGCGCGTCTTCGCGCGCTATGGTGATGCGGTGCTGAACCGCGACCTTCAAAAACTCCGAGCATGTGACGAGCCCGGATCTGCGGTGCACCAGCAATAGCGCGTTCACGCGCGTAGACGCGCTTTTGCGCGCTGCACCGCGTCGGGATACGGACGTTTTTTTCTATCCCCGGTCATTCCGCAGCACGACGCGGCCTCGGGCGTTTGGTGTTTGCTAGAATTGAGGTACTTGCGTGGTCGAATGGTCACGCTGAAGTAGCTTCTCGCGGATAGCTGCGGCTCGCCTGGATAGCGGTTCAGCATCGGAGTAGCGACCTTGGCTCTTGTATAGCGCCGCCAAGTTACACAATGCCAGTCCAACATCGGGATCGTCGGGTCCGCCTATCTTCTCCCGAATCGCCAACGATTCTTTCAGCAACGTCTCGGTTTCATCGTAGTTGTGCTGTGTGAAATAGCACAGAGCCAGATCGTCGAGAGCGAGTGCAACATCGGGATGATCAGGCCCAAACGCCTTTTTGAATATTTGCACTGACAGTTTGTACAACGGCTCCGCGTCGGCGCAGCGGCCCTGCTTCCTATAAACGTCACCAATGTTGCGGAGCGACAAGCCAATGTTGGGATGATCAGGCTTGAACGCTTTAACCCTGATTGCCAGCGCTCGTTTCAAAAGCGGCTCTGCATCAGCGTAGCGACCTTCTGCCATGTACAGCAGACCAAGGTTGCTCACCGACGACGCAACATCTGGATGATCTGGCCAGAGCTGTTTTTCTCGTATGGCAAGCGATCGCTGGTAAGACGATTCCGCTTCGGGATAGCGTCCAAGTTGATGGTATATCAAACCGAGGAGATTCAATTCTGTCGCAAAATCAGTATGATTGGGTCCCAGTGCCTTCTCGTCGACAGCTACGACTTCTTGCGCCAACGGAAGCGCCTCCGCGAATTTTCCTTGCTGATAGAGTCCCATTACCTTGTTGTAGAGTTCATCAGCTGCTTCCGGCCACGGTTGAGCCGCAAAAGGCGACCTGCACATCAGTGCAATCAACATAGTTGCGATGAAATAAATGCTCTTCATGAAGTGAAATTCGCTTTTGGAAGCGCTGAAATGAATCATCTTTCCTTGGACCTCGGAAAATCAGACCGGGGACTGCAATTCAATCTATCAATTCAATTTGGTGGTTCGCATATAACTTCGAATGAAATTTTGTCTTCACTATCGTGAACGAGATTAACTGTCACTCACGGCCCTTTCGCATGCATTTTCCGGAATGAAAAATGTATCGCGATCCCAACACCATGCGAAACACGGAGCTTTATCTGTTTCTATCCCCGGTCATTCCGCAGCACGACGCAGGCGCCGCCCGCGGCGATGAGTTTCTGACAGAACTTCTCGAGATAGGCGCGATCGTCGTCGGCGATGCGGATGTTGTAGCGCATGGCGGTGCCTAATCCGATGCCGCGGCTGCGTATGACGATCGGCTCGCGATCGCCGATCAGCGCCGCGTATTGTTTCTGAATCGTCCGATACGTCGCCCAGGCCTTGCTCTCCGACCAATTGGCGGTGAGCTGCATGCCCCAGCGCGGCACATAGGCGGCCATGCGCTGCGCCTGTTCTTTCGGCGCCAGGATCAAATTGGCGAGCCGCGTGCACGGCACGCCTTGCGGGATCGTCGTCTCCGCAGTTTTCGGCGGAGTGGCCGAGGCCCATTCGTCCGCGGTCCAGCCGGTGATGATGGCGACGTAGTTGCGGGTCTCGCCCGGCAGCGGCCGATGGCTGGTCAGCCAGGCGCTGACGCGGCCAGGGCCGGCATTGTAGGCGGCGGCGGCGAGGCCGAGATTGCCGAAGCGCGCTTTGAGATCGCGCAAGTAGCGCGCTGAATTCTTCAGCGCCTCGATCGGATCGAACGGATCGACGAGCCCGCGATAATCCGCGGTCGCCGGCATGAATTGGGCGATGCCTTGCGCGCCCTTGTTGCTCACGGCGCGCGCTTTGAACCGGCTTTCCTGCCAGATCACGCGGGCGAAAAACTCGACCGGAAGTTCGTTCTCGGCGGCGTCCTGCTCGATCGCGCGGCAGATATCGTCGGGGGTAGGCGGATGCGGGGCAGGGGCAGCGGCTTGGCTAGGCGGAGCTCCAGCGTTTGGCGCGGCAGGCGGCGCAGCCGCGTTTGGCGCCGCGGGCGGCGCGCTTGGCTGCTGCGCCTGGGCAAGGCCGATCCACAGCGCGGCCGCGACTACAAAGAAGACTCTCGCAACAGCCATTCCCGTCTAACGCACAAGCGCGCCATTCGTGCATGCCTACTTGACCGCCGCGTCCGCTCCTTTGCGTTTGAG
>DASSXN010000034.1:0-12749 GCA_035703785.1 Xanthobacteraceae bacterium
AACCTTTTGCAAGTAAATGTGGTCGTCCATCTCCGCCACGTAGCGCGCCATGTCCATGCCCAAATCCTTCGCTTAGTGCTCAAGGTCTGCGGCCTTCAAGTGCATCTGGTTGCGAAAAAGCGCAGCGTACATCGGCCAAAATTTTCCTTGGGCGGCGGCAGCCTCGGCGGCTTCGGCCGCCAGCAGTGCGTGCGGATGCGCTTCCTCCAGCGGGAAATTTCGAAATATGAAACGCACCTGATTCGGGAAGCGTTCCATCAACAGCGTCGGCGTGGTGGCCGCCACCTTGCAGCTCGGGCATTCAAAATCCCCGTACTCGACCACGACGACCCGCGCGTGCTCCGGTCCTTGCGAGTGGTCCGTGGATTCGGGCGGGACCGCCAAAGTGACCGGATGCGTTGGACTCATTGCCGCAATTCCCCTGCTGGACTTACTTGCCGCCCGCCCGATGCAGCGGCATTTCGATCGGCCGTATCGTCGTCTTGATCACGCTCGAGCGACGCAACAGCTGCAGTTCGCATTCCCGGCCGATCAAGCTGGCATCGAGCGTGCGCTGCAGGCCGTCGATTCCGTTGATGCGAACACCGTCGAGCGCGACCATGCGATCGCCGGTCTGCACGCCCGCCAGCGCGGCCGGACTGCCCGCCACGACATCGGCGACATGCACGGCCGTGTTGCCCGGCAAGCTGAAATGCCGCACCACTCGCGTGGCGATCGGCACCGTGGCGCCGGAAACGCCGATGTACGCACGACGTACCCTACCATGAGCAAACAGCTGGCCGATGACCCATTTTGCGGTATTGATGCCGGTGGCAAAGCAGATCGCCTGGGCCTGCGGGATCATGGCCGTGTTGACACCGATGACGCGGCCCTTGGAGTCAACCAGCGGACCGCCGGAGTTTCCCGGATTGAGCGCGGCGTCGGTCTGAATGACGTCGTCGATCAGCCGGCCGTTGCGCGAGCGTAACGAACGGCCAAGGGCCGAAACCACGCCGGTGGTTACCGTCGATTCGAAACCGAGCGGATTGCCGATCGCAATCACGAGTTGGCCACGTTTCAAGCGTTTAGAATCCCCCAACCGTGCTGACGGCAGGGTTGCGGGTTCATCGATGCGAATGAGCGCAAGGTCCGTATCGGGATCGTCGCCGACCAGTCGTGCGTGCAAATCCTGGCCGTCAGCGGTCGTGACTTCGATGCGCGAAGCCGCGCCGGCAACGTGACTATTGGTGAGGATGAGACCATCGGGCGCCAAGATCACGCCGGAACCGCTGCCGCCGCGCGACTGCCCCGGTCGAGCTGGATCGCCGTTACGGACGGCCAACCGCACCACGGCGGGCCCGACCCGGTCGACAACGTCGATCACCGCCTGCGAATAGGAGTCAAGCAGTGCCTGGTCGTTCGGCGGAATGGCTTCTTGCGCGGCGTTTCGCCCCGCGCGCAGGGCATCGGTTAATGGGATAATTGGCATGCAATATCAAGGTCCTGAAGGCCGGTTTTCGCCGGCGGGTTGTGACTGTCGAGAGTGGACCCACATATGGGAAGCAAAGCGCGGGCCGGGAAGGGTGGAGCTTCGGCGCGGCGGCGGCAGGTCGCTTCGGGTGTGATTAGCGAGGGCGGACGCTTATGATGCCCGAAGATTGAGGGGACTATTATGAAGTTCGGGAAGGCGGCGAAGGCGGCGCCTGTTGCCGTGATGCTGACGGCGGCGAGTCTGGCCGGCTGCGGCCAGGGCCAGCAGCAGACAGGCGCGCAAAACCTCCCCGCTGTCACCGTGGCCAAACCGGCCCAGCGCACAGTGGTCGATCTCGACGAATATGTCGGTCGGTTCGTGGCCGTGAATTCGGTCGATATCCGCTCGCGCCTGTCCGGCTATCTTGCCGCGATTCATTTTACCGACGGCCAAATGGTGAAAAAGGGCGATCTCCTTTTCACGATCGACCGTCGGCCGTTTCAGATCGTGCTCGAGCAGATGCGCGCCAATCTTGCCCAATCCCGCGCTAATCTTGCTTTTGCCAAGGCTGACCTCGAGCGCGGTCAGAGCCTGCTGCAAAACAAGACGATCACCGAACAGGTTTTCGATCAGCGCACGCAAGCCAAGAACGTGGCCGAAGCGGCGGTCGCGGCCCAAGAAGCGATGGTGCATTCGGCCGAACTCGACCTCAACGAGTACAGCGAACTGCGCGCGCCGATCGACGGCAAAATCGGCGATCGGCGCGTGTCGGTCGGCAACCTCGTGACTGGCGGAACGGGCGGCAATACCACGTTGCTGGCAACAATCGTGTCGGTCGATCCAATCCGGTTTGAGTTCACTTTCGACGAGGCGGCTTATCTGCGCTATCAGCGTTTCGCCGGCAAACAGGGCAGCGGCGTCGACGATGTCCCGGTCACGCTCAAGCTCTTGGACGAGAAAGACTTCTTGCACACCGGCAAGATCGACTTCGTCGACAATGTCATCAACCAATCATCGGGTACTGTTCGCGGCCGCGCGGCGTTTGACAATCCGGACAACGTGCTTACGCCGGGCATGTTCGGGCGCATTCGGGTGCCGGGATCGCCGGCTTATCTGGCATTGCTCATTCCCGATGAAGCGATTGCCTCCGAACAGGCCCGCAAATACGTGCTCGTAGTCGACGATGGCGGCGTGGTCCGGCAGAAATACGTGACGCTTGGCCAGCTCGACAGGGGTCTGCGCGTAATCAGGGATGGTCTTGTCGCCACCGACCGTGTGATCGTCAACGGCCAGATGCACGCGCGGCCGGGTATCAAAGTCAATGCGCGCGACCTCGGCGAGCCTGCCGCCCCCGCGTCCAAAAGCGGCGACGAAGCAAGAGCCGGACGAGCTACTCAGTGACCCGAGAACGAACCGCTGATCCACGACGCTTGACGCACGCTGATTGCTGCTATCGCGGCAGCGGCAGCGCTGCTCTAAATTTCCGTCTGTCTGGAATTACACGAGAGTGAACTGAAATGCGTATCTCGCATTTCTTTATCGATCGCCCGATCTTTGCGGCCGTCGTATCGATTGTTTTTGTCATTCTGGGCGGCGTTTCCTTTTCGCGCCTTCCGGTCGCGCAATATCCCGAGATCGCGCCGCCGATCATCAACGTTTCCGGCCAGTATCCCGGCGCTAGCGCCGACGTGGTTGCATCGACCGTCGTGACGCCACTTGAACAGCAGATAAACGGCGTCGAAAACATGCTGTACATGTCGTCGAATTCGACGGCCGACGGACGCTTTTCTATTCAAGTCACCTTCGATCTCGGCACCAATCTCGATATCGCTCAGGTGCAGGTGCAAAACAGGGTCGCGATCGCGCAGCCGCGCCTGCCGAGCGACGTGCGCAATATCGGTGTTACGGTGAGCAAGGCCTCGCCTGACCTGATGATGGTCGTGCACCTGTATTCGCCCGACAAGTCGCGCGCTTCGCTGTTCATATCCAACTACGCCACGCTCGAGATCACCGATCCGCTCACGCGCGTCGATGGCGTCGGCTCGATCACGGTGTTCGGCAGCCGCGATTATTCGATGCGCGTTTGGCTCGATCCCGACCGCCTGCAATCGCTCGGACTGACCGCCAGCGACGTCACCGCCGCGCTGCAGGGTCAAAATATCCAGGTCGCCTCGGGCGTGCTCAATCAGCCTCCGGTCACCCGCCCGGGGGCCTTTCAGATCGCGGTACAAACGCTCGGCCGCCTCGATAATCCCGATGAATTCGGCGCGATCGTCGTCAAGCAGACTTCCGACGCCGTGGTGCGGCTCCGCGATGTTGCGACAATCGAGCTTGCGGCGCTCGATTATTCCTCGAATTCCTATCTCGATCACGATCCGGCGGTGGCGCTCGCAATTTTTCAGCGTCCGGGCTCGAACGCGCTCGCAACTGCAAAAGGCGTCACCGAGCTGATGAAGGAGCTAGCCAAGCGCTTTCCGGCCGGCGTCAAATACGCAATCGTTTACAATCCGACGCAATTCATCCAGCAGTCGGTGGATGCGGTCATCGACACGATCGGTGAGGCGATCGTGCTGGTGGTTCTGGTTGTGATCCTGTTCCTGCAGACATGGCGCGCCGCAATTATTCCGCTTGTTGCCATTCCGGTGTCGCTTGTCGGCAGCTTTTTCTTCATGGCCGCTTTCGGTTTCACGCTCAACAATCTTTCGCTGTTCGGTCTGGTTTTGGCGATCGGCATCGTGGTCGATGATGCGATCGTCGTCGTAGAGAACGTCGAACGCAACATTGCCACTGGGTTGACGCCGCGCGAAGCGGCGCGCAAAAGCATGACCGAGGTCGGTTCGGCGCTGATCGCGATTGCGCTGGTCTTGTGCGCCGTGTTCGTGCCGTCGATTTTCATCACCGGCATATCGGGTCAGTTTTATCGCCAATTCGCGCTGACGATCGCGGGTGCGACCATCATTTCGCTTATCGTTTCGCTGACGTTGTCGCCGGCGATGTGCGCGCTGCTGCTGAAGCCGCATCGGGACAGCCAACACGACTATTGGTGGGCGCGGCCGACGCATCGGTTCTTCGATTATTTCAATCGCGCCTTTGACAGACTGGGGCTGGCAATCACCTGGCTCGCGTCGCGGACGGTGCGGCGTGCGGCCCTGATGGTGGCGGTCTATGTGGTCATCATCGGCGTTGGCCTGAATGCATTTCGCACCACGCCGACCGGTTTTATTCCGCAAGTGGATCGTGGCTACATCATCGTGGTCGTGCAGCTGCCGCCCGGAGCATCGCTCGCGCGCACCGATGTGGTACAGCAGCGCGCGCTGGACATGGCGATGCAGGTGCCGGGCGTCGTTCACGCCGCCAATATCGTCGGCTTCTCCGGCGCGACCTTTACCAATGCGCCTAATGCCGGCGCGCTGTTTTTGGTGCTCGACGATTTCGAAAAGCGCGGACGAGATCCCCGACAATCGGCGGCGGCAATTCAGGCCCAGCTATTCCGCCGGCTGTCGTCGATCCAGGAGGCCTTCATCATTCCGGTGCTGCCGCCGCCGGTCATGGGTATCGGGACTGCCGGCGGCTTCCGCATGATGATTGAGGATCGCGCCGGTCAGGGTTCGGAGGCCTTGCGGGCCGCCACCGAATCGCTGGTGACGCGCGCTGCGCAGACGCCAGGCATCGCCGCTACATTCTCGTTGTTCGAGACCTCGACGCCGCAGGTCTATCTCAACATCGATCGCACCAAGGCGCAGCTATTGGGCATCAATGTGCAGGACGTGTTTAATGCGCTGCAAATCTATATCGGCTCGTCCTACGTCAACGATTTCAATTTGTTTGGCCGTACCTTCCGGGTCACGGCGCAGGCCCGCGACGAGGACAGGCAGCACATCAGAGACGTGCTCAAGATCCGTGTCCGCAATTCCAATGGCGATACTGTTCCGCTCGGCTCCTTTACGACGGTAGACAACATTTCAGGTCCGTACCGGGTGCCCCGATACAACCTGTACCCCGCCGCTGAAATCGATGGCGCTGCCGCGCCTGGCTATTCGCAAGGCCAAGCTATCGCGATTATGGACAAGCTTGCTGCCGAGACCCTGCCGCAGGGATTTGCTACCGAATGGACGACGCTCGCGTTCCAGCAGATCCGGGCGGGAAACACCGCGACATTTGCCTTCCTGCTGGCGGTGGTGTTCGTTTTCCTGGTGCTCGCGGCGCAATATGAGAGCCTGACACTGCCGCTGGCGGTGATCATGATCGTACCGATGTGTCTTGTCGCCGCCATCGCGGGCGTGATCTTGCGCGGCTTGGACAACAATATTCTGACCCAGGTCGGCTTTGTCGTGCTGATCGGCCTTGCCGCCAAGAACGCCATTCTCATCGTCGAATTTGCGCGGCAACTTGAGGATGGCGGCCATAGCCGCTGGCAAGCCGCGATTGATGCCACCCGGCTGCGATTGCGTCCGATCCTGATGACGTCGCTTGCCTTTATCCTCGGCGTCACTCCATTGGTCTGGGCAATTGGCGCCGGCGCGGAGTTGCGCCAGGCGCTGGGTACCGCCGTGTTTTCCGGCATGATTGGAGTGACCGCATTCGGTCTTGTGTTCACGCCGGTCTTTTACGTGATCGCGCGTTGGCTTGCCGAGCTCTTGCCTCGGTTGCGTAAGCGACGTGAGGCGCCGCAACCGGCGGAGTAGCCACGCGCTGCCGCGCCACTGGCCCACCGCTATCGCGTCATATTGCGGTGGAATAACGCCGCACACCCGGTGTTAAATGGGCGGGCTCGACACTGAATATGGAACCAACTGGGAGCTCATGAAGTCACGAGGAGGCCGCCCATGTTTCGTAAAGTGATTGTTGCTGTCGCCGTTCTTCTGCTCGGCGTGACCGCGGCTGCGGCGCAGAGCTGTCCGGAGTTCATCCAGAAGCGGCAGACCTTGATGAAAAAGAGCGGTGCGGAGGCGAAGATCGGAACGGAAATGATCAAGGGCGAGAGGCCGTTCGACGCCGCCAAAGTGCAGGAAATTTATGCGGCCTTTGCCGAAGACGCCAAGGAAATGCCCGCGCTGTTTCCTGATTGCTCGAAGACCGGTGCCAAGACGACGGCGGCTCCGGCGATCTGGGAGAGAATGGACGACTTCAAGGCTGCAATCGTCAAATTCGCCGACGACATCAAGGCGGCGCAGAACAATACCAAGGACCTCGATGCTTTGAAGGCCAATTTCCAGACCATCGGAAAGAATTGCAGCAACTGCCATCAAACTTTCCGCGTCAGATCGAGCTGACGCGGCGAGGGACCGCGGAGCGCGGGCCGTCGCACCGGCGGCCCGCTTTTTATTTGCCGCCGTCGTTTCGCGGCGGGTCACTCCAGGCGTTCCGCGCTTGAGACGAATCGCGGCCGCGAATCCGGCGTCCAAGGCCTGCGCTCTCGAAGATGGGGTATGCGCTAAAGGCGCTGCACGGCGGCCTCGAAACGTGTATCACGTCGCCATTGTGACGGAGGCGACCAGGTGTCGAGGCTGCGGACATTTTTATTCCTGGTGGCGGCCTGCATTATTTTTGGCCTGGCCGCAATTTGGATTTTGACGCTGCCAAACGTTGTGCCGGCGGCGGCATTGCCTGCGCATAAGCCGAATCTCGCCAACGGCGAGACCATGTTCGATATTGGCGGCTGTTCATCCTGCCATGCCGTTCCCAATAATTCCCCCGAAAAGGTCGATCGTAAGCGGCTCGGCGGCGGTCTGGCCCTGAAATCGCCCTTTGGTGTCTTTTATGCGCCGAACATCTCACCCGATTCCAAGGACGGCATCGGCAGCTGGTCCGAGGCGAATTTCGTCACCGCATTGTGGAAGGGGACATCGGAACACGGCGCGAATCTGTATCCTGCTTTTCCGTACACCTCCTATCGCTACATGCAGCTTGACGACATTCGCGATCTCTTCGCCTATCTGAAAACATTGCCGCCGGTGCAGGGGAAATCGCACCGCCATGAACTGTCGTTT
Organism: Xanthobacteraceae bacterium; assembly: GCA_035703785.1. Taxonomy (GTDB): domain Bacteria; phylum Pseudomonadota; class Alphaproteobacteria; order Rhizobiales; family Xanthobacteraceae; genus BOG-931. Next base: position 7,441 of record DASSXN010000034.1, read on the forward strand.
CCGTTTAACGAGCGGCGTCTGCTCGGCGTGTGGAAACTATTGTTTCTCGGCGAGGGGCCTTTCGTTCCCGATCCGTCAAAGTCGGGGCAATACAACCGCGGCGCTTATCTTGTGAATGGGCCGGGACATTGCGCGGAATGCCATAGCCCCCGCAACGTCCTTGGCGGAATCATTGAAAGTCAGCGCTTCGCCGGCGGGTCGCCGGATGGCACCGAGTGGGCGCCGAACATCACGCCAGTCGGGCTGCATGGGAGTGATGAAGACTGGTCCGAGAAGGATATCGCCAGCTTTCTCGAAGACGGCATGACGCCGTCCGGCGATTTTGCCGGCGGCGCGATGGCTGAAGTGATCAGAAATACCTCGTTGCTCGCTCCCGAAGATCGCAGTGCCATTGCCGCTTATGTCGCCGCCTTACCGCCGCGGCAAGGGCCCACACCGCCGCCGAAGAAGGAATGAGGGCGATGAACCCTGCCAGAGGCATCGCCTTTAAGCTTATTTCGGCGGCGTTGTTCGCGGTGATGCAGGCGCTCGTCCGCTATCTCGGCTCGCGCTATCCGATCGGCCAGGTCGTGTTTTACCGCTCGGCATTCGCGATCATTCCGGTCGTGCTTGTCTATGCCTGGCGGGGCGAACTCGCTGCCGTCGTACGCACCGAGCGGCCACTCGGACAAGCGGGCAGAGGTGTGCTGAGCATTGCCGGAATGTTCTTCAATTTCGGTGCGGTGGCGCGGCTTCCGCTGGTGGAGTCCAATGCGATAGCGTTTAGCTCCCCCTTGTTCACCGTCGCGCTTGCTGCGCTGATCTTGAGCGAACGCGTGCGCGTCTACCGCTGGTCGGCGGTCATCGTCGGCTTTGTCGGCGTGCTGGTAGTGCTATCGCCACATCTTTCGGGTGACGAGCTAACCGCTGCGATAGGCGGTGCGACCAGCCTGATCGGCGTCGTTTATGCGATCTGCGGGTCGTTGACGAATGCGGGAACCGCCATTCAAACCCGCCGGCTGACGCAGAGCGAATCGACGTCGTCGATCGTGTTCTATTTTTCGTTGAGCTGTGCGCTGGCCGGCTTGGCGACGTTGCCATTCGGCTGGGTGACGCCGAGCAGTGGCGAAATCGCCGCACTGATCAGTATTGGCATTCTGGGCGGCACCGGACACATCTTCCTCACCGAGAGTTATCGGTTTGCATCAGCCTCGCTGGTCGCCCCATTCGACTACACATCAATGATCTGGGCACTCGTGCTCGGTTACGCGATGTTCGGCGAAACGCCAACGTCGGAGATCGTGCTGGGTTCGGCGATTATTGCGGCGGCGGGACTGTTCGTGATCTGGCGCGAACGCCAGCTCGCAGCGATGCGCCGCCGCGCCGATTTGGCGACGGCGCCGGTCCGTGCGGCTACGACCCTCCGAACGCCTTAAAGGTGATGATGGTCCGCGTGTCGGCTATCCCGGGGATGCTCTGCACCTTTTCCGCGATGAAATGACCGATATCGGTCGAAGGCTCGACATAGAATTTTACCAGGAGATCGAAATCGCCGGCGGTCGAATAGATTTCGGAAGCGATCTCTGCGTCGGCCAGCTTGCTCGCGACCTCATAAGATTTGCCGAGCTGGCATTTGATTTGCACGAAGAATGGGACCATGCGCGCCTCCGAAGCGATGCATAGCTTATACCAAAGCGGGTGGACTGCACGAGCCCGGTGAGGCGTAGTAGGATCGCCGTCATTGGATAAAAAATGCATGCACCGATCGAGCTTGCCGACATTGCCGCCGATGTGCTCGCGCGCATCCGCGAGCGCGCCCCGCGCGTGCATTGCATAACCAATTCGGTGGCCCAGCAATATACTGCAAACATGCTGCTGGCCGTCGGCGCCGTGCCATCCATGACGATTTCGGCAGACGAAATCGGCGCTTTTGTCGCCGGCGCCGATGCGCTGCTCGTCAATCTCGGCACCTTCGATCGCGAACGCAAGTCGGCGATTGAAGTGGCAGTAAAGACCGCTGCCGAGAAAGAACTGCCTTGGCTGCTTGACCCGGTTTTCGTTGACCGCTCGTCGGGGCGAGCCCAATTCGGTCGTACATTGCTCGCCGATCGGCCTTCGGTCGTGCGTCTCAATCATGCCGAGTTCGCCGCCCTTTCTGGGAAGAAAGCCGAAAGTGACGCGGCGGCGCGATTTGCGGAAGTGAATGCAACTATCGTGGCGCTCACGGGGGATGTCGATATCGTCAGCGACGGCCGCCGGCGCATCGCGATTGCGAACGGTGATCCGCTGATGGGCGCGGTCACCGCCATGGGCTGCGCCGGCGCAGCGTTTGTTTGCGCCGCGCTTGCTGTCGAAGCCGATCCTTGGCTGGCGACGCCGGCGGCGCTAGCGGCATTTGGGGTCGCCGGCGAAGTTGCCGCGCAAGCCGCGGAGGGACCTGGCAGTTTTGCGGCAGCCATGATCGACGCGCTGTATCGGCTCGATCGCGCAACGTTGCGGACCCGCGTCAAGGTATCCTGATGCGGCTCGATCTTCGTCTCAACGCCATCGTCGATCCCGAGCGCGCCGGCGGGCATCAGCTCGCCGATTTGGCGATGCGGTGCGTTCGCGGCGGAGCGACGCAGGTCCAGCTGCGCGATAAGCACGCCGAGACCCGCGCGCTGATCGAAGAGGCGAGGGCGATCAAACAGGCGTTGACGCCGTTTGCGGTGCCCCTCGTAGTCAACGATCGCGTCGATGTGGCGATGGCGGCCGGCGCCGACGGCGTGCATCTCGGCCAGGACGACATGGCAGTGGAAGACGCGCGCCGGCTTCTCGGATCGAATGCGATCATTGGACTGTCAGTCAAGTCAGTCGAGGAGGCCGAGGCGGCGCGTCTCGACCTCGTAGACTATATCGGCAGCGGCGGCGTCTATGCGACCTCGTCCAAGCAACAGAAGAATGTGCCGATCGGTCCCGCCGGCTTGGCGCGAATCATCGCGGTGCTTCGCCGCCGCGCGCCCGACTTGCCGGTATGCGGCATTGCCGGCATTGACGCCAGCAACGCCGCGGAGGTGATTGCCGCCGGCGCCGATGGGGTCGCCGTGATTTCCGCCTTGTCGCTTGCGCCCAGCCCAGAGACCGCCGCGCGCCAGCTCCGCGAGATCGTCGACGCGGTCTTGGCCAAACGAGGCACGTAATGAGCGTTCCGATCGCGCTGACCATCGCCGGCTCAGATTCAGGCGGCGGCGCCGGCATTCAGGCGGATCTTAAGACCTTCGCCGCGCTCGGCGTCTATGGCGCGTCCGTAGTGACCGCGCTCACCGCCCAGAACACGAAAGGCGTTTTCGCTGTTCATGAGGCGCCAGCGGAATTCATCGCGGCGCAAATGGACGCTGTATTTTCCGATCTCGATGTACGTGCGGTGAAGATCGGCATGCTGGGAAGTGCAGCGGCAATCGCTGCCGTCGGCGCTGGACTACGCCGGCACCGCGCGCGCAACGTCGTGCTCGATACCGTAATGACCGCAAGTTCGGGTGGAAAATTATTGCATGACAACGCCGTCGATGCCTTGCGCGCTTTGATTGCTCAGGCGCGCTTGGTCACGCCCAATCTGCCTGAGGCCGCGATTCTGACCGGCGCGACGCAGGCCCGCGATGAAGAGGAAATGTGTGCCCAAGCGCAAAAGCTTCTGACGCTCGGCGTCGGTGCAGCGCTGATCAAGGGCGGACACGGCAGCGGGTCCGAAAGTGTCGATATCCTGGTCGAAGGCGCGTCCCGCACGCGATTTGCCGCGCCGCGGATCGAAACCCGTAACACGCACGGCACCGGTTGCACGCTTGCTGCCGCGATCGCCGCTGGGCTTGCTAAGAACCTTTCGCTCGTGGATGCGGTGCGCCAGGCCAAGGTCTTTGTCACCGCCGCGCTCGAGGCGGCCGACCGGCTTGAAATCGGAACCGGCGGCGGACCGGTGCACCACTTCCACAAATGGTGGTAGGCGCGGTCAGGCTGCCGCCGGCGCTCCCGGCTGCTTCAGCGGATGCGCGCGTGCGAAAGCATCGATTGCCGCGAGAGAATTTGCGATCCGTGAAAAATTGGGAAACGGCGCGGTGTCGACGTTGAAGAACTTGGCGCCGGCGGCCTGGCTGGCGAGACAAATGTCCGCGAGCGTAATTGCGTCGCCGTGGCAATAGCGGCCCGTCGCCGGGCCACGCAGATGCGCTTCCAGAGCGGTGAGCGCTGCAACGTGCCAGTGCTGACACCACTTGGTCCGTGTCGCCTCATCGAGCTTGAATTCGTGCTCCAGATATTCGCGCACGCGCGGCACGATCAGCGGATGTGAATCGCAGGCGACGACCTGCGCCAGCCCGCGCACGCGCGCCCGGCCGCGCGGATCGCGCGGCAACAGCGGCGGGTTGGGATGGGTTTCGTCAAGATATTCGATGATCGCAAGCGACTCGAACATAGCCGGTCCGTCGTCATCTACCAGCGCCGGTATCGCCATCATCGGATTGACCGTGCGAAATTCGGCCTTGCGTTGCTCGCCTTTCATGAGATTGACGTCGATGATCTCATCGGGAACGAGACCCTTAAGATTGAGCGCAATCCGCACGCGATAGGTCGCGAGCGAACGCCAAAACGAGAAAAGCTTCATGGGTAAGTCTCCTCCTCATTATCTCGTCATCTTGCTCGTGGCGGGCGCAGCGTGTGACGCCACGGCAGTGTGAAACGTTCTAGTCCGGCGAATCCACCATCTTGAGCGCTTTCGCGGGCTGTTAGTCCACTCCCGGCTCCGCTTTCAGTCCTGCCGCCTCGATGCCGGCGACGGCGCACATTTCATCTTTGTCCGAAGTGTCGCCGGAAATGCCGCAGGCGCCGACCAGATTGCCGGCGCTGTCCCGGATCAACACGCCACCCGGATTAGTGACGATGCGTCCGCTGCTCGCTGCTGCAAGCATCGTGAAAAACTGCGGAGTCTTGGCCGCGCGGCTTGCCAGCGTGCGCGAACCGAAACCCATGCCAAGGGCGCCCCAGGCTTTGGCGAAGGCGATGTCGAAACGCAAAATGCCAGTTTTGTCTTCGCGCTTGAACGCGACCAGATGACCGCCGTTGTCGAGCACGGCAACCGCGAGCGGCGCCAAATTACTCGCGCGGCCCTTTTTCAGCGCGGCATCAACGATGATGGAAGCTTGTGCGAGCGTGAGAACGGACATGGCAACTCCAATTTGTCTTGAAGAATTTACGGACGATCGCGGTTGGCCCAATAAACCGAGACGGTAGAGATTTCGGCGTTGCCCGAGCGGTGCTGCCTGGTTTCCTGGTAGCAGCCGAGTGTCCGCTCGACCAGCGGC
>DASSXN010000058.1:0-27357 GCA_035703785.1 Xanthobacteraceae bacterium
AGCATCGCTGCACTGTGGCTGGCCGGTTCGCGGGTAACGCCCGCTTAAAGGCACCAGCTCAGGAAGCGCGGAACTGAAGCCGGGTAGTGGCGTTCGGTCGCCTAAGCCAGAGCCGCGGTGGAACGCCGATAGATGTGCGCCTGCCGATGCAGGCGCGGCCGTGGCCGAAGCCACGGCAAATACTCGTTGCGTCTGTCGGCGTTTCGCCTCCGAATTTTTTCTTTCGTTCTTCCCCGTCCGTCATTGCCGGGCAAAAGGCGCGAAGCGCCGTCTTCAACGTAAAAGCCCCGGGCATCCATGCCGAAGCTGCGCTTACGCAGTGCTTTCCACCGGCGCTCGGGCGCGGCGCACCAGCATGGACCACCGGGTCAAGCCCGGTGGTGACGAGTCTGAGAGTGGCGTGACAGTGGCGTCCCACAGCTCGGATGCGAAGACGCATCGCGAGAACGATGTTGTTCATCCTCCCCCGTGAAACGGGGGAGGAAGCGAAAAGGCGCGCCGCGAGAACGCGATTCTATTGTTTCCTCTCCCCGCTGCGCGGGGAGAGGTCGGATTGCGCAGCAATCCGGGTGAGGGGGCGTGCCCGCAAGTCTGAGCGAAGCGGGAACGCCCCCTCATCCCGACCTTCTCCCCGCACGCGGGGAGAAGGAGCGCAAGCGTCCAGAGGCCAGAAAAATGCCCCGCTCACTCGAAACCAAAGAAGCGGCAAAATTCCTCAGGGTCGGCGCGCGGCGAACGGAAACTGTTCGCGGGATGGCTGCGGTCGCCATAGCCGATCGCGACCGCGCAAAACAGCATCTGCTCGACCGGCATGTTCACGAACGGCCCGACGATGCGATGCATGCGCGCCCAGGATTCCTGCGCGCAGGTGTCGAGCCCATGCCCGCGCGCCAGATACATCAAGGCGTGAATGTAGCCGCCGAGATCGGCCCACTGGCCGGGACCGAGCCGGCGATCGATGGCGATAAACAGCGCCACCGGCGCGTTGAAAAACTCGCAATTGCGCTTGAACTGGGTCAGCCGCACCGCCGCATCGTTGCGGTCGATATTGAGCGCGCCGTAAAGCTGCACGCCATGATGGTCGCGCCGCGACTGGTACGGCTCCCACATCGTCTTCGGATAAATCGGATATTCGGCATCCACCCGGCGCGGGTCGCCGCCGGCAATCGAAGCCGCGACCTGCGCTTTAAGCTCGGCCAGCGCCGCGCCAGTGAGTGCGTAGACCTGCCAGGGTTGCAGATTGCCGCCGGACGCCGCGCGCGCCGCACCCGCGATCAAGTCGCGCACCAGGTCGGGATCGACCGGCGTGTCGAGAAACCAGCGGCAGGAAATACGGGAATCGACGGCTTCGAAGACGTTCATGGCGAGAGCGTTCCTTGGAAGCTTGATCCAGGGCAAGGTCGTATAATATCGCGACGAGGGGTGCGAATGCGCCCGCACACGCGGGGGGAATAACATGGCCAAAGATGCTGCGGCGACCGATGCAGTAGTCACCATAGCGGCGCGGCTCGATCGGCTACCGCCGTCGCGCCACACCCGCCGGCTGGTGACGCTGTTGTCGCTCGGCGGCTGGTTCGAATTCTACGATCTGTTCTTCACCGCCTACGTCGCCATCGGCCTGTTCAAGGCCGGCATTTTTACGCCGACCACGCAGGGCCTGTTCGACCTGAAGGGCTTCGCCAGCTTCGTCGCCGCGTTGTTCTTGGGCCTGTTCATCGGCACGCTCGCCTTCAGCTGGCTGTCCGACCGGTTCGGCCGGCGCTCGATCTTCACCTTCGCGCTCCTTTGGTACTCGATCGGCGCCTTCGTCATGGCGTTTCAGAATACGCCGGAGAGCGTCGATCTGTGGCGGCTCATTGCCAGCATCGGGCTCGGCGTCGAACTGGTGAACGTCGATGCCTACGTGTCCGAACTAGTGCCGAAGGAACAGCGCGGGCCGGCCTTCGCCTATAACCAGTTCGTCATGTTCACCGCGGTGCCGGTGGTGGCGTTCCTGGCCTGGCAACTGGTGCCGCAGACCATCCTCGGACTCGACGGCTGGCGCTGGGTCGTGATCATCGGCTCGATCGGTGCCGCCGTGATTTGGTGGATCCGCAGGAATTTGCCGGAATCGCCGCGCTGGCTCGAGCAGCACGGCCGGGCGGCGGAGGCCGAGAGCATCGTCGCCGAGCTGGAACGCCGCATTCGCGCCGACGGCGTCGAGCTCGCGCCGCCGGAAATCGTCGCCGGCGAGGCCGAGCGCAAGGCCGGCGCCTGGGCCGAGATGTGGAACGCGACCTATCGCGGCCGCACCATCATGCTGGTGGTCTACAATCTGTTTCAGACCATCGGTTATTACGGTTTTTCGAGCTGGGTGCCGACGCTGTTGATTTCGCAAGGCGTCGAAGTGACGAAATCGCTGACCTATACTTTCATCATCGCCATCGCTGCGCCGGTCGGACCGCTGCTCGGGGTGTTCTTCGCCGACCGCTTCGAGCGCAAATGGCAGATCGCCTGGGCCGCGGCGGGCATTGCCGCGTTCGGACTTTTGTTCGCGCAGCAGACCAGCGCGGCAGGTGTCATCGTCTGCGGATTACTGATCACGTTGTGCAATAATTGGCTGTCGTTTTCGTTTCACGCCTATCAGGCGGAGCTCTATCCGACCCGCATCCGCGCCCAGGCAGTCGGCTTCGTCTATTCGTGGAGCCGGTTCTCCGCGATCTTCTCCGGCTTCATCATCGCGTTCTTTCTCGGCCGTTACGGCACGATCGGCGTGTTCAGCTTCATTGCCGGCGCGATGGCAATTGTCTTTGTCGTCATCGGCGTGTTCGGGCCGCCGGTGACCAAACGACGGCTCGAAGCGATCGCAGCGTAGGCCCCCACCCTTCCCTCCCCCGCAAGCGGGGGAGGGTTTGGGAGTGGGGAAGCCATCGCCGCCTGACGTCGATTACTTCCCTTCCAGCGTGTTGACGGCGTCCCAATCGGGCGCCGGCGGATGCGCCAGAAATTTCTTGGCCCGCCGCAACAGGATCGCCGACGGCGGATCCGCGGCGGCCACCGGGGCGAGCGCCGCGATGCAGCCGGCAAAATCGCGGCGGCGCCAGCACGCCAAGGCATGCCCGTAGGCGGCCGCTACGACGTTCTGCTCTGGAGTTTCCTCGCCATGACGCGCAAGCGGCTCATAAATGCTGACCGGTTCATCGCGGCCTTGGACGCGGATGCTATCCAACTCGCGCCAGGCGAAGCGCGCCGCCGCGCGATCGTACGTGCTTTTGGCGGCCATGATCGTGGTGCCGAAATATTTATTGGCGCCCTCAAGCCGCGAGGCCACATTCACGGTGTCGCCCATCACCGTATAGTTGAAGCGATGGCGCGAGCCGATATTGCCGACGAGCGCGTCGCCAGAATTAAGCCCGATGCGCTGGCGCAAGGTAAAACGCTGCCATTCGGCCGGCTCGCGGTTAAGCTTGTGCAGACGCTCGCGGCAGCGCAAGGCGGCACTGACCGCATTTTTCGCGTGGTTGGGATCGTCGAGCGGCGCGCCGAACATCGCAACGATCGCATCGCCGATATATTTGTCGACGAAGCCGCCCTGCTCTTGGATGATGTCGGTCATCGCCGAGAGATATTCGTTCATGAAGTGCACCAGTTCGGGCGGAGCGAGCACCTCGGCAATCGACGAGAACCCGGCGAGGTCGGAAAAGAAGATGGTGACGTTGCGGGTTTCGCCGCCGAGCGCGGGCGGCTTGTTGGCGGTGACCATTTTCTCGATCACGCTGGGCGCGAGATAAAGCCCGAAGCTTTTGCGCAAAAACCGCCGATCCTTGTCGGCGACCAAAAACCGGAAGCCGGTCGTCGCGCCAAGGCTGACGATGCCCGCGAGCAAAGGCTCGATCAGCGGCAGCGCCAGCGCCGAATATGTGAAAGCGAGCACGGCGCCGAAGGTCCACAAAAAGGCCGCGGCCAGATAAGCCGGCACTGCGGCGAGCAGCGGCAGCGTCAACGTTGCCGCCGCTATTATCGCGGCGAAGGCAAAGGCAATCGCGCCGCGGACGACTGCGCCGAGCTCGACCAGCGCATCGCCGCGTACGAGATTATTGACGGCGGTGGCATGGCTGTAGACGCCGGGCGTCGAGTCGCGGGCAAAAACCGCACTCGGCGGCGGCGCCGGCAGCGCGCAGCGCGGGCCGGTTGGATTTTCCGGCGACGTGGCGAAACGCTTCGATGTCACCTGGCGGTCTTCGACGTCGAGCACGGTCGCGATCAGCACGACTTTGTCAGCGAAGTTGCGGCGAAAAAAGTCGCCGTCGCCTTTTTCAACGCAGGCGCGCAGATCAGCGAGCGAATAGGTCGGGATCGGATCGGCACCGCCGTCGAAGTTGAGCGCCAGCGTGTTGGGGATTTGGCTCGGAATGCGAGAACCGGAAATGGTCGTAGCGGTGACGCCAAGGGCGCGCGCCGCGAGCTCGACAGCCATGGTCGCTTGGGGATTACCATCGATCGTCACGTTGAGCGGAATGCGCCGCACTACGTCGTCCGGATCGTTGTAGACGTTGAGAGAGCGAATATTCGCGGTTTGACCGACGGCGATGCGCTGGGCAGGCGACGGCAAAATCGGAAAATCACGATGCTGCGCCTCGCCCAGCACCACCTTGCCGTCACGCGCGCCGAGCGCGAGTGCGCGCAGGAAGTCGCGGTCGAAGCCGCGCAGCCGGCTCCCAAGCGTGCCGTCGGCGAACGGGATCTCCGATTGCTCGATCGAGGTCGGAAACACGATGTCGAAACCAACCACTTTGGCGCCGCCGCCAAGAATCGCGGTGAGAACCTGCCCAATCTCGGTGCTCCAGGTTATCGCCGGCGTGCCGGCGAATGGCGGCGTGCGATAGGTTTCTTCATCGAGCGCGACCACGACGGTCGGCGAGTCCGGCGCTTTGTGCATACTGCCGAACAGCCGCCAGCGCAGCATGGTGAGTATGTCGATCGACAAACCGCGGAACCGATCGAGCGGCGGCGCGAGGATCAGCGCGCTGGCCACAACCGCGATGGCGAGAACGGCAACCGCATCCCGAAACCGTCGCGATACCCTGGCCATGCGCTGGAATCGCTGCGACTAGTGCCGAGCCTGCAGGCGGGCCAAGCGGCCGACGAGCGGCGCGTCGCCCGGCTTCGCGCTGGGATCGATTTTGAACACGATCTCCCGGTCGGCGAGTTTAGCCCGGTAAATTCCGCCGGGAGCGAGCACCACGCCCGACTTGGCAAAATCCAGGAACGCGCCGCGCATAAGCTGCGCCTCGGTGACGGCAATCTCGTGGCGTTCGCCCGGTTGATCCAGGCGTTCGACCACGAGCTTGCCGGGCGGCCGCACTTCGAACACCGGCGACAGTCCATAGAGCGTAAATTCCGGATGCGGCAGAGCCGCGGCCTGCGGCTTCGGCGCTTGGCGAAATACCATGGCGCCGCTTTTGCCGGCGAGCTCGGCGGAGAGCATCATCTTGCCGCCCTCGCACGCCACCTTCGCTCGCGCCACTTCGCCGCCGGCGACTTCGCTTTGCTCGATGCCGACTGTCACCGTTCCACCACTGATAGTTTCGCGCCAGCACGATTTCAAATAACCGAGCACGATCCTGTCATGGGCGCCGAGACGGATGACCTGGCCTGGATCGACATAGTCCATGAATTGAACGCCCGGCGCGCTGCCCTGGATTTCCTCGACCACGGCCGCCGGCGACTGCGCCGAAGCCGTCAAGATCAACGCGCCGGTGCCCTGCAGCAAAAAGCCGAAAATGGCGTTCATCGGATTTGCCCCTCGAGCCTGATCGCCGCCCGGCAAACGTCAGTACGGCGTCTTGTTGATCTCTCCCGAACCGGCGACATACCAATGTTCGCTGACGAACGGCTTGCCGACGAGTCGATCGGCGAGCCAGTCGGCGAGCAGAATCGGCGGAAACGGTCCAAGATTGGCGGCTGGCACATTACCGACGGAATGGCGCGATTCCTGGTAGACCACCATCTGCTTCGGCCCTTTGAGCACCGCCATCAAGCGCTCGGAATGTTCGAGCGGACTGAGTTCTTCCGCTTCGCCGGCGACGCACAGATAGGGTACCCGGATCTTGTCGGCGTGTCCTTCCCAGGTAATGGTCTTGCGGAACGCGTCGAACTCGTCCTCGTCGGTGATGCCGCACATATACATGAAGCGTTTTTTGAAGGTCGGCGAGGCTTCCTGGAAAATGGTGTGGCCGCCCGGCTCGTGGCACACCGACATTACCGCGCAGGCTTTGATGCGCGGCTCATTGCCGGTGAGCACGGTTCCGAACAGCGAACCGAAACTGGTGCCAGCGACGCCGATGCGCGCCGCATCGAGTTCAGGCCGCGCCGCGATCCAGTCGACCAGCGCCGGCCCGGTGGCGATCCAATTCTCCATGCTGAAACAAAGCCCGATCATCGGCGCCTCGTATTGGCCCGGCCCGTCGATCGCCAGCACCGCCATGCCGCGATTGAGATATTTGTCGCCGTAGAGCGCGACTTGAATCTCCTTGTAGCTGTCCATGCCCGGTATAGCGATCACCACCGGCAGCCCGCCGCCGCTATGGTTCGGCGGCAGATGCAGCCAGGCCGGAATCGCCTTGTCCTTGAACGGCACCCAAACCGCCTCAACGTGATGATCGGCAAGCGCTGCGTATTTGGCGTAGCATTCCCGTTTCTTGTTGTTATAGGCGACATTGGTTTCATCATTCTCGTCGTAAGGCCATTGCGCGGCGCCCCAATGGACCGCGGCCATGAAGAAATTGTCGCGCGCGGTGACTTTGCGATCGGCCTGTGCCGCGGCGTTGGCCTTGGCCTCGCGGCGGCGCGCCACAGCCGCAAACGCCGGGCCGATGTCGGCCATTTTCTTCACCCGCTCGCGAATGCCGGCGAAATCGGCATTGGCTTCGATGCCGCAGGGCAGGTGGATGTAGAGCGAACGCGGCTGATCCCAGTCGATGCCATTGGCGCGAATAATATTGTCGATGAGCCAGCGTTGCTCGTCGAAGCGGCGCACCCGCGGCGGACCGCGGCGATCGAGAATGGGCGGAAAGCCTTGCTGCGGGCGGTTCATGCGCTTCCTCCGATGGCGGGCCCGCAGTCGCTCCGGCAGACCGGGCCGCTTGCGGCAGTATTATCGGCGCGGCGCATGCCTTGTTGTCAACGACGCTGCGGCTATCATCGGCGGCGCGCTTCCACCCGCAGCACGCGGCGCCGGACACCGGCAACGCGTTATTCGCACCCCCACCTCACAACGCACTGCGTTTTGACGCCAAGAAAGAAGCTGATCCGATGAAACTTGCCGTCCCGGATATGATTTCCAATTCGTATTTCCCGGCCGAGGCCGCGGTCGAGCTCGGATTTTTCAAAGCCGAGGGGCTCGATGTTGCGCTCGAACTGATTTTCCCGGTCGACAAGGCCTATGCGGCATTGCGCGACGGCGCGGTCGATTTCGTCGGCGGTTCGGCGCATTCGGCGCTGGCCGCGTTTCCCGATTTCCGCGGCGTCAAACTGATCTGCGCGCAAGCGCAGGGCATGTACTGGTTTCTGGTCATGCACGCGGACTTAAAAGCGCAACGCGGCGATCTTGCCGTGGTCAAGGGCCGCAGCATCGGCGCGGCGCCGTGGGTGGACAAGGGCTTGCGCGGCTTGCTGGCGGAAGCCGGTATCGACATCGCGCGCGATCGCGTGACTATCGCGCCGGTCCCGGGCGCTGCCGGCGCCGGCATCAATTTCGGGCTGACAGCGGCGAAGGCGCTCGAGGACCGCAAGATCGACGGATTCTGGGCCAACGGCATGGGCGCGGAAGTGGCAGTGCGCCGCGGCGTCGGCACGATTGTGCTCGATGTGCGCCGCGGCGACGGGCCGCAACGCTGCTTCAACTTTACCGCGGCGACGATTGCCACGACTGATGCGCTGATCGCGCGATCGCCGCACCAGGCCGCTGCTGCGGTGCGCGCGATCGTCAAGACGCAGGCGGCGTTGAAAGCGGACGTGTCGCGCGCCGGCGAGGTCGGGAAAAAACTGTTTCCGCCGTCGGAGGCGGCGCTGATTACCGATCTTATCCGCCGCGACCTGCCCTATTACGACGCCGCGCTGTCGCCTGACTTCGTCGGCGGTATGAGCGAATTCGCGCGCGGACAGGGCCTGCTGGCGGGATCGGTGTCTTACACCGACGTCGTCGCCACGCAGTTCGCGCCGCTGTGGAAGGGGTGAACGGGATGAGATTTTCTTCGCATTTTCGAAACCCACGTTCCCCGGACGCGGTGCAGCGCGTCAGCGGTGCGCCGCTGATCCGGGGTCTTCATAAACTCCGCTTGAGTACGTTGGAGTTCGCTACGATCCCGGGTCTGCGGCGCATCACTTCGTGCTGCGCCGCGCCCGGGAAACAGATTCAGCCCGCGCTGGGCCGCTCAGTGCCTTTGACGAACATGCGGTATCCCGAACGCACGTTCGGCCAGTAGTCCCAGATCGCATAATGCTGGGTGCAGCGATTGTCCCAGAACGCGATCGAATGCGGCGTCCAGCGGAAGCGCATGTTCCAGTGCGGCCGCGCGATGTGATCGTAGAGGAATTCGAGTATGCCGCGGCTTTCGCCGGCCGACACTTCGTTAATGTGGCTGGTGAATTCGCGATTGACGAACAGCGCCTGGCGGCCGCTTTCGGGATGGCGGATGACGATCGGATGAACCGAGACCGGATAGGTATCGGCGTTCTTGTCGAAGCCGCGGGCGCCGTCGTGAGTTGCGGTCTTGTCCTCGAGATAGGCCTTCATCGACGGGCTCAGTTCTTCGTAAGCCTTGTATGCGGAGGCGAACATGGTGTCGCCGCCGCCGTTCGGCGGAATGATCTCCTGGTAGAGCACGCTGTACATCGGCGGGATTTCGGCGCAGCTCTGGTCGGAATGCCACTCCTCGCCGGAGACGCGTTTTGAATTGGCGTCGAAATATTGTTTCCGGATCGCCGGATGGCCGGGAATGGTTTTCGATGCGGTGCCCTTGCCGCCGACATGAACGTGCGGTTCGCCAAAATAGCGCACCAGGCGTTCGTGCGATTCGAAATCGATTTTTTGGTTGCGGAAGAAAATGACACCATGCGCGATGATGGCGTCATGCACCTCTTCCACCTGGCGATTGGAAAGTGGCCGCGTCAGATCGATATTGCCGATCTCGGCGCCGATATGCGGCGTGCAGGGCGTGACGGTGATGGTGTCATACTCTCGCACCTGGTCTCGGATTTGGTCTCGGATTTGGCTCATGGTGCGATCTCGTGATGCGTTTCTCACGCGGCAGCGCGCGGCCTAAAATTGAGATCGGATCGTAGTCGAGGCGCGGTGAGAACGCCAGTGCGAGCGCGAGCTTGTTATTTGAGCATGATCTTTTCCGACCTGGCTTCGCCCGCCGAAGCCTGACACGAGCGCACCAGCGGGCTAGCGTGGCTTCGCGCAGGCGGGAAACCGGCGTCCACTTTTCGGGATCATGCTTTAGAACGCTCCGGCATGAAACTGGAAGCGCTGGGTGACGTCGTAACTCTGCTTCGCAATCGGATAGGCGTAATCAACCCGGATCGGGCCGAACATGGAATCCCAGATCAGGCTGGCGCCGACCGAGGCGCGTAACGCCTGCGAATTGGCGATCTGCTGCGCTGGCGAGAGCGAGGTCGCCAGTCCCGGCACGGTCGAGGCGTTGGTCGCCCATAGACTGCCGGTGTCCGCGAACAATGCGATCTTGAGCTGCGCATCCGGCGGCACGAACGGCACCGGCGCCTGCAGTTCGGCCGAGGTGGTCCAGTAAATGTTGCCGCCGAGATTATCCATCGTCGTACCTGGCGTGATGTCGCGCGGGCCGAAGCCGTTGGGAGCAAAACCGCGAATGAGCTGCGGTCCGCCGAAGAACCCGCTCAGAAGCGGCAATTGCCGACCGCCCCATGGCGTCACGTAACCGCCTTGCCCCCGCACCACGCCAACGAGATCGCCGGCAATGGGTTGATACAATCGGACGTCATCGGTGGTGCGCGCGAATTTGGCCGCCCCTCCGAGTCCGGCGAACTCGTTATCCGTTCGCGCCCAAACGCCACTCGTCGGATTTTTGGGATTGTCGAGCGTAGAGTAAGTCACGCCGCTGCCGATGGAAGAGACCCAATAGGACCCCGCCTGCGCCGCTTGCTGGATCGGCAGCGAAACCGTACCGATCGCCGGATCGAGCGAAACGCCCTGGTTGTAGATCGAGTAGCTCCACGTCACCCCGAGATTGTCGGTGATCGGTGTGCCGGCGGAAAGTTTGGCACCGTAGAGGCTGGTGTTAAACGCCTGATTGGAATTGGCGAAGGTTTGGCGGCCGAACAGTTCGCCGCCGACTGAAAGCCGTTGGCCGAGAAACCAGGGATCGGTGAAAGCGAGATCGAATCCTCTGGCATATTGTCCGTAGGTGAGCGTCGTCTTGGCGATATCGCCGGTGCCGAGGAAATTGGTGTCGCTGACGGTCACCTGCGCCAGAAAGCCGTCGCTGGTCGAATAGCCGCCGGACACCCAGAAATTTCCGGTCTGCTGTTCCTCGACCGTGACGTCGAGCACGACGCGGTCCGGCGCCGAACCGGGCGCGGCCGCGATCTTCACGGACTTGAAATAGCCAAGCGTCTTGAGGTGGCGTTCGCCGCGATCGACCAGCGCACGATTGTAGGCATCGCCCTCGCCGACATCGAATTCGCGGCGGATCACTTCGTCGCGTGTTTTGGTGTTGCCGTGGAGCTGGATGCGCTCGATATAGACGCGTTTGCCTTGCTCGATCCGGTACGAAACGTCGACAATCCGGCGGTCGGCATGGCGCCCGGTCCGTGAAACGACGCTGGCGAAAGGCTCGCCGCCTCTGGCCAGTGCGATCGCAAGCGCCTCGACCGATTTGGCGACCGCGTCCGCATCGTAAATATCGCCGCTCTGGGTGTGGAGATTGTCGCGTAGTGCGCTGTCGTCGACGGTCTTCAAATGCGACTCGATGCCGACTTTGCCGAAGCGATATTGCGGCCCTTCGTCGATCTTGAAGGTGACGACGGCACCCTTCCTGTCGGCGTCGTATCGCGCCGCGGAAGATACCCGCACATCAGGATAGCCATGGGCGAGATAGAAGCGCCGGACCAGGTCCTTGTCGTTCTCGATCCGATCGGCGTCGTAAATATCGTTGTTGAGAAGAAAGCTCAGCGGATTGCTGGTGCCGGTCTTCACCACGCCTCTGAGCTTGACTTGCGAAAAGGCGGCGTTGCCGGAGAAGGCAATGTCTTTGACCGCGAGCTTTTCGCCTTCCTTGATCTCAAAGACGAGATTCACCCGGCCGTTGTCGCCGCGCTTGCCCTCGATCGTCTTCGGCACAACCTGCGTGTTGAAATAGCCGTGCGCCCGATAGAGATCGAGAATGTGGACGACGTCGCTTTGTATAAGTTCGCGCGACAGCGGCCCGTTGGCTTTCGACTGCACCTGCGCTTTGAGATCGGCGTCTTTGAGCTTTCTGTTGCCTTCGAAAGCGACCACTCCGATCGTGGGATTTTCGACCACCACGACCAGGATGCGATTTCCCTCATGGGAGATCTTCACATCGGCGAACAGTCCGGTGGCGTAAAGTTGCTTGAGCGCGGCGTCGCGCGCCGCCGCGTCGTATTGGCCGTCCGGCGCGCCGTGAAAAAACGAGCGGATCATGTCGGCGCCGGTGTGCCGATTGCCGATCACGGTAATCGCCGGATCCCGTTCGGCGCCGCCAGCCGTGGCCGTCCCGACGCAAGCCGCAGCCGCAAACCATCCTGCAGCAATAGCGGTGATTACCGGACCACGCATCCCGCACAACTCCCCGATCCGACAGCTAAATTCAGCGGAAAGGAAGGGCGCGAGCGTGTCCGATTGTGTCGAAATCTGAGGTATTGTTGGGGCGCCTGCCACAAAGGTTTACGCCGGCAGGCGCGATCGCCGAACCAATGCGTTGCGGCGGCGTTTGCCGGAATTAAGGATAAATGCGGCGTGACCGCGCATTTCCGCTCGATCTCGGCGCGGCCAGATCTTCCCGTTCGCCGCCGCGGCGGCATTTACCACGATCGCGCTGGGCGCCAATTCGGCGCCCCTTCCCCCTGCGACATCGCATCAAGTGGGTTCCCTGGAGCTTTCATCAAGCAAACGGCGCGAGGCCGGTTGCCGCAAAGTCATGCGGCTTCAAGACCTCGCGCCGCTTTCGTTCTGAGCGCGATCTCGCCTAGGCGACTAAGCGTTCAGCGAAAGGGTCGCCTTTTCATATTCGCCGCTTCCCATACCGCTATCGGCGAACATGCCGTGCGCGGCAATCCATTCGAACGACTGCTCGTAGACTTCTTTGGTATACGGCTCGAACACCAGCCGCTCGCCCGGACCCCAGCGCCGTGTATCCATCAGCGCATGGAAACGATCGGGGAATTCGTTCTTGTAATAATGGGTGTAGAGCTCCGGCCGCAGGTCGATGTCCCGTTGCGCCCGGCGCAGCGCGCGGAAGAATTTACGTAAGTCTTCCGGATCGGGATCGCCGTGGATCATAGTTGCGATCATGAAGGTGGTGTCGATGACTTTGCGGAAGCCAAGCTGCTCGGCGAAGTAATAAGGACCGCTGAACAGGCTCACCGCCGGCGCCTTGCCTTCGATCAGCTGCTCCATGCGCTTGAACAGCATGCCGTCAGCAAAATTCAGCTTGATCTGGTCGGCCTTGAGATAAGGTTCGAGCCCCTGCACGGTGGCATAATGGCTGCCGGATTGGTAACCGACCGAAATCGGCACCCCGGCAAGATCGGCCGGCGATTTCACCTTTGACTCATGCAGCACGAAAATGCCGGCCGGCGACACCGAATAGACGTCGGTATACATGCGGCCGATGCCCTTGGACGCGGCAACATTCACCGTCCAGTGGCAGGCGCAGCTGACGTTCGACTTCCGTCCCTCTTCGAACGACTGGAACGCGCCGACTTTGTCGCCCTTGTCGTGGATCTTGCCGCCGGTCGCGCGAACCAGTTCGCGAAATTCGGAATCGAGCCCCTCGTCGCGGAAATAGCCTTTTTCCTCCGCCACCCATTCGTGCAGGCGGAAATGCGGTTCGATGATGAATTTTGCCATCGCTTTCTCTCCCTTTCTTCAGCAGGCGTTGAGGTGACCGTTGCGGCGCATTTGTGGACGCATTTGGCCGCGCTCTGCGACGCGCCGCGCCCGGATCATCTTGACGTGGTCGTCCATCAAGACGCGCGCGCCGCTCGGATCGCGAAGCTCGATCAGGTCGGCAAGCTTGGTGTGAATTTCCAGGATGTGCCGCGCCAGCTTGGGTGTCGCGGTAACATTGCGTCGCGGCCAGGACACATGTTCGAGCGAAACGAGCTGCACCAGAATGACGCGGTTGTGCGAGGCCTCGGCGACGGCGCGATGGAAGTCCCGCGACAGCCGCGTGAATTCATCGAGATCGCCGATAGCCGCTCCGGCCTCGCGCAACAATCGGCGGAGCTTTTCAATGTCGGCCGCGGTGGCGTTTTCCGCCGCAAGTTCGGCGCCGAGCGTCTCGATGGCGCGTTGCGCGTCCATGATTTCGGCAACGCTGACGCCGGTGAGATCGAGCTGCACCGCAAGCGCTTCGGCAAACAGGCGCGGATTGCCGTGCGCGATGCGCGCGCCGCCGCCTTTGCCCATCCGGATTTCGACGATGCCGAGGGCTTCAAGCGTGCGCAGCGCGTCGCGCGCGACGATCCGGCTGGCATTAAATCGCGCCGCGAGATCTTTTTCGGTGCCGAGAAAATCGCCGGGCCGCAGCCGCTTGGCGAACAGCGCATCGCGCACCTCGGCAACGACTTGCGCCGACAGCGACGACGAGCGGCCCGCCAGCATGATGCGGGCTGTCCCGTTCGTGTTTGGCTCGAGCGCCATTGGCAAAAGGCTCCGTTGGCAAAAAGCCTCCGTGACAGTAGATACTAAAGATAATATCTTTATTGTCAAACGACCGACAGTTTCGCTAACGCTCTGATTCAAATCAGAAAAATAACCCTAGCCGAACCCGCTTAGGTGCCGACCCCGGCTACAGTGCGCGCGTGGTGTCGTCGAACAACTCCTCGACGCTAAAGCGGCGCGGAATGATTTTCATTTCCAGCGCGTAGCTCGACATCAGTTCGAGCGCTGGTCGCACCGCCTCGAAACCGAATGGTATCGTGTCGACGGCGCCGGGCTTTGGCAGGCCTGCGGCTTTTTTGCTCGCCGCCAGCATGCGGAAGATTTCCCGCACCGCGCCGGGATCGGATTTTGCGAGCGCAGTCTTGACCACGACCATGTGATTGACCGGCACGGTCGCGTGCTTCTTGTACCACTCCTTCGCCGCAGCCTCCGGTTCGACGATGACGCTCTTGAGCCGCGGATCGGTTGGAATGTTGCCGCCGAAGATTGCGGCGTCGAGTTCGCCCTCGAGCAGCATTTTGGTCATGTCCTTGCCAGGGGCGGCGCGCTCGACGCCCGGCGGGTCGCGGTATTCGGGAACATGGGCGTCCTCGAAAGTGACCCATTTCACCTTGGAAAGATTGAGACCGTAATCCTTCCAGAGAATGCCGCGCAGCCACACGCCGGTCGTCTGCGAGAACGCGCGCACGCCGACGCGACGACCCGGCAAGCTCTCAGGCGTCACCGTCCCGCGCCCGGAATTGTAGAACATGGTGCCGTGCTGAAAACGTCCCATCATCGACGCCGGCAACAGCGTCAGCGGCTTGCCATGGGCCTTGGCCTGCAAATACGTCGCGATCGCCATTTCGCTGACGTCGAACTTTTCCTGCCGCACCATCATGAGGAAGGCTTTATTGATCGGCTCGACCTCATTGAAACGCAAGGCGACGCGATCGGAAGTGATCGCGCCGTCCTTGAGAGCGCGCGTATGCGGGTATGTCCCGAAACAGGCATCAAGGGTCGCGATTTTTTCGGCAGTCATTGTGGCCATAATGGCTTACCTCGTTACTTCGATTAATCTTATGATCTGACGCGGCGCAGCACCAGTCACCTGCCGCATCATGGCTTTGGCATGGATTAAAAATGGATCAGAGCACAAGAACCAGGGAAATGACGGCCGATGAAACCCGGATCCCGGCACCACAGCTCGCCGAATTTGTGGCGCGCGCGTTCGTCGCCGCCGGCTTGCCGCAGCCCGACGCGCAGGCGGTCGCAGGTTTAATGGTGGAAGCGGATTTGCGCGGCAGCGACACCCATGGCGTGATCCGGCTGCCGCTCTACGTGCGCCGGCTGCGCGCCGGTGGCATCAACACCAAACCAAATATCCGGCTCATCAGCGATCGCGCGTCGGTGGCGTTGATCGACGGCGACAATGGCATGGGCCATCTGGTGATGCGCCGCGCCGCTGCACTGGCGATCCAGAAAGCCAAGGCGACCGGCGTTGGCTGGGTTGGCGCGCGCATGAGCAATCATGCCGGACCCGCGGCGCTTTATGTCTCGATGCCGCTCGAGCATGACATGGTCGGTCTCTACTTCGCGGTCGGCAGCAACAATCATCTGCCGCCATGGGGCGGCAGCGAAAGCCTGCTCGGCACCAATCCGATGGCGGTCGCGGTCCCGGCGCTCGAGGAGCCGCCGATTGTGCTCGATATGGCGCCGACCGTCGCCGCCTACGGCAAGGTGCGGCTCAAGGCGCAGCGCGGTGAGCCGATGCCGATCGGCTGGATGATCGATCGCCAAGGCAAGCCGCTGACCGATGCCAAGCGCGCCGATGAAGGCCATCTGCTCCCGATCGGCGATTATAAAGGCTATGGGCTCAGCCTCATCATCGCGCTTCTCGCCGGCGCGCTCAACCGCGCGGCGGTGGGACGCGAGGTGATCGACTTTGTCAAAGAGACCGGCAAGGCAACCAATACCGGCCAGGCGATCATGGCGCTTTCTATTGAGGCCTTTATGTCACCGGCTGAGTTCAAAAGAGCGGTGGACGGCTTCATTCGCGACATTCGTCAGTCGCAGCGGCTACCCGGCGTCGACCGCATCTGGCTTCCCGGCGAGCAGAGCCACGCCAAGCGGCTCGATCGCCGCGCTCGCGGCGTGCCCATGCCGAAAGCGCTGCGCGAGAGTCTCGATGCCGTGGCGCGGGAACTTAAGGTAGCGCCGCTGCCCTAGTCTGCCGGGTCCAATACACGCGCCGTTTCTTTGTCAGCGGTTTGATCCGAGCGAACGATCGTTCGAGCCAGTCGCAGAGCCCCAGTAAGGAAAAGCCATGCCCCCCGAAACACCCGTCGGATTAATCGGCGTCGGTTTGATGGGCGAAGTCTATGCGCGGCGCCTGATCGCTGCCGGATTCGGCGTCATCGGATTCGACACTGATGCGGCGCGCAACGACCGGCTGGTGCAGATCGGCGGGCGCGCCGGATCACTCACTGAGATCGCGCGCCAGTGTGATCCGATCGTGCTCGCGGTGTTCTCGACTGACCAAGTTGAGGATGTGATCGAACGCGCCCTGTTGCCGGCCGCGGCTGGTAAACTGGTGATCTGCACCAGCACCTGCGATCCGGACCGCATTGCCGGGCTCGGCGCCCGCGTCGCGCGCGACATTCGCTTTCTCGAAGCGCCGGTGTCCGGCACCAGCGCGCAGGTGCGTCAAGGCGATGGCGTTGGACTCATCGGCGGCGAAGCAGCGACCGCGCAAATCGCTGCACCTGTGCTCGACACGCTGTTTCCGAAACGCTTTCACATCGGCAAGGTCGGTGACGGCGGCCGCGCCAAGCTCGCCATCAATCTCATTCTCGGCCTCAACCGCCTCGCGCTTGCCGAGGGTCTAGTCTTTGCTTCACGGCTTGGTCTTGACGCTGCAGCATTTTTGCAAGTGGCGCGCGCGTCGGCAGCTTCTTCGCAAGTGATGGACACCAAAGGGCCAAAAATGGTCGACGGTGATTTTGCTCCGGAAGGCCGCGTACGCCAGACGCTCAAAGACACGCATCTCATGATGGACCAGGCGCGCAAGCTCGGACAGGAGCTGCCGCTTCTTGAGATCCATGCCGCCGTGCTGGAAGCGTGTGTCCGCCACGGCGAAAGCGAAAAGGACAACGGCATTGTCATCGAAGAAATTAGGCGCCGAGTGCACGACAAAGCCTCATAAGCCTATAGCGGTTAAGGAAACGATCCGATGAGCCTTGCCGATGAACTGAACTGGCAGCCCGCGACTGAGCTCGCGCGCCTCATTCGCAGCAAAGCTATCAGCCCGGTCGAAGTGTTGCGAAGCTGCCTTGAAACAATTGAGCGGCTCAACCCGAAGATCAATGCGATCTGCACGCTGGCGGCCGAATCGGCGATGACCGCGGCGCAGGGCGCGGAACACGCCGTGATGGCGGGCAACGAGATCGGCTTGCTGCACGGCGTGCCGATCGGCATCAAAGATCTCACGCCAACGGCTGGCATTCGCACCACCTTCGGTTCGCCGCTCTATGCCAATCACGTCCCGAGCGACGACGCCGCGGTCGTGAAACGGATCAAGCAAGCCGGCGCTATCGTGGTGGGTAAGACCAACACGCCGGAATTCGGCGCCGGCGCCAATACCGTCAATCGCGTGTTTGGCGCCACTCGTAATCCCTGGGATCTTGCCTTGAGCGTGGGCGGTTCGACCGGAGGCGGCGCCGCGGCGCTGGCGTCGGGCATGCTGCCGCTCGCCGAAGGCACCGATTTTGGCGGCTCGTTGCGCGTTCCGGCGGCGTTTTGTGGAGTCGTCGGCTTGCGGCCCACGGCCGGACTGGTGCCTCGATATCCCACCCCGCTGCCATGGGATGTGGGCACCGTGCACGGACCGATGGCGCGCAATGCCGAGGATACGGCTTTGCTGCTCGAAGCGATGATGGGTGACGATGACGGCCTCACGCCTATTTCGGTGACCCCACCGTGGAAAAGCGTGGCGACGGCGGTGGCACAAAGCCGCGATCTGAAAAAATTACGGATCGGCTATGCGCCGGATATCGCAGGGTTGGGAATCGATCCGGAAATCAGCGCTGCGTGCCGAACCGCCGCCATGCGCTTGGTCGACCACGGCGCGGCTGTCGACGAACTGGAATTCTCGGTGGCCGATGGACTGGAGGCCTATCTGGTGTTGCGCGGCTTGACCATGGTCGCGCGATTTTTTGAATCGTTGGGCGAACTCGAAAAATTTGGGCCAAATCTAAAAGGCAATATCGAGGCCGGCTCAAAGCTGACGACCGGCGACATTGTGCGCGCCGAGCACAAGCGTGCGGAGCTGTGGCATCGTTGGCGCACGCTGTTCGAGCGGATCGATCTATTGCTCACACCGACAACACCCGTGCCGCCATTTCCCGTCGAACAAAATTATCCAGACACGATCGCCGACCGAAAGATGAGCAGCTACATCGATTGGATTGCGCCGACTTTTTTAGTGACGCTGAGCAGTCTTCCGGCCGCCTCGGTGCCGTGTGGGCAGACCACTGCCGGGCTTCCGATCGGACTTCAGATCATTGGGCCGCGCTTTGCCGAGCCGAAGATTCTTGCTGTTGCAAAGCACGCGCACGAGGTCAATCCGACCGGTTGGCCGCGAATTGCTAAGTCTGTCGCGCGGAATTGACGTGAGCGGCCGTTACAAC
Source organism: Xanthobacteraceae bacterium (assembly GCA_035703785.1). GTDB lineage: Bacteria > Pseudomonadota > Alphaproteobacteria > Rhizobiales > Xanthobacteraceae > BOG-931. The sequence continues at coordinate 18,598 of DASSXN010000058.1, forward strand.
CTGTTTTGCCAGCGCGGTCCCCCAACATTTCCAAATTTCGGATTGCTACTTTTTACTAAAATAGCGAAGTTTTTCTCTCCGTAATTCGAAACTGCCGCTTGCTACCTGAGGCTGTCTTGTGAAAACCGAGGCCCGGGCGGTTATTCGTAATTCGGCGGACGCCGCCTTTTGAGCTATTGAGGTCGGCCCTCTGTTTTATATCGACTTTTTTTGATTTCTTTGATTTTCAATCAGAAAGAGAATCAATCCGAATAGTTGTTGCGCCGGCATTGCGTCGTACTCGCGTCAGTTGTGGAGCAAGTGACATGTCTTACCTTGAAAGCTTCTTGAAAGCTTTCAAGGTCGTGCTTGCAAGCAGCCTTGGTTCTGGTTCAGAAAGACCGGCAAGAACACAGCTTTATTGGCCAAATCCGCAGCTTGAAAAGCTCTTGAAAAAATTCAAATGTGACTTTTCAAGTGGTGGCTTGCCCTGTAGAAAGACATTACATTACAATAACTTAGTCATCTTGAAAACGTCTTGAAAAGCAATTCAAGCCGCATGATCAGCCGAGTCCTCGGGTGATCGAACCCCGAAGCCCACCCATTCCGTTCCCATCACCACACCTCGATCCAAATGGGTGCGGGTGCCTGCGAACAGGCCAGCCAGTCCAATTGGGTTCGTTTTGGTATTTATGATCTACAGCCGCCGGGTTGGGCGACCTCGCTCTTTTCTAGCTCTTTTTCTGGTGTCGCTTTCGCAACCGGACCCCTGCGCCACCGCCGTTCTCGTCGATGAACTCGAGGCCGGCCTTTTCTAGGGCGTCTTGCAACTTGTCCATGGTCGATTGCTACGCGAATGGGTGGATGATGCGTCCGCGACGCTACAAGATTTGGACGCGCTGGCTATGTCCGATGAGCAGGCGTGGTTGAACGAGCGACAAGAAGTGCTGCACTACTAAAAGAAAATGAGCGTTATTTGACAACAGTTCCCCGATCCTCCCAAGGGCAAGTGTCGGTGCACAAAATAGCTAGTGGGGAATGGCATCCACAAACGCTGGCTTGGCGCTTGGCTCGATCGTCGTCACTTGATGCAGATTAGGTTCGACCGTTGCGATGCTAGCGCCCAACCGCACAGCATAGACCTGCAGGTTTTCCATGACCCGCTGCACGTAATTGCGCGTCTCGGCCATTGGTATGCGCTCCACCCAATCGACCGCATCAACCTTGGGATCACGGGGGTCGCCGCGCTGCGCCACCCATTGCCGGACCCGACCACGGCCGGCATTGTAGCCGGCAAACGTCATCACATAGGAACCCGTATATTCCTTAAATAGCGCGCTGACCTCGGCGGCGCCCATCTGCGTATTGTAGACCGGATCGGCGACGAGACGCTGCCAGTCGTAGACAACACCAAACCGTTGCGCGGTGTCGCGACCGGCCTCCGGCGTAACCTGCATGAGCCCCACCGCATTGGCCGGCGAAGTGTCGCGCTGGTCAAAACCGCTCTCGGTGCGCACAATCGAATAGACCATACAGTGATCGATCGCTGGCGCGATTGGGCTATAGCTGGGCACGCCGACCTCGGGAAACGCGTACCGCTCCACGGCGAGACCTCTGGCGAGAGCCGTCTTTCCCAGAACGAGCATCGCCTGAGCATCGTGGTGGCGTGCGGTCAGCTCGCCAACCGCGTTCAGCGTGGCAAGGTCGGTACTGCCCTCAGCGAACTCGGTGACAAAGGTCAAGACAAGGTCGAGTTCGCCAATCGCATAAAGGATTTCCACCGCGCGGGGCACATCGTTGCCCGCGCTTTCCAGATCAGCCTGTCGGAGGGGTGGCGGACGCAACGCAATCTCGTTAAAGCCGAGTCGCGCTCGCGCTAGCTGGCCGTAATAGGCGGTGGGAGAGCGTGCTGCCCGCTCGTATTGTGCCTTCATCTCGTCGAGCTGGCCGGCAGCCTCGAACGCACGGCCACGCCAATAGGCGGCACGCGCCAAGACAATCGGATCGCTCGAGCCTTCGTCGATTTTCGCGAAGTGCCGCAGCGCCGTGATTGGATCCGACAGGAAACGCAACGCGATCCAGCCTGGCATGAAGTGAAATTCTGCGCGGTAATAGGGATTGGCCGGAGCCGCTACTTGGCGGACAACGTGGTAGGCGGTGTTTGGGTCACCGAGATCGAGCAGTCGGCGTGCCAGCGTGCGACACTCTCGCCACCATTCATCGGTGTCTTGAGCCTGCAAATCCTTACTTGAAACTTCAGCCAAGAGCTTGACCGCTGCTGCAGCATCGTCACGGGCCAATAGCCAGTGCAGCCGGCATAGGGCATAGCCCAAATCAGCTTGCGCTTCTTTTGGTATCGCTGCGAGCATCGCGCCGCTTTTGCTGGTGTTCGCCTCGGCCGCCTCGCAAGCCTTCACGATCGCGACTTGAGCTGGGCCAAGCCGCTTCGCGGCCCGCATCGCGGCACCGAAATCCTTGGCGCCGATACGGCGGTCCATACGCACAATGTCATCGGCAGCGGTTAATTCATCGCGGAATGCGTTGGCGACAACGCCTTCCAATTCAGCCGAAAGTTCTGCCGAGTGCCATACAGCCCGAACCTCGCGTGAGGCGCCGGCACGATCACCATCGGCCAACGATACGCGCGCGACTGCAAGTCGACCGGGCGCAGTGGCGGGTTGCGTACCGACAAAGCCGCGCACGGTCGGCGCGTCGCGCCGCTCTTGCCACAGCCTTGCCTCGGCGCGCCGACGGAACAGCGGCAAGCTCGGCCAATCGGGATTGCTTTGGATGAAGCTATTATACTCGTCGAACCCGGCGGGGTTATCGGGATCGCGCAGCGCAGCCCAAGCGATGAGTTTCCGCGCTGCCGGATCGTCGATCGATGCCGCAAGCTTCGTCGCGTCACTGAGCTTGTGCTGCCGCACCAGCTGAATTGCCTGCTTTACCGCGGCAAGATCCGGCGGCAGCTGCGACGCCGGTGTCAAATTGCCGGTGGTCTCGTTTGGTAGGATAGTTCTCGGTCTGGGCGCGCGCTCCACCTGTTTGGTCTCGGTCACCGGCCGGTGCTTATGACGCTCCGAGTTGGTGACTTTGCTCCGGTGTGAGCTGGCTTGCTTGTGGCCTGGGGCAGAAGATGCTTCGCCGCCGGTGAGTGCCACAATCGCCGAAGCAAACAAGTAAACCAGAGTGCGCCGCCGCGGCAGTCGTCTGACGAGCGCGTTGCCGCCAGCGAAAACAGCGCCGCTTCGATCTAAATTGGTGTGAGAGCAGTGGATAGTCCCGACCCCTTCCCGCTTCCGGGAAGTATGCCAGGAATTAAGGCACCTTTGCGGGCAGGTCCGGTCCCTCTTCCGCCGATGCCCCGAAATACGTCGATTATCGAACCGACCATTCCCCTGGGAAGTGCTGCGAAACGCTGGATGTTTCGGTCTAAACCAGCTTTATCACCGGGTTCAAAACCGCGGCCACCAAGGGAAGTCTAGCGGAACTAGGGCGGGAAGCGGCATGCCTGCATTACCCACGGTCTTGCTCGGGACCCAGGTGCTCGGCGAACAATGCCGGCGAACCTGGCAAGCTGTGCGCCCATAGCTTATTGCGGTAGCAGCAGCTTTCCGAGTTGCTGGAGCAGCTCGCCATAGCGTGCGAAATTGCCCGAGGCATATTCCTGCTGCATCTCGCGAAACACGGTCCGTGCGCGTTCAAGCGTCTCGTTGCCCGCTTCGGTACGAGGTGCGCTCGAAGTGGCTGTTGCCATGCCGACGAGGAGGCGCTCGGCGTCTGGCAGATTACTCGCCCATTCAATCTTGCGATTATCGGGCAGGAGCTGCCCCAACACGACCCGAGCCAAGGTTGGAATCTTGGTTTGCTCCGCCTCGATATAGACCGGCTCGATGACGATGACTTGGTTGCCGGCGAGCGGCAAGACGATAAGATTTCCGCGGATGACGCGGGACCCGTGTTGATCCCAGAGCGTGAGGTCGCCCGAGAACCGACTATCGGAATTAATTCGCGATTCCACCTGTGCCGGACCATCGATGAAGGTCCCTTTGGGGAAACGGAACGCCACGAGCTTTCCGTAGTTTTCGCCATCACAGCGGCCGGCAAGCCAGCCTGCCATCTGATTCTTACCGGCGACCGAGAGGGGCAGCATGAGCAGGAATTCCGGCTTGTCAGAACCAGGGAGCTGGGTCGTTACGTAATAGGGCAACATTTCGATTTCGAAATTCCGGTAAAGCTCGCGCGGAATCTCCCAGCGATCTTCCCGATTGTAAAAAGTCGTCGGGTTGGTCATGTGGTAGGTGCCGTACATCTCGGCCTGCACCGTGAAAATGTCCTCCGGATAGCGGATGTGCCGGCGCAGATTCTCTGGCATTTCGCTGGCGTCCTTGAACATTTCCGGTAGCACCTTTCGATAGGCCTTCATAATCGGATCGTGCGGGTCGAAAACGTAGAAGGTCACGGAGCCGTTGTAGGCATCGATCACCGCTTTGACGGAATTGCGCAGGTAATTCTGTCCACGGAAAGTCGGTAGCGAGCCGTGGTATGATTCGCTGTAGGGATAGTTCTGCGACGTCGTATAAGCGTCGAGAATGTAGGAATAGTGATGCAAATCCGCGATGATGTAAGGATCGCGATCGAAAGTCAGAAATGGCGCCAGAGTCTCGACGCGCTCGACGATGTTCCGCCGCAGCATGACCCGGCTTTCCGGTGTAAAATATCCCGAAATGAAAAGCCGCAACCCGTCGAATTCGCGAGCAATAACGAGTTTGCGCCACAGATTGAAAAGCGTGATTCCGCCACTGCCCTGGTAGATCGTCTCGGCATTCGCCTGGCCTTGCGGAAAATCGAACTCCTTCTCCGTCGTGCGCACATAAATACGGTCATTAGTGAGCTGTCCGAAATAGATCTCGCCATGAGCCACTGCGAGATTATCCTTAGCGACGATTGGAATGTCGTGCGCCCAGAGCACCGGGTTTCCCCTCGCGTCAATTTCATTCACGGGGACCGCAACAACGCCATAACCATGTGTGTATTTGAGCGCGAGATTGACCCAGACCTGAGCCGGTGACGGAAGACGGGTGACATCGAGCTCGCGCGCCGTAATCATCACCTGTCGTTCGGAGCCGTCGATCTGATAACGATCGATATCAACACCGGAAAAGGTGTAGTAAGGCCGCAAGCCCTGGATCTGCTGCAGTTGCGGCTCCAGCGCCCGCCAATCCCAGATCCGCGCGTCCTGCAGTGTTGAGCTATCCGCGACGAGGTCGGCGGCAGTGAGCGGCTTGCCCGAGACCGCGAATTCGCGCTCTTCGACCGACGGTCCCGCAAGATTATAGGCCGCGCGTGTGCCGGCGATGCTCCTGATGAGATAGGGCAGCTCCACAGTGATCTGGTTCGGGCCGACATAGACGGCCTCGATTGCGGCGGGAACCGCAAATGCGCCGAAGTAAAGCATCGCCAGCACTGCGAGCGGTGTGAGCCAATGCGATCGACGCAGCAACAACCAGGCACGAAACCGCGGCCACAAAACCGCGAATGTCAGAATTGCAGCCGCGGTCCACCAACAAACGACCACCAAATCATAGCCCGGTATCCAGAAATTAATGTCGGCGTAGGACGCGCCCGCGACAACTTTCGAATGCCCCGCCACAACAAGGTGATAGCGGGCTAACAGCCGACTGGCGCCTAATGCGAGGCATAGCAATGCTGCCAATGCTAAGCCCTGGCGCAGCCAGAGTTGACGGTCCCAATCCTGTGCCGAGACAAAAACGAAGTTGCGGTTGAGGTGAACGGCTGCGCCCTGGTGCGGGCGATAGACCGCCACAGTGGTTGCGCGACGAAGCGCGAAGCCGATGACCGCCCAAAGCACGATCGTAAAAAGAACGATCGTGATGATAACCTCGACGATATCGTCATAGAGCGGCAAGGCCAGCAAGTAAAAGGAAAGATCTTTGCCGAAAACGGGATCGGCTAGGTCCGCGCTGGTCGCACCCGAAAAGCGGAGGAGCGGAACCCAGAGTGGCGTCGCGAGGTAGCCCACAAAGCCAGCGATCGCCAAACCGACGATCCACGGCGCGGTTCTCGGAACAATCGGAAGGAGACGGCAGAGCAGCCAAAGATTGACCCCGACAAAGAGGCCAACCAAAAACAGGGCCACCAAAAAAATTCCGACGCGATACTCAATCGAGAGCCAAAATCGGTGGCTTTGACCGAGTTCGGCAAACCAGTAGTTCTCAAGTGAAATGCGCAGTGCCGCTTCGAGGCAGACGATTGCGAGAATGCCGATCACAATGTACGCGGCATGGCGATAGAGTCGGTGTACACTGATAGCTTCGCCGGCGCTGCGTCGCAATAAACTGCCAGTCAGCGGCAGAGCCGCTAGTGCGACCACCACTAAGTAGGCGATCTCGAACATTGCTCATCTTCCCGCAATTGGCGGTTCAGCATTATTATCTATCCAGGTCCGGCTAAAAAATTCTTGGGTCTCGTTCCACTCCGCGTGACCCGCGCGCTTAGCCGGTGTTGTACTGCTTAATAGTACTGACCGCACCATTTAATCCGTACGACATCGATTCCGGTAAACCCAAAAATAACCTTTTGCGCAGCGCACATGTCTTCGGACAAGTACAGATCTTGTTGACTAAGCAATAATTGATCAAGCGACGACGTTGATCAAAATGAACCGATAGTTCATGCCGCGTTCAATGCCTAAACAGCGCCGGTTAAATGCCGCATTCATCAGCTAGTTGAATGGGCATGGAAGGTCATATTCATGGCCAGGCCTTTCCCTCATTTCATATTTTGCCTAACGGCAGCAATCTGCGCCTTCTGGTTAACCTCCGCGTGCTGCCAGGAGGCGGCAAAGCAGCCGAAATTGAACAGCGAGATGGAGCGTTGCCGACGCATCAACAATGAACACATGCGGATGCACTGCCTTGAGCAAATAAACTCAAAGGCCGCTCCCGTTCCTCAACAACAGCCCACCGCTCCTGGAACTTGGCAACTTGCGCGCACACCCAATCCATCAGGCGGCCCCGACTCGATTTCAATTACGAAAATTGCAAACCCAACCCCATCGCAGCAAGACGTTGCGGGACTTATGCTGCGTTGTGCTGAGGGCGCGACCACGGATGTCCTTATCGTTCTAGCCGCACCCCTGCCACCGCGAACCCACCCCAAAGTGACTGTGGTGGCGGGCGCAACGACGACAGAGGTCATCGCAACCGTTATCCCACCAGGAGCCTTGGTGCTGCTTCCGGAGAAAGCATCTGCTCTAGTCGAGAACACTTGGCAATCCGTTCCGGAGCTTGCCGTGTCCATCACGGACAAAAATCGTGCCCTCCGCGGTGTAATACCGCTAGAAGACATCAGCAACGCAATGCAGGAATTGCAGTTGAATTGTCCGAAAGTGGTTCGTGGTCGCAAGTAGAAGGAGTGAAGGCATGCCCTTTTGCCCGCACTGCAACCGAAACACATTTGAGATCCTGGCGGTCGACGTTGGAGGAGCGAAGTACAACTGCGTGCAGTGCTCGGGCTGCAAGGCGCCGGTTAGTTTTGTCGAACGTTCCCGCGTCGAGGAATCCGACGAAGCTTTCGAGACCAGAGTGACTGAAGTTCTTCGCGTTGTGGTATCAAGTTTGCAAACAATCAATTCTCGGCTCATTCGTATGGAGCAGATAATGCAAATGAGGCAGTGAAGCCGAATCGCTTGCAATTATGTCGGTTCTTACTTTCATGCCTGCACCGGATGGCTGGTGGGTAATGATGGGCAACGTTAAATTGGGTTCGTTTTGTAATAAGCGCCGTGGCGGTCATCTACTTCTCGCCGCGGTTGCTTTGCCGTTTTGACTTGGCGGTAAGGGCAATCTCGATCAGGCGGCGAATTGCCTCCGAGCGCATTGGTTTGTGCTTTTGTTGCTTGACCCAAGTTTCAATACCGGGGACCTGAGTGCCGGGAAGGCGCACAGTCAGCACCGGATCCCATCCGGCGGCCGGTCGTCCCTTGGCAGCTTAACTCTTTTTCTGGTGTCGCTTTCGTAGCCGCACCCCCCCGGGCCGCCGCCGTTCTCGTCGATGAACTCGATCGCCGGCAGACGGCCATAAGCCGAATTGTGTAGCGCAGCAAATGCCCGCGGGCCAGTCGCGTAGGCTTAATTGCTTCGATTCCATCTGGAATCCCAAAAATTTAGGAATCAATCAAGCCGGAGTCGGTATTAGTCCTTACCGCCACGCAATCGTCGTCAGATCCCAACATCGAATTCCCTGCTAACAGGGAATTTAACAGGGAATTTTTATTTTTCGAAGCGGTGCGCCACGATCACCGAACCCGCATAAAATCCCGTGGAGGGGGCAATTGCCGCACACACCCTAAGTTATTGCGATTATCCGATCACAAAGGCAATGACGTTTACGAGCAAAAACACGATCTTGCCGTAAACCGCATTTCGGCCTAAAAAATAAGGCTTAGTCAAATGTGGCTGCCGTTTTGGCGGTCTCGCGGGTTTTTTGGGGGTGTTGAAGCCCTCTCTCGCACGGTCAGTGAAAAACCAACCCGGCTGATCGCGAGATCCGCGAGTGTACGAAATCTGCCGTCCATCTTTAGCTGTGCCTGAGCCGCCGCATGCGCTGCCTGCCGCCATGCGTCCTCGCCAGCAGGAAGTATCGGCGTTTCGACCGCGCCTTTCGATCTGCCAATATCGAAAGGATGTGTCATGACGCAGAACGTTATCCCGATTGGAATGCAGCCCGCCGACGACAAAGTTGTTGAAGAACGGCGAG
>DASSXN010000061.1:0-10691 GCA_035703785.1 Xanthobacteraceae bacterium
TGAGTTCGGATGGCCGAGCGCGCCAGTGAGTGGCGTTAAGTCTCAATTCGCCAGCGCACGCCGGATCGACTCGATGATGCGATCCTGGACCGGCGGCTCGAGATAGGCGTGCATCGGCAGGCTGAGCGCCTCCTCGGCGAGGCGATCGCTGATCGGAACTCCGCCCTCGGCGACCGGAAAGTGCCGATAAGCCGGCTGGCGATGCAGCGGCTTGGTGTAATAGATCGCCGTCGGAATGCCTTGCGCCTTCAACGCGGCGGCAAGCGGGTCGCGCTTGCCCGCCTTGAGGCGGATCGTATATTGCGCCCAGACCGAGGTGGATTCATTGCCGACGCGTGGCGCGATCGCGACGTCGGCGAGTGCGGCCGAATAGCGCGCGGCTACGAGATTGCGGGCCTCGATCTCCTCCGGGAAGATTTTGAGCTTTTCGATCAGTACCGCTGCCTGGATGGTGTCCAGCCTGCCGGTGATCCCGATGCGCGCGGCCTCTGATCGATCGACGCCCTCGCCGTGAAGCCTGATGCTTTTCACGCGCGCCGCGAGCGCGTCGTCATCGGTGAAAACCGCGCCGCCATCGCCATAGCAGCCGAGCGGCTTGGCCGGGAAGAAACTGGTAGCGGTCGCGGCCGCCAGGGTGCCGATCCGCTTGCCGCGATAGCGCGCGCCGAAGGCTTGCGCCGCGTCATCAAGCACCAAAAGGCTATGCTTGGCGGCGATCGCCGCTATCGCATCATGATCGGCGGGCAGACCAAATAGATCGACCGGGATAACGGCGCGAGGATTAAGCCCTAGCCGCTTGGCGGTGACCACCGCGCGTTCGCAGCTCGCCGGATCGAGATTGAAAGTATCCGGCAGCACATCGGCGATGATCGGCGTGGCGCCGAGGAGCGCAACCATTTCCGCCGTTGCATGGTAGGTGAAAGAAGGGCAGATCACCGCGTCGCCGGGGCCGATCTGCCAGGCCATCAACAAGAGCAGCAGCGCATCGGTCCCGCTGGCACAGCCGATGGCATGGCGCGCCCCGCAGAATGCCGCAAGTTCGGCCTCAAGCACGTGCACTTCGGGACCTTGGATGAACTGGCAATGCGCCAGCACGCGCGCTACGGCGTCGTCGATGGCGCGGCCGAGACGGCGACGCTGCGCCGCCAAGTCAATGAAGGGTATCGGCCGCTCTTCGACTCGTGCGTGTTGATTCATGTCCGGCCTAGAGTCCTCTCGTCGAACCCGGCAAAGGAATTAGCCGACGACCCGCCGCGGCGCTTGACGTTGCGCGACCATGGCCGGCATCGCGCGCGCTTCGAGGCAGCGGGTGGCGATTTCAAGGCTTGCGACCGCTTCCTCGCCGGTCACGGCCGGCGTTTCACCGCTGCGAATCGCGTTTACGAAGGCGATGAGCTCCGACCGCAACGGCTCGGCGTAGCCGACGGACAGGTGGCGCATCGAATAGCTGCCGTCGGGCTGGAAGCCGAAGCATTCGGTAACCTGCAGCGTCAACAGATCGCCGATCAAATATTTGTCGCGTGTAGCGATGTGAATGGTGCGAGCCTTGAACGGCGTCAGCCAATTTGTGTTGATGTGCGCAAGCACGCCCGAGGCGGTGCGGAATTGCAACAGCGCGATATCCTCGCGTTCGGCGACGGCGCTTGAAGTCTGCGGCTGAATTTCCACGATTTCGGAGTCCGTGAACCAGCGGATCAGATCAATGTCATGCACCGCGAGATCGATGACGACTCCGACATTCGACATCCGCGGCGGAAACGGCCCGACCCGCGTGATGGCGATTGAAAGAATATTCTGATCTTTGATGGCGCGTTTTATCGATTGAACCGCGGGATTGAAGCGCTCGACATGGCCGACCATCAAAGTCACGCCGGCGCGCCGGGCCGCGGCAACGATAGCGCGGCTTTCCTCCACCGTCGAAGCAATCGGCTTTTCGACCATCACGTGGACGCCGCGCCCAGCGCAGTCGATCGCGATTTCGCGATGCAAGTGCGTTGGCGCTGCTATCGTCACGGCATCGACGCCGCGCCGCATGAGGTCTCCGGCATCGCTGAATGAGGCGCAGCCCAGCGAGCGAGCAACCTGATCGCAGCGCTTACGATCCGGATCGGCGACACCGACCAGCTTTACTCCGGGCAGTTCCGCCAAAACGCGGGCGTGATTGCTGCCCATCACCCCGACGCCGATCACGCCGACGCGTAAGCTGCCGCCGCCGAAATCGTCAGCCTCACCCATAACGCGAAGAGTCCCCCCGCTGCCCGGCCCTATCCCTAGTTTCCCGTTACCATGTCCGATCCCACCAGGCGACCGCCAAGTGCGACAATTCGTACACAAATTGCTTCACAGGCTTACGGCCCATTTCTTCGGCAACCCGCGCGGTGAGTGCTTAATACATTGAAATTACATAGAGAATTCTGGTCAGGAACGCCGAGACTTTACGATCGCCGGTAATCGTCCTCGATGCGCACGATATCGTCTTCGCCAAGGTAGCTTCCGGTCTGCACCTCGATCAGTTCCAGATCGATCTTGCCTGGATTTTCCAAACGGTGCTTGGCGCCGATCGGAATGTAAGTCGATTCATTTTCGTGAATTGTCTTGGTCTCGTCGCCGATTGTGACGCGAGCGGTACCCCGGACCACGATCCAGTGTTCGGCGCGGTGATGATGCATCTGGAGCGACAACCGTCCGCCTTGCTTGACGACGATGCGTTTAACCTGAAAACGCGGTCCGCTATCGATCGCCTGGTATGAGCCCCAAGGCCGATGCACCTTCAAGTGCTCCTCGGTAACTGCGGGCGCGACTTTCTTCAACTGTTGCACGAGCCGCCGCAAGCCGTCTCCGTTTTCTCGCTTTGCGACCAATATGGCATCCGCTGTGGTAACCACCACCAGATTTTCAACTCCGAACAGCGCGACCAGATGTTTATCGCTCATCACGTGACAGCCGCGCGAATCGACGAACACGACCGAGCCATGCGCGAAATTGTCCAGCTTGTCGCGATCTGACAATTCCCAGACCGCCTGCCACGAGCCGACATCAGACCAGCCGTATGAGACCGGCATCACGGCCGCCCGTTTGGTGCGCTCCATGACGGCGTAATCGATCGACTTTGCGCCGGCGCGCGCGAAGGATTCATTCTCGAGCGTGATAAAACCGAGATCCGTGCCGGCGAGTTCTACAGCCGCCAGTATGGCAGCGCAGCTTTGCGGTTCGAACTGTTTATATTCGGCGAGCAGCAAATCGGCGCGAAACATGAAGTTTCCGGAATTCCACAGATAGCCTTCCTTCAGATAACGCTCGGCCGTTATCTCGTCGGGCTTTTCGACGAATTTATCGACCGCAAAAAAATCGGCGCCAATCGACGCGCCTGGGCGAATGTAGCCGTATTCGGTGGCCGGCCGCGTTGGATGTACGCCGAAGGTGACGATACGATCCGCCGCGGCGGCATCCGCGGCGAGACCGCAAGCTTTGACGAAGGATGCCGGATCGGAGATCACGTGGTCGGCGGCGAGCGCAACAACAATTGGATTGTCGGCGCGCTTCGCCGCATAGGCCGCGCCGGCCGCAATTGCGGGGCCGGAATCGCGCCGCACCGGTTCGAGCAGGATATCGGCCTCGGCTTCGATTTCCGCCAACTGCTCGGCGACCAGGAAACGATATTGCGCGTTGGTCACAATGATCGGGCGAGCGAAGAGCGCCGGATCCAGGACTCTGTGTATGGTGTCCTGAAAGGTGGAATGCGCACCAAACAACGGTAGAAACTGCTTGGGACGGCCCTCACGCGACGCCGGCCATAGCCGGGTGCCGGCGCCGCCACACATGATCAGAGGAATGATCTTTGAAGCCACGTTCGCGCCCACGGGCCGGTCGCTGCTCTATTTCCGCCGCAAGACGCGCCCGGCGACCGCGTCGAGCTTTTTGAGGAGCTTCGGATCACGCGCCTTCGGTGCGGTAATTAACGCATTGTCGAGGGCGCGATCGGAGCCGATCGGGCAAGGTTCATGTTCGCGCGGGAACTCGCACGCGAGCCGCGCCACCAGGCGCGCAGCTTTCTCGGCATTGGCCATGAGCACCTTGATGATGTCCTGCACGGTCACCGCATCATGGTCCGGATGCCAACAATCGAAGTCGGTAACCATGGCGACCGTCGCGTAGCAAATCTCCGCCTCTCGTGCGAGCTTGGCTTCGGGCATGTTGGTCATGCCGATCACCGAATAACCGAGGTTTTTGTACGTCAGGCTTTCCGCAAGCGTTGAGAATTGCGGCCCTTCGATGCAAACGTAAGTGCCGTCGCGAACCAGTTCGATGCCCTCGGCCATCGCCGCTTCGCCGATATGAATGCGCAGGCGCGGCGAGACCGGATGCGCCATCGATACATGCGCCACACAGCCCTTGCCGAAAAACGAGCTCTCGCGCTTATGCGTGCGGTCGACAAATTGGTCAACCAAAACGAATGTCCCAGGCGATAGGTTTTCCTTGAACGAGCCGCAAGCTGACAGCGAAACAAGATCGGTAACGCCGGCGCGTTTGAGGACGTCGATATTGGCGCGATAGTTGATGTCAGATGGCGAATGGCGATGACCTTTATCGTGGCGGGACAAAAACACGATCGGCATTCCGGCAATCTCGCCGACCCGCAGCGGCGCGGAAGGCTGGCCCCACGGGCTTTTGATCGTCTTCGACCGGACCTTCTCAAGCCCGGGCAGATCGTAAATCCCCGAGCCACCGATAATGCCGAGCACAGCCTTCATGAAAAAAGGTTCCTTGCGTTGCGATCTGAAGCTGGAGGCGAACTCATAACCGGGAAGTCAATGCGACAACAGCACCATCGAAATCGCCGGCACGTAAGTAATGATCATGAGCGCCACGAAATTGAGCAGCAAGAACGGTAAGACGCCGACATAGATTCGGCTCAGCGGCGCATCGAATATCGCTTGCGATGAAAATAGATTGAGGCCGAACGGCGGCGTGTACATGCCCAGGCTGAGATTGACGGCAACGATGATTCCGAAATGAATGGCATTTACGCCGACGCCGCGAACCACTGGCAAGAGCAAGGGTGTGAGGATGAGGATCGCGGCGGGCGGCTCAAGAAAGCTTCCCGCCAACAACAGCCCGAGGTTCAGGCAGAGCAGCAGCTCCCACTTCGGCATGTTCAGTGCGTTGATCGCGCCGACTATCTGTTGCGGAATTCCGCTGGTCGTCAGCAGCCAGGAATAGATGCCGGCAGAGGTCACGATGAGCAGAATTTGCGAAATGAGATACGCCGAGGCGAGCAGAATGCGCCAAAATCCCGCGAGATCGACTTCGCGGTAGACCACCATGGTCACGAACAATGAGTACACCACGGCAATGCCGGCGGCTTCAGTCGGCGTGAACACGCCGCCATAGATGCCGCCGAAAATCACCGCGAGCGACCCAATCGACCAGCTCGCCTCCTTGCTGGTCTTCCATATCGTTTCCCAATGTGCGCTGGTGCCGAGCGGAACGCGCTTAACTCTGGCATAGCCCATAACGTAGGCTGCATCGATAAGTCCGATCAGAATGCTGGGCAGAATGCCGGCGGTGAACAGAAGGACAGCGGATTGTTCCGCCGAGACGGCGTAGAGGATCATGGCGATCGAGGGCGGGATCACGACGGCGATGGCGCCCGATGAGGCGATGAGACCGACGGCGAAACGCTCGTTGTAGCCACCCGCTTTCAGCGCCGGATAGATCATGCGGCCCATCGCGACCACCGTGCCGACCGCGGTATGCGACATCGCTCCGAACAGTTCGGAAGCCGCCACCGTGGTTACGGCCAGCGAGCCGCGCACGCCGCCGACCATCGCCATCACCATGCCAATAATCCGCCGCGCGATGCCGCCTTGCGCCATGATCTCGCCGGCGAGGACGAAAAACGGCACCGCGAGCAGCGGAAAATTATCCAGGCTGCCAAACATGTATGTCTGGATAGCTTCGGTAGGAACGTCGGCGACCGTGAGAACAGCAACGATCGAAGTAACCAGCAGGATCAGAAAAATCGGAAAGCCCAGGATAAGGAGTGCCGCCGGCAGACCAAAGAAAACGAGATAGGCCATCGTCGCAGGCTCCTACTGCGATGCCTCGGCGCGGGATGCGGAACCCCGCCGCGACCGCGTAAGAAGCCGTACGGCGACCAGCAGACCCATCAAGCTGTAGCCGAGCGGCACCATCATCTGCGGAATAAAGAGCGGAAAGTTTGCTGCCTGGCTTCGCTGATCGAACGCCGCAAGCTGAGATATGACGGGCCAGGCAAAGACCGTGACGGCTGCGGCTGCCGCGATCATCACGAGCTCGGAGAATATGTCGATCGCCTCACGCAGTTTTGGCGGCAATATCGCCAGCACGACATCCATTCGGATTTGACGTCCATCCCAGGCCACGGCGCAGCAGCCGGTAAACACACAGCCCACCATGAGAAACAGCATGATCTCTTCGGCCCATGGGATCGACACGCTGAAGAAGTAGCGACCGACAATGTTGACAAAATTGATGCCGACGCTGGCGATCAGAAATAGCGCCGCCGCCGTGCGCGTGATGGTGAGGAGACCACGAACGCCTGTGACTATGCGATCAAGCACGAGCGAGTCTCTAATGTGCAATGCAAAGCGGGCTGGTGCTTTTAGGACTTTAAATCGCCGCGCTCGGACGCAAACGCGCCTGGTTCACTGCGTCGCCCCCTGCGCGGTCCGTTTGGCCGCCTCCGCTACAATCTCATAGGCATCGTGAAGCGCAGGTTTGGGCTTTGACACGTCCTCGCCGACGCTGGCGATGGTCTGCATGAACTTCGCTTGATCCGCCGGCGAGAGGCTGATCAGCTCGCCGCCGCTGGCGGTCCATGTTTCGCGCGCTTTGTTGAACAGTGCGAGAGCAGCCGGATTGATCGCCACGGTCTCGGCGGCGGCGTCCTTGTCGATGATCTTCTGCAAGTCCGGCGGCAATGAATCGTACCAGGTCTTGCTGATCTCGACCATCAGGAAGATCGAAGGCTGATTGATCTCCGTGATGTATTTTGTGGCATCCTGATAGTGAAAAGCGGAGAACACGGTGATGCCGGCAATCGCGCCATCGATCGCGCCCTGCTGGAGCGCGGGCAGGACGTCGCCAAGGGTCATCGCGACCGGCGTTGCGCCCAACCGCTTGAGCGCTTCAGATTGGAAGTCGGACGCAAATATGCGGATTTTCTTGCCCTTGAAATCCGCCAAATTTCGCATTGGCGACTTTGACGCGAGCGAATCCGGTTGCACCATGAACATTCCGGCGCCGTGCAGTCCCTTATTAGCGCCAAGACCGAGCATCAGTTTGAGCACTGCCGGATCTGCGGCGAGCCGTTGGCCGTGCTCCAGCGAGTTGACCAGGCCGGGCGCAGCCATGACTTCGAAGCGCTCGTCGACGCCGACAAAAAATTCTGGCGGAACAACCGCGACCTGGATGGCGCCGAACTGCACGCCTTCGATTTGCCGCGGGATCGAGCCTAATTGGCTGGCGGGATAAACCTCGCCTTTGATCCTGCCGCCCGAGTCGCGCTCGACCGCGGCGGCAAAATTCTTGGCGAGTAGATGCGGGCCGTCATTGATGGTGGGTGTCGTTATTTTCATCACGTAAGTCTTGTCTTGGGTTTTGTCCTGCGCGTGCGCCGCACCCAGACCGAAGGCGAGCGACAGCGCAAAGCCGCCCGCAATGGCGTGCGTCAGGCGATACGAGTCTACCAATCGCATTCCTTCCTCCCCCTCCCGCGCTAACGGGTCCGTTGCGCCGCCTCGCTGATAATATGATAGGCAGTATGAAGCTCTGGCTTGGTTGCGGATACATCTTCTCCGACGCTTGCCAGCGCGTTGATCATCGCCGACTGCTCCTCCGCCGGCAAGCTGATCAGTTCGCCGCCGCCCGAAATCCAGTCCTGCCGCACCTTGGCGTTGAAATCGGTCACCCACGAATTGATGTTCACCGACTCAGCGCCCGCAGCTTTGTCCACGATCTCGCGCAAATCCGCCGGCAAGCTGTCGTACCATTTTTTGCTGAGTTCAACGATCCCAAAGATGACGGGTTGGCCGATCTCGGTGACATATTTCGCTGCATCCTGATAATGCATCGTGGCAAACACCGTGGTGCCGGCGATGGCGCCGTCGAGGATATTATCCTGCAGCGCCGGCAAGACTTCGCCCAGTGTCATGGGTTTTGGCGTAGCGCCAAGGCGCTGCAGCGCCTCTTTCTGGAATTGAGAAGCAAAAATTCGAATCTTTTTTCCCTTGAAATCGTCGAGATGACGGATGGGCTTTATGGCGACGACAGCAGACGGGGTGACCATGAACAGCCCGACGCCGTGAAGTCCCTTGTCGGCGCCGAGCGCGAGCATCAACTGCTTGACGGCCGTATCGGCGGCCACGCGTTGTCCGTTCTTTGTCGAAGTAACAAGACTTGGCGCCGCCAGAAGCTCGAAGCGTTCATCGATGCCGGCCAGAAATTCGGGCGGAACAACGATGCATTGGATCGCACCGAACTGAACAGCCTCGGTTTGGCGCTGGGTCGAACCCAATTGGCTGCCGGGGTAAATCTCGACTTTGATGCGGCCGCTGGAATCCTTTTCGACAGCGGCCGCATAGTTTTTTGCGAACTGGTGCAAGGCGTCATTGATGGTGGCAAGCGCTATTTTCATTACGTACGGTTTCTCGCCAGGCTTGTCCTGCGCGGCGAGCGCACCGGATCGCGGCGCCAGCGAGATCAAGAGTGCGACAAGGATCGCGCACGCTGCCGCTTTACGTCGCGTGGCGAACATCGGTGTTTTCAGGCAGCTACTCATTCGCTCCGCGCCAGCGCGTGTAATGTTCGATTACTGCTTGGTAGTTTGCTGCGCCCGCGCGGCGGCGTCGGTGACAACCTTATAAGCTTCCGCGAGCTGCGGGTTAGACTTCGACACATCCGCCCCGACGCTCGAAATGGTCTTTAACAATATAGTCTGCTCTTCGACGGGCAGCATGATTTCCTCGCCGCCGCTCGCGGCATAAGCGGCTTCGGATTTGCTCCGCAAATCGGCTGCGATCGGGCGGATCGCTGCAGATTCCTGCAACGCATCACGCTCGATGATCTCTTGCAAATCCTTGGGCAAGCTATCGAACCACTTCTTATTGATCTCGGCGATAATGAAAATGCCAGGCTGGTTGGTCATGGTCACGTATTTTGCAGCATCGACAAAATGCATGTGCGCGACCGGACCCATTCCAGTGATCGCGCCGTCTATCGTGCCCTGTTGGATGGCCGGCAGCACATCGCCGAGCGTCATGGCGACGGGCGTCACGCCAAGGCGCTCAAACGCCTCGCTTTGAAATTTCGACGCGAAAATTCTGATCTTTTTGCCTTTGAAATCGCCGATATGGCGGATTGGATTCTTGGCGACGACGTCCGCCTGGTCCGCCATGAACAAGCCGACACCGTGCAGGCCTTTATCGGCGCCGAGGCTCAGCATCAGCTTACGGACCTCGGGATCGGCAGCGACGTTCTGGCCTTGCGCCAGCGAACTCACCAGCCCAGGTGCGGCCAGCACCTCGAAGCGCTGATCGAGCCCAACCATGAATTCCGGGGGAACGACTTCACATTGAATCGCTCCAAATTGGGTACCCTCGATCTGTCGCGGGATCGAGCCGAGCTGGCTTGCCGGATAAACTTCGACTTTGATGCGCCCACCCGAATCCCGCTCGACGGCCGCCCCGAAGTTACGGGCATAGGTATCGGGCACGTCATTGATGGTCGGCGTAGAAATCTTCATCACATAGGTTCCGACGGCCGCACCTTTGTCTTGCGCCGTTGCGGCATAGGGCAAGAGAACGACCAAGCCGCCGAACACGACGGCGGCGAGACTCAAGTGCGCAACGTGCTTTCTCCCGTGAAGGTGCATATGGTCCTCCCTCTGCCGCAACGGTCGACGCCCTTTTGTTATCTCGGTTATTGCGCCGGCTCCATCCCGCCGGCAAAATTAGGCACCGCTTGGCGCAACACGCCGTAAATTGCGGCGCGCTCGCCAGCGTCGAGATCGTGTTTGAGCTTAGCGAGCCAGCCCTCAACCACATTGATCGAAGGGCAGACTGGCGCGGCGGCGACGACGCCTTCAATACCGATGTCGGACGTCGGCTCTTCGCGCGCGAACAGGATTTCGTTCAGCCGCTCGCCGGGGCGAATTCCAGTGAACACGATATCGACATCGCGTCCCGGTTCCAGGCCGCTGAGGCGAATCATCCGCTCGGCCAGATCGACGATCTTGATCGGCTGTCCCATGTTCAGCACGTAAACGGAGGTCGTTGCCTCCGCCATGCCAAGCGCGTGGCTTGCCGCGGTGATAACGAGATCGCAGGCTTCCCGGATCGTCATAAAATAACGCACCATGTCCGGATGTGTTACTGTCACGGGGCCGCCCGCTTCGATCTGCGCTTTGAATTTGGGCACGACCGAGCCGTTGGAGGCGAGCACGTTGCCGAATCGCACCGCGATCATGCGCATCGGCAATTTGCCGCCATTCGCGCGGTTGCCGCTCCTGCCGTCGGCATCGAGGGCCTGACAATACATTTCCGCGAGTCGCTTGGTGGCACCGAGCACCGAGACCGGATCGATTGCTTTGTCGGTCGAGATCATGACCATGGCTTCAGCCCCGACGTGGCGCGCTGCGTCAGCCACATTGA
>DASSXN010000082.1:0-11570 GCA_035703785.1 Xanthobacteraceae bacterium
GCGTGTTTGCCGGCAAGGCTTGCTGTGACAAAGCTCGCCGTGACAGCGCTTGCCATGATCAGACCGCGCTCGGCGCCGGCTCGCCGCTGCCGGCAAGTCGGTAAAGCTGATCGCGCCCGGCATAATAGGGCGGCGGCCAGGCTTCGGCGCGATCGCCAAGCTTCGCAGCGGCATGCAGCGTCCAGTACGGATTGGCGAGATGCGGCCGCGCCAAGCAAACGAGGTCGGCGCGACCGGCCATCAGGATCGAGTTGACGTGATCCGGCTCGTAGATGTTGCCGACCGCCATGGTGGCCATGCCGGTTTCGTTACGGATGCGGTCGGAGAACGGGGTCTGGAACATGCGGCCATAGACTGGCCGGGCCCTGACCGAAGTCTGTCCCGCCGAGACATCGCAGATGTCGACGCCCGCCTCCTGCAGCATGCGGCTGATCCCAACCGCATCCTGCGGCTCGATGCCTTCGGCGCCGACCCAGTCGTTGGCGGAAATGCGCACGGAAATCGGTTTCTCCGCCGGCCAGACGGCGCGCACCGCCTGAAATATCTCCAGCGGAAAGCGCATGCGATTTTCGAGCGAGCCGCCGTACTCGTCCGTGCGCCAATTGGTCAGCGGCGTGATGAAGGACGACAAGAGGTAACCGTGCGCGCAATGGATTTCGAGCATGTCGAAGCCCGCGCGGGCCGCCATTTCGGCGGCCACGACGAACTGTTCGCGCACGCGATCCATGTCGGCGCGGGTCATGGCGCGGGCGCGCTGGTTGTGCTCCGACCAGGCAACCTGTGACGGCGCCATCACCGGCCAGTTTCCCGATTTCAGCGGCGCGTCCATTTCCTCCCAGCCGAGCTGGGTCGAACCCTTGGCGCCGGAATGGCCGAGTTGACAACAGATCTTCGCATCCGTTTCCGCGTGCACGAAATCGACGATGCGTTTCCACGCCCGCTCGTGCTCGGGCGCATACATGCCCGTGCAACCCGGCGTAATCCGCCCTTCCGGACTGACGCAGGTCATTTCGGTGCAGATCAGCGCCGCGCCGCCTTTGGCGCGTTCGCCGTAATGCACGAGGTGCCAATCGGTGGGGCAGCCGTCGACGGCTTTGTATTGCGCCATCGGCGAGACGACGACGCGGTTCTTCAGCCGCATATCGCGCAACCGGAACGGCGCGAACATCGGACGGCGGATGGTATTGTCGCCGGCGCCGGCGAGCCGCTGGAACCAGGCCTCCGCGCCTTCGAGCCAGTCACGGTCACGCACCCGCAGGTTTTCATGACTGATACGCTGCGAGCGCGTCAGCAGCGAATAATTGAATTGCACCGGATCAAGATGCAGATAACGCTCGACGTCCTCGAACCATTCGAGCGAGTTGCGCGCCGCCGATTGCAACCGCAAGACTTCGGTGCGCCGGGCATCCTCATATTTGGCAAACGCCGCTTCCAGCGTCGGCTCGCTGGCGAGATAGTCCGCCATCGAGATCGCGCTCTCCATGGCGAGCTTGGTGCCCGAACCGACGGAGAAGTGCGCGGTGGCGGCGGCATCGCCCATCAGGACGATGTTTTCACGCGACCATGTCTCGCACAGAACGCGCGGAAAATTCAGCCAGGCTGAACCGCGCAAATGCGTCGCGTTCGACATCAGTCGATGGCCGCTGAGATATTTCTCAAAGATCCGCTCACAGGTCCGGCACGATTCGTGCTGGCTCATCGTCGCGAAGCCAAACTTGCGCCAGGTCGCTTCTGAACATTCGACGATGAACGTCGCCGTGTCGGCGTCGAACTGATAGGCATGCGCCCACACCCAGCCGTGCTCGGTCTCCTCGAAGATGAAGGTAAAGGCATCGTCGAATTTCTGGCGGGTGCCGAGCCAGACAAATTTGTTCTTGCGCGTTTCGATCGCCGGCTTGAAGGTGCGCGCGAATTCGTTGCGTGTCTTTGAGTTCAGGCCGTCCGCAGCGATGACGAGATCGTATTCGCTCGCGAGCTCGCCGGCGCTGGCTATCTCGGTTTGAAAACGTAAGCGCGCACCGAGCTCCCTCGCCCGCTCTTGCAACAGCAACAGCAGCGTCTTGCGCGCGATACCGGAGAAACCGTGCCCGGTGGAGACAATTCTTTGCCCGCGGTAATGGACGGCGATGTCGTCCCAGTAAGCAAAATGCTCACGGATCGCTTGCGCGCTCGCGGGGTCGTTGGTGGCGATGTTGTCGAAGGTCTCGTTGGAGAACACCACGCCCCAGCCGAACGTATCGTCGGGCCGGTTGCGCTCGAACACCGTCACATCATGCGCCGCGTCGCGCAGCTTGATGCTGATTGCGGAATAGAGCCCTGCCGGGCCGCCGCCGAGGCAAGCGATCTTCATGACCAATGCCGTCTTTCGAACTGCTCTTGAGCATGGCATCGCTTGGCAGTTATTTCAAGCTTAAAAGTTTAATATTAAAGCTTTCGCCGAATGTGCCTCTAACGCCAACGTCCGCTTCCGCGGAAGCCATGGGCGTGTATTATGACGTTGGAGAATAAAGCTTTTTTCGAAAACCGAGCGCTGGCGGGTATGAGCAGGAGCAATCCCATTGTCGCCGAGGTGATTGCCGGTGACCTGGCCCACTACGGCGCCCGGCGCTGCTTTGCGCTCCTCGGCACCGCCAATTTCAAGATTTCCCACGCTCTGGTACAGGCCGGCGTTGAGCTCGTATCCGCACGTCACGAATGCAATGCGGCGAGCATGGCGGACGCCTATGCCAAGGCGAGCGGCGAACTCACCCTGGTCAGCGTCCATTCGGGACCGGGACTCACCAACGCCCTGACCGGGATCGGCGAAGCGGCGAAAAGCCGGACACCGCTCGTGGTGCTGGCCGGCGATGTACCGACCGGCGCGGTTAAGAATAACTTTTACATCGAGCAAGCCGACATGGTGCGTGCGGTCGGCGCGGTGCCGGAGCGGCTGCACACGCCTGGCACCGCGCGCGAAGACGCGTTGCGCGCGGTCAGTCGCGCGCTGCGCGAACGGCAGACTGTCGTGCTCAGCCTGCCGCTCGACGTGCAGCATGCGCCGCTTGCCTCGAATCTGCCGCCGCTCGAGCTGCCGCCGAGCGGTGGACGGCTTCATCCGGACCCGCGTGCAGTCAAACAGCTCGCCGATACTTTGTTACAGGCGCAGCGTCCGCTCATCCTCGGCGGCCGCGGCGCGGTCGTTTCCGACGCCGAAGCAATGCTCATCGCATTGGCCGAGAGCATCGGCGCACTGTTGGCGACCTCGGTCTGCGGCCACGGATTGTTTTCCGGCAATCCGTGGTCGCTCGGCATCAGCGGCGGCTTTTCGTCGCCGATCGCCGATGAGCTGATCGCGGAAAGCGATTGCATCGTTGCTTTCGGCGCAAGCCTGACGCAATGGACGACCAAGAAAGGCAAGCTGATCGCCCCAGATGCAATAGTCGCGCAAGTCGATGTCGAGGCGGGAAAGCTCGGTTATCAGATGCCGGTGCAGATTGCGGTGCATGGCGACGCGCAAGCCACGGCGGCAGCTCTGCTCGGCGAGCTCGACCGGCGCGGCATGACAAGTAGAACCGGCCGCCGCGATGCGGCAATGCGCGAGCGCATCCGCGCCGGCGACAATCATCACTATCCGCATCCGGACGAATCAGGCGGCGACTTCATCGATCCCCGCACCTTGAGTAAAGCCGTCGACGCGATCCTGCCGGAAGATCGTGTCGTTGCTTCCGACTCAGGTCATTTTTGCGGCTGGGTGCCGCGCTATTTGCGGGTGCCGAATGCCCGCGCCTCATGCTTGAGCCATTCGTTCCAGTCGGTCGGGCTCGGGCTGCCGTCAGCGATCGGGCTCGCCATCGCCAATCCCGGCAAGCTCGCCGTGCTCGGCACCGGCGACGGCGGATTCCTCATGTCGATGGCCGACCTGGAAACGGCGCTACGGCTCAAACTCCGGCTCTGCATTCTGGTCTATAACGACAGTTCCTATGCGGCCGAGGTCCACTATTTCCGCCGGCAGGGCTACTCGGTCGACATCGTGCAGTTTCCGGAAACCGATTTTGCCGCGATCGCCCGCGGCTTTGGCGCGCGTGGCGCCACGGTGCGTAGGCTCGCCGATCTTGATCCGCTCAAAGCGTGGGTTGCCGAGGGCGCTCCCGGCGTGTTCGTGATCGACGGCAAGATCAACCCGAATCTCGAAGCCGATTGGCACGCCGAGCATTTTCCCAATTAGGGCCTGTACTCATAAATTCGCCATGTCCGCTTCGAAAGCAGACATTCGTTAGGGCGTCGGGCATGTCCGCTAAGTGCCAGAAGCCGACATGAGGGTCCACGAAATCACGGTTTAGACTCGACGCTGAAATTGGCCGCCAGAAGGCAAAGCTTGACGCGTGTCGCTCGGCGCGAGCATACACTCGCAATGGGCTCAGGCTGACGCCAGCAAGCAACGGATCATCGGAGCGAGGCGGTTGTGGATCACATCAAACGCGTGACTGACGAGTTTGCCCGTCAGGCTCAAACGTTCGATGCCTGGGCGGAGAAGACCGATGCAGGCGTCGCCGATCGTTTTCGAACCGCGCTCGGGAGTGCACGGCGCGGAGACCTCCTCGATGTGGCTTGCGGACCGGGGGTCGTCACGGCCGCAATCGCGCCCGGCGCGGTATCCGTGGTGGCGTTCGATGCCACCGAAGAGATGCTCGAAAAAGCCAAGACCAGATGCGCGAAGGCCGGATTGCGCAATGTTCAGTTCAGGCGGGGCGACGCAGAGAGCCTGCCGTTCGACGCGGCGCAGTTTGACGGTCTGGTCACGCGACTGGCGGTGCACCATTTCGCCGACCCGCAGCGCGCTTTCGACGAGATGTTCAGAGTGCTGCGGCCCGGCGGGACTGCCGTCATCGTCGATGTGGTGTCGTCGGAGGACGCAGACGAATCGAATCTGCAGAACGCGATCGAGCGGCTGCGCGACCCCTCGCACGTGCGGATGCTGCCGGCGTCCGAGCTCCATGCCGGCGTGGCCCGCGCCGGCTTTCGCGAGCTTGAGTACACCACCTGGGACAAGAGCCGCGAATTCGAAGAGTGGATGGGGATCGTCAATGATGCGGCTCGCGCCGAGTCGGTTCGCACCGTCGTCCGAGCATTAGCGGAAGCTGGCCGAACCGCCGGAATGGGCCTGTGTATTAAGGACGCCCAAGTCGTATTCTTCCACCGTTGGCGCCTCGTGAAGGCCGTCAAGCCACTCGGTCACTAGCCCAAAGCTTTGCCGTGGGTACGTCGCGGCGATGCTTTCATGACAGGGCTCGCTGCTCCAGCCAGCCGACATAGAGAAGGCGCTCGGCAAACAGCCACGCCCCGTCCATCTTTGCAAAACTGTCGAGGTAACGGAGATAGGCGACCATCAAGCACCGCTTTTCGCCATCCAGCGTGAGGTGATGCGCGATGCAGTAAGCTTCGCCTGTGGCGCGATCGTCGTTTAGAGTGAAGATGGTGCTCTGTCCGACGAAATGCATCGTGGTGGCGTACTGGTTCAGGTCTGCGAAGACCGGACCGAGCGCCTCGCGCGAGTACAGGTCTTGCGAAGGCTTCGGATCTTTGGCGTTCATGTACACCACAAAATGGGTATCTGTGGTGAACAGAGCCATCTGGCCTTTCGCATCGCGACGATCGGCGCAGTGGGCGTAGGCCTCGACGAGCTCCCGGATGGCAAGGCGGTCCGCGGCTTCCTCGGGGGGGATGGCGCCGTGTTTGCTCATCCGTGTTCGTCTCAGGACTCGAGGATCGCGCGCGGTTCGAGAAACGCTTCGATCCCATACGTACCGAATTCGCGGCCAACGCCTGAGTTCTTGAATCCGCCGAACGGCGCTTGCTGATCGTCCAGCAAGCCGTTTATCGCTACGCGGCCTGCAAGGATCCGAGAAGCCACGTGGCGCGCGCGCCGTACATCGGTTCCGTTCACGTAGGCGTGCAGGCCGTAGCTCGTGTCGTTGGCAATCCGGATCGCATCTTCGTCATTGTCATAGGTGATGACGCAGAGGACGGGGCCGAAAATCTCTTCCCGGGCGATTGTCATGTCGTTCTTCACATTGACGAACACCGTGGGCTTCACGAAGTAACCCGCTTCGAGACCTTCCGGACGGCCCTCGCCCCCGACCAGCACCTCGGCGCCTTCTTCAATGCCCTTGCTGATGCAGGACTGCACGCGCTCATACTGCTTCTGCGACACCATCGGTCCCACGGCGGTCTTTGGATCGGCCGGATCACCTACTGGAAATGCGCGAATCGCTTCTTTGATGGCCCGCTTGACCGCGTCTAGCCGGCTCTTCGGTGCGAGAAGCCGCGTCCCCGCGACGCACGCCTGTCCGCTGTTCATGAACGCAATCGCAAGCGCCGTCGGGATCGCCTTGTCCAGATCGGCGTCGTCGAGAAGGATGTTCGGCGACTTGCCGCCCAGCTCAAGCGTGACGCGCTTCATTGTCGCGGCGCCGTCTCGCATGATCGATTTGCCAACGGCAACCGAGCCGGTGAACGAAATCTTTGCCACGTCAGGATTGCGGACGATCTCGGCCCCGACGACATCACCACGCCCAATGACAACGTTGCAAAGGCCCTTCGGGATCTCTGCCTCGACCAGACACTCGAGCCAGGCTTGCGTTTGTAACGAACTGAGCTCACTGGGCTTAATGACTGCGGTACAACCTGCCGCGACCGCCGAGGCGAGCTTGGCGGAAAGGAAAAACGAATTCGCGTTCCAAGGGGTAATCAGACCGGCTACGCCGACCGGCTCGAGCGTGACCGTCGTTTTGCCCCAACTCCGTGTCAATGGCAGCTCTTGGAGCGCCGTTTCGGCAGAGAGGAATACGTTGGCCGCCGCCTCCATCATGCTCCTACAGAACATGACGGGGCCACCGTACTCCTCGACCATTGCATCCGTGAGATCATTGATGCGGGCCGCGACCGCCTCATGCAGGCGGCGCAAGATTTTCGCGCGCTCTTCCTTCGTCGACTGGCCGTAAGTCGCAAATGCGCGTTTGGCCGCGGCGATCGCACGTCGCGTATCGTCCTCGTCGGCCAGCGTGATGCGCGCGATTACTTGACTGTCGGTGGGTCTGATAATGTCCATCACCTCGCGGCCGTGGGATTCAACGAGCGCCCCATCAATGTAGTGCGCCGTCATTGTCTTGATCGCGCCTTTCTTCGTCACAGCGTTCATCGCGCTTCTCCTTGCACAAGAATTCCTGTTCAGAACGAAGTGACGACTATGCGGGTGAGCGAGCCGCCCTTGAGCGCCGCGTAACTGTCGTTGGGATTAGTTTGAAGTGAGGTTACTCATACGTCCAAGACATCTTTACTATTAGACCAATCGCGATAAAGTATCGGTATGGAGCTCCGCCACCTAAGATATTTCGTAGCGGTCGGCGAGGAGCAGCATTACGGGCGCGCATCGCGCAGATTGCGAGTGGCTCAGCCGGCGCTTTCCCGACAGATCCAGGATTTGGAGGAAGAAGTCGGCTTCAAACTTTTCGATCGGCTGCCGCGCGGCGTGAAATTGAATGTAGCCGGTAAGCTATTTCTGGAGGATGCGAGGCGCATCCTTCAAGCGGTCAGCGAGGCGACTGCGCGCGCGGCTCACGTGGCTCGCGGTCAATCAGGGACGCTGCGCGTCGGCTTCCCTGAGAATGCGTCCTGGCACGGCGTCGTTCCTGATTCCTTCCGGCAATTCCGCGAGCATCAACCGGACGCGGATTTGCAACTTCACCCAGCAGCGAGTTTGGAACAGTTGGACTCCATACGATCCGGCCACCTGGATCCAGGATTCGTCAATTTCATGCCCAAAGCCGGCCCGGAATTGGATCAACTCGCCGTCGCTGTACACCATGTCGAGCTGGCCGTGCCCAAAAGACATCCTCTCACCAAGCTAAAGAAACTCCGCCTGCGGGAACTGACGCATGCGGCGTTTGTCTGGTTTCCAAGGCGGGCAAGCCCGGCGTTCTACGACCGACTAATGCATGAATGTTATCGTGGGGGTTTGAAGTCCCCCCGTATCGTTCAGGAGGGACTAAACGAGGCAACAATCTTGAGTCTCGTGTCGACCGGCCTGGGCGTCGGATGGGTTCTTGGAAGCGCACGGTGGCGGTGCCCTGAAACCGTTGCCATCTTGCCCGTGGTCGATTTGAACGTGCCTCTGCGGCTCGCTTTGGCGTGGAGACGGGACAATGCCTCTCCCTTGCTCGCACGTTTCATTGGTGAGGTACGGCGCTTGCCGGAGGTGCGAGCGGTCAATAAAGGTTGAACGGCTTGGGCTTCGTGCGCTCGCCGAGCCGCCGCAAATCCCGCTTTCGCGGTTAGCGCTGTCTCGTCCATCCGGTGACGATCACTCACGCGGACTCGCCTGGTCTAATGCAAAGTGGCGTCTGTTGTCCTCTTTTAGAATCGAATTCCAGACCGAAGCCGCCGGGTAGCGCGATGTCCGAAAAGGGTCATTAGATGAGATTTCGGTACTTCGCAGCGATGTCCGCTTCACCCCTGAAAGCAGACGTTGGCCTGCTCAATTTATAAGTACACGACCTAATCAGATATTCCGCCCGACGCCGCGCGCCGGCATCATCTCACTGACGCCTGGCCGCGAAATCACGGCCTTGTGAAACTCCGTTGTTCGGCAACCGCTACGAAGGCGTTGAGCTCAGCGAATTGAGTGCCGCGCATTGCGACATTCCCGCTATGCAACGACGCGCTTGAATAGCTATCAGCTCGGAATATTTCCTCGGCGAATGCGATCTTCGCTCCAAAAGAGGAGGAAATCCATGTTGATCAGATCAACCCTTATCGTGGCCACCGCCGTTGCAATACTCGGCTTCGGCTCACCAGCATTCGCGGCGACCTACGGCGGGTTATCCAATGACACCGGAAATATGCGGCCGTCATATTACGACAAGAACGGGTGGCACGTCGGACTCCCGCCCGCGGCGCGACCCGCACTAGCCGCACCACAGCAGCAGTCTGCAGGGACTGGCCGCGGACTGTACATGTACGCCGGCCGAAGTCGTGGGTTCGCCGGCATCGCGCATCCCGCCCCCGGCGCGAACGGTCCGGCGGCCTCCAATGCGGGCGCTATATCTGACGCGCTGCAAAATGACTGGTTCTGGGGCGGATCGCGTTACTAACAACGCGGGTAATGGAAACTGCGCTCAATGCCGGCGCCAGCGAGCGCCGGCATTGCTCGATCGCGCCTTCCCGCCTGTATTCTCCAGCGATGAATGATTGGAGCCGGCTGGGCTGCGGAATTTTGATCGAGCCTATGACCGCTCCGGGTCAATAACGGACATTGAAGCACGTCCATCCGATGTCCGCCTTACCCCTGAAAGCGGACAATAAGCGTTAATGAGTCCACGCCCTAATCAGATATTACTCCCGACGCCGCGCGCCGGCAGGTAATGCAGCACGCGGCGCTCGACCAGGATCACGGCAACATAGGCGATGCCGCCGACCAGCGTCAGCATCACGATCGAGACGAAGACCAAAGGCGTATTGGCCTGGCCCTCGCCGAACGTGAGCAGATAGCCAAGCCCGAGATTGCCGCCGACGAGCTCGCCGACGACGACACCAACCACCGCCAATGTCGATCCGATACGCAAGCCTGCGAACATCGGCGGCATCGAGCTCGGAAACTCGATGCGCCAGAAAATCTGCGCCCGCGACGCCTTGAACGCCCGCGCCAGATTGATCAGGTCGGGATCGACATTGCGCACCGCGGTCAGCACATTGACCATGACCGGGAAGAACACGATGAGAATCGCCACCAGAATTTTCGGATAGACAGTGAACCCCATCCACAAAATGAACAGCGGCGCGAAGGCGACCTTCGGCGCGATCTGCAGGGCAAGGATATAGGGCGACAGCGCAAGCTCGGCGGTCGGCGACATGCCGAGCAGATAGCCGACCAAGGCGCCAAGCAGACTGCCGAGAATAAAGCCGGCCAGGACCTCGACGACCGTGACGCCGGTATGCAGCGGCAAATGATAAACCTGCCAGGCGCGCACGAATTCGGCGGCGACGCTCGACAATGGCGGTACGATAAACGACGGGATGCCGAGTGCGCCCGGTCCCCATTGCCACGCCGCCAGGAACATGACGAGAAGCGCGACGCTGGCGGCGGCTCCGCGGCGGACGCGTGCGGTGTGCGTGGCGTTCGTCATTTCGTCAGTTCCGCTTCGCGTTCGAGCGCGACATGCCCGAGGTCAACATGCGCGATGTCGAGCCGATCCATCAATTGCGCCACGTAATCGCCGAACCGCGCATCGCGCCGCCGCGCGATTGGATTATCGCGTTGCGGGAGGTCGATCGCGATTTCATCGATGATCGTTCCGGGCCGCCGGCTCATCACCAGGACCCGGTCCGACAGCGTCACCGCTTCCGCCAGATCGTGGGTGATCAACAGCGCCGTCTTGTTCGCCTGTTTGAGTGTCTGCGCAAGATCGTGCTGCAAGACCATGCGCGTCTGGGCATCGACCGCTGAGAACGGCTCATCAAGGAGGAGAACGTGCGGATCGACCGCGAGCGTGCGCGCCAGCGCCACCCGCTGGCGCATGCCGCCGGACAATTGATGCGGGTAATGGCCAGAGAATTCGGCAAGCTTGAAGTTCGCCAGCAGTGTGTCGGCGCGGCGCCTGCGCTCCTTGACCGGCAGGCCCTGAATTTCGACGCCGAACATCACATTCTCCGCGACCGTGCGCCAAGGCAGCAGCAGATCCTTTTGCAGCATGAAGGCGACCTGCGCATTGGGACCGGCGACGCGTTCGCCATCAACAAACGCAGCGCCTTCGCTTGGTGCGACGAGCCCAGAACCGATATTGAGCAGCGTGCTCTTGCCGCAACCGGTCGGGCCGATCAGCGACACGACCTCGGCGTCACGAACGGAAAAGCTCACGCCGCGCACGGCCGTGAGCGCCCCGCCGCCCTTGGCATCCGCGAAACGCATCGTCACGCTACGGTATTCGAGGCGGACAACAGGCATTTCAGATCATCGGGAAAGCGAGCGCCGGTTCTGTGATGGGACGATTGCGTGCGTGTTCTCGCTCGGATAATTGAACTATACTGTAAAAACGCTGGATCGCGAGGGGGAATGATAAATGCTCGCTAGCCCTGGCCTATTTGATATCCGCCGCGCGATTTGGGCTGCAACCGCGTTGCTGCTCGCTTCGATGATCGCAAATTGGCCGCCGGCGGCGCGGGCCGACGAGAAGATCACATATTTATTCCCGGCGCCGCCGATCTTGCCGGCCTTCGGTCCGATCCAGATCGCGAAAGGCAAAGGTTATTTCTCGCAGGCCGGCCTCGACGTGAATTACGCGGTGGGCCGTGGCGGCGTCGATGTTGCCAAGGAGGTCGGCGCCGGCAATGTGCCGCTCGGCGGCATTGTTGGCGATGGGCCAATCGTGGTTCGGCAGAACGGCGTGCCGGTAAAGATCGTGGCGCTGTTCGGCGGCAAGGGATTTATGCAGCTCGTGGTGCGCGCGGATTCCGGCATCCAGAAACCGGCCGACCTGAAAGGCAAGACCATCACCGTGATGTCCTATCAGGACACCACCTTTTACGCGCTGCTAGGT
>DASSXN010000086.1:0-6689 GCA_035703785.1 Xanthobacteraceae bacterium
TGCCCCGCCCACGGCCCCCTCACCTGCACCGCGAGATTACGCGTCATGGCCGCATCGCTTGGTATGTCCGCATAGGCAACGGGCCCCGTACGCGCATCCATGCTGAATACGGCTCTCCTGAATTTGCTGCAGCCTATCAGGCCGCGATTGCCGGAAAGGCTGCCCCAGGTCCGACGAAATTCAACGCCAGGACGCTGGGTTGGCTGATCGTACAATATCGGGACAGTATCGCTTGGGCGAAGCTTTCCGGGGCGACGCGTCGACAGCGCGAAAGTATTTTACGAGCCATTTCCCGCACCGCCGGCAACGAACCAATTTCACGGATTAATACGGCTGCAATCGAAAAAGGAATCGACCGGCGTACCAATCGCCCGCATGCCGCCCGGCACCTCCTGCAAACCATGCGCGGCATGTTTCAGTGGGCAGTCAAAGCCAAGCACGCAGGTAACGATCCAACCAAGGATTTGAAGACAATTCGCCCGCCAACGGACGGACACCACGTTTGGACGGATGAAGAGTGCGCAACCTTTGAGGCGCGATGGCCTCGTGGAACGCGAGAAAGACTCGCGTTCGACCTGCTTCTATACACGGGCCTCCGCCGGGGTGATGCTGTCCGTCTTGGTCGGCCACACGTTAAGAACAGCATCGCAAGCATCCGCACTGAAAAGACCGGCGAGGTCGTTACGATCCCGATCCTGCCTCCGCTGCAAGCATCGATCGATGCCGGCCCTATCGGCGAGCTGACGTTCATTTGCGGCGACCATGGCCGGCCGATGAAAAAGGAATCATTCGGAAACTGGTTTCGCGAGGTCTGTAAGAAGGCGGACGTCCCAGGTTCAGCGCATGGACTGCGGAAAGCAGGTGCGACACGCGCAGCGAACAATGGCGCGACCGAAGCTCAACTCGAAGCAATCTTCGGTTGGCGCGGTGGTGGAATGGCCGCGCTTTACACACGAGAAGCGAACCGTGTGAAGCTCGCCCGCGAGGCTGCAACAAAGCTTCTCACGGAACGCGACGCGAACATCTATTCCCGCACCTTGGCATCCGGTGCGGGTAAGAAATCGAAAAAAACAACGAAATCAAAAACATAAAAATTGGGTGGTGGGCCCGGGAGGACTCGAACCTCCAACCAAGCGGTTATGAGCCGCTAGCTCTGACCATTGAGCTACGGGCCCTGCTGTCCACATGTGACTTGATCCAAGTGTGACAGGGCTGAGCCGAGATTGACAAGATAATATAGTAGATACGTTCATCAAAGTTGCAGGAGCGCGCGCAATGCGACCGTTCGAGGGAATCCGGGTGATCGACGTGACCCACGTTCTGGCGGGGCCTTTCGCCACCTATCAGCTCGCCGTCCTTGGCGCCGACGTGATCAAGGTCGAGCATCCGGACGACCCCGATCAGAGCCGCGGTATCGGCAGCGACAAGGAGCTCAATCGCCGCAAGATGGGCACTTCGTTCCTCACTCAGGCGTCGAACAAGCGCTCGATCACGCTCGATCTGAAGCAGGAGAAAGACTGCGAAGTCCTGAAAAAGCTGGTGGCTACCGCCGATGTGTTCGTCGAGAACTATCGCCCCGGCGCCTTCGAGGCGCTCGGCCTCGGCTATGACGCGCTGGCCGCGATCAATCCGCGGCTGATCTACGCCTCGTTCTCGGCCTTCGGGCAAGAGGGGCCGCGCGGCGCGCAAACCGCGTACGACCACGTGATCCAGGCGACCTCCGGCATCATGGCGATGACCGGGACCAAGGAGGTGCATCCGGTCAAGCTCGGCAGCCCGGTGATCGATTACGCCACCGGCACGACCGGCGCTTTCGCGCTTGCTGCGGCGCTGTTTCAGCGCGAGCGCACCGGAAAGGGCCAGCGCATCGACATGGCAATGCTCGATGTGGCGATGATCCTGATGAGCTCGCATCTGACCGGCTATCTGCGCAACGGTGCCCATCCCAAGCCGCACGGCAACAGCCATCCGCACGCGACCAATTCGGCCTATGCGGCAAAAGACGGAATGGTGATGCTGGGCGCCAGCAATTTGCGGCAACAAAAGCGTTTGTGGACGGTTCTCGGCCGCCCCGACATGATCAAGAAAACCAACGACGAGCGCGACGCCGATCACGCCCGCGAGGTTGCGGCGCTCACCGAGATCATGCGCACGAGGAGCGCCGCCGAATGGGAGGAGTTCCTGCAAGCACGTCACGTGCCGGCCGCGCGCGTGCGCACGATGGGGGAAGCTTTGGCCGATCCGCAGCTCGCCGCCCGCGGCGTCATTCACTGTCACAAGCCAGCGGCAGAAATTGGCGGCGAACTATCCGTGCCGCTCGCGGCATTCACTTTCGCCCATGGCGGCCCGCGCATCGATACGCCGCCCCCCAAGCTCGGCCAGCACAACAACGAAATTTTCGCTGAACTCGGCGAGCTTCGCGCATCGTCGGATGCGCTAAGCACGCATTGAATTTGCGCGGCAGATAATTAGATCACGTGGGATTAGGCCAGGCTGGGCGGCCACCCCGTCCCCCGACACCCCTGGCCGCTCAGCTCTAGAAGCCTAACGTTTGAGGCAACAAACTGCGAACAACCCCGAGCGCGTATCTGACTCGGGGTTCTTTTTTGTGGCGATCGCGGAAATTTCCATCACTTATTGTTGCAATTCACGGATTTGCTTGGGCCAAGTCTGCTTGGGTCAGGCCGGGCGCGCCGTCGTAAAGCCAGGCCACGCAATCGAATAGGTGTGCCTCGTCCCACGCGGCGACGGTCGCATTGCGCACGTCGCGGGCAACGCCCTCGACATGATAAAACGATTCCCACAGCGCGCGGGATTCGAGCTGCACGCGCGCGGTTCGCGTGAGCCGGAGCGCCTCATAGCGGCGAAAGGCGGCGGCAAAATCGCGCTCGGCGGCGTGAATTGCCTCGCCGAGGCAAAGCCCGTCTTCGATCGCCATGCACGCGCCTTGCGCCAATGATTGCAGCGGCGCGTGCGCCGCGTCGCCCAGAAGCACGATGCGCCCCGTGTGCCAGTGCCGCACCGGCGCGCGATCGGCGACCGAGCGCCGCCAGCGAAAGTCCATCATCGCGTTCAATTGGCGCATCAAAGGGTGTGCGCTGCGGTAGGTTTGTTCGAGTTCCGCACGATAAGTTGCCGCATCGGCCTTTTCGGCATGGGTTGCGGTGCGAAACACCGCGACGATGTTGAATTCGGCGCCGTGGCGCAGCGGATAGTGAACGACGTGATAACCCGGTCCGCCCCACAACACGACGCAATCACGCGGCACGTCGGCTGTTAGCTCGCCCATCGGCACAATTGTGCGCAGCGCCGCGTAGCCGACCGGTTGTGGCTCACCGTCGCCGATGAGTTTTTGGCGAAACAGCGAACGCAGACCGTCGGCTGCGACGAGCGCCGGGCCGCTAAATGTGCGGCCGTTGGCCGTCGACACGCTGACGCCGTCGCCGCGATCCTCGAAGCCCGTCACCATGGCATGCGGCACAAGCTCGATCGCCTCGCTGCGCCGGCAGGCATCGAGCAGCACGTTGTGCAGGTCGATGCGGTGAACGATCACGTAAGGATATTTAAAACGCGCCCGGAACGAGGCGCCGGTTGGAATGCGCACCAGTTCCTTGCCGTCGAGCGCATCCAGCATCAACACCGCCGCTGGGGCATCGGCGACGGCAAGGACTTCATCCATCAATCCAAGTCGGTCAAAGACGTGAAAAACATTCGGCCCGAATTGGATGCCGTAGCCGATGGCGCCGAATTCCGCCGCGCCTTCAAGCACGCGCGTGGCGTGGCCACGCCGCGCCAAAGCGAGCGCAGTCGCTAGCCCGCCAAGTCCGCCACCGGCGATCAGGATGGGGTCATGCGTCGTCATGAAAGAAAATTAGCATCCATTGTCCGCGACCAATAGACTCGCCCGCAGGGAAGAGGCGATGGTAGATTTCCGGATGCCATCCATCACGCGCCGCGATTTTCTCGGCGGTACCGCCTTGGCGATCGCCGCTGGCTTGACGCCGGCCGATCAAATCGCCGCTGCGCCTGCGCAATATCCGCCGGCGCTGACCGGCATGCGCGGCCAGCATCCCGGCTCGTTCGAAGTCGCGCATGCATTCGCGCGCGGGGGCCGACGCTTCGGCATTGACGATGCGCCGAGCGAAGAGACTTACGACCTGGTCGTGGTCGGCGGCGGCATCAGCGGCCTTGCCGCTGCATGGTTCTATCGTCGCGCAGTCGGCGCGGAGGCCCGCATTCTCATTCTCGACAATCACGACGATTTCGGCGGCCACGCCAAGCGCAACGAATTCTCCACCGGCGCACGCACGCTGATCGGCTATGGCGGCAGCCAATCGATCCAATCGCCAAAAACATTGTGGAGCGACGTGGCCAAAGGTCTCTTGCGCGATCTCGGCGTCGAACTCTCCCGGTTCGACAGCGCGTTTGACCGCGGCTTCTATTCGTCGCTCGGTTTGTCGCGCGGCGTATTTTTCGATCGCGAAACATTCGGCCGCGACGCGCTCATTGTCGGCGACGCACTGTTGTCCCGCGGCGCGGATGCGGGCCCGCAGCTGGCAAATTTCATTGCGTCCGTGCCAATTGCCGATGCCAGCAAACAGGAGCTGCTCGCGCTCTATGATTCCGGCCGAGATCCGCTGGCCGGTAGGTCGGCCGAGGAAAAAGCGAAGATTCTCAAGACCACGAGTTACCGGGATTACCTCGTCAAGATCTGCGGCTGCAGCGGCGAAGTGGCCAACTGCTTTCAGGGGCGCCCGCTTGGCTTTTTCGGGCTTGGCTGCGATGGCGTCTCCGCGTTCGATTTGCGAGGCTTCGGCTATCCCGGCTTCGCCGGATTGAAACTTGCCGCCGACGATCATCCGGAATGGGACGAGCCGTACATTTATCATTTCCCGGACGGCAATGCGTCGCTGGCGCGGCTTTTGGTGCGCGCGCTCGTTCCAGGCGCCGCCCCTGGCCGCACAATGGACGACATCGTGCTCGCCGGCTTTGACTATGGCGCGCTTGATCGTGCCGACAGCAACGTGCGCGTCCGTCTGCAGTCGACGGTCATCGATGTGCGGCAACGCGGCGACGCTGTGCGCATCGGCTACGTCAATGCCGGCGCACCGCATCGCGTGACGGCGAAATACGCCGTCCTGGCCTGTTTTCACATGATGATTCCTTATTTGATGCCCGAACTGCCGCAGACCCAACGCGAGGCGCTGGCGCTCAACGTCAAAACGCCGCTCGTTTACACCAATGTCGTCGTGCGCAATTGGCAGCCCTGGCTCGCGCTCAAGGTCTCCGACATTGCCGCGCCGATGGGCTTTTTCAGTCATATTGCGCTCGACTTTCCGGTTGATCTCGGCGGCTATCGGCATCCACGCGATCCGGCGGAGCCGATCGCCTTGCATCTCGTCCACGTGCCCGGCGCACCGAATTCCGGCCTCGACGCGCGTGCGCAATTTCACATCGGTCAGGCCAAGCTCCTGGCCATGACCTTCGCAGATTTCGAGGCCCGCATTCGCGATCAGCTCGGCCGGACGCTCGGTCCCGGCGGTTTCGACAGCGAGCGCGATATCGCGGCGATCACCGTCAATCGCTGGCCGCACGGCTACGGTTATGTGGCAAATTCGCTGTTCGATCCCGACGACTATGACGATCGCGTTCTGAAACTGGCGCGGCAGGCGTCTGGACGGGTTGCGATCGCCAATTCCGACGCCGGCGGCGATGCCTATGCGCATCTGGCCATCAACGAGGCGGCGCGCGCCGTCCAAGAACTACTTGTGTAATTGGTTTGGCTTCCCCCTCCGTGACCGATCTCAGCCGACGGGCGCAGGCACCGGAAATGTCGATATTTCGGGCTAAACCGCGCGGCATCGACAATTTCAGGTCGAAGAATGGCCTGCAAAACTACTAACAAATAAACGCCAAAACGCCGCGAATCAGATAAAGTTGTTCGAGTCCGACTGACGCGCCGACTAACGCACTTCTTTGGAGGCAAGCACTTCTGGAGGCAAACCATGGCAGTCAAATCCAGTCGCTCAGTGACGCTTAAACACCTCGCGGCGAGTTTGGCCAAAGAGCACGACATGTCCAAACGCGCCGGAAATGATCTCCTGCATGATCTGATAGGCTTGATCACCAAGCATCTGAAAAAAGGAGAACGCATCCGGATCGCCGGCCTCGGCATACTGCAAGTAAAGCACCGGGCCGCGCGCATGGGGCGCAACCCTGCAACCGGCGAGCCGATCCAGATCAAGGCCGGCAAGAAAGTCGCATTCCGGGCCACTAAGGAATTAAAGATGGTTGCATGAAGTTTGCGTTATCCGGAAATTCGCCCCGTCAATTCGTTTTGGCGGGGCGTTCTTTTTTGGCTCACTCCGTTTAGTTTAGGGCGCAGTATCTATTTTTGATTCTCGCCCGATAGCCGGAATACTTTGCCGCCTTCGACCGATCGAAACTTAGCACGTCGGAAAGTGTACGCCGCCGCGACCA
Organism: Xanthobacteraceae bacterium; assembly: GCA_035703785.1. GTDB lineage: Bacteria > Pseudomonadota > Alphaproteobacteria > Rhizobiales > Xanthobacteraceae > BOG-931. The sequence goes on from DASSXN010000086.1 coordinate 6,481, forward strand.
GGTTTCGACTCGCTTGACTGCTCATGCGAGCAGATGCCGGGAGTGGTCAACGCGCGTACTTGCGGCCCCAATCGCGCATGGCACGGACGATCGGGCCGAGATCGCGACCCTTTGCGGTGAGGACGTACTCGGCCCGCGGGGGACTCATCGAATAGAAGCGCCGCTCGACGACGCCATTCTCCTCAAGCGTCCGCAGACGCTCCGATAAC
>DASSXN010000118.1:0-111372 GCA_035703785.1 Xanthobacteraceae bacterium
AGCTGTTTAAATGTCTGCTGTTGGCCCTTAGCGGCCATTTTGCGACTACAGTCTAGAGTCCGTCTTCGGGGGCAAAGCGGACATTGACCACCCGTTGCTCATGCGGTCTCGATTTTATGAGTACACGCCCTAGCTTATCGCGATCTCATCACACCCGGGGCGCCGCTCTTACGACAACGCCGCGCGAAAAAACCAGCGGCGTCGAGCCGCCGCTTTAGGGATTGGATACTTTGCTATAGCCCCGAGCTATATCTCTTGGCGATCGATCAAATTTTTTTATCAGCAAATAGATTTTTTATTAGCAAATAGAGAGGCGCATCTCGGAATCCCCGCAACACCGTAAATTCTCCACGTTCAACGAAAATTTTTCATCTCTCAAATCGCATCGTTCGATTGCAGCGATTCGATCACATCAATACGGTCGCAAATCGTGCGCTGCGCGCGCACGTAGCAGATGCAGTCGTTACGGCGGGGGCCCAGCGGAAGCATCGAACCTTAGAACACTTCGATGCTTCGGGGTCCACATGTACACGAGAGGTCTTTTGCTCGGCGGCATCGCCGGGCTTATTGCGGTCATCGGCGCGCATGCGGCAGAAATTCCGGTCAAAGCCAAGCCGATACAGTATGTGAAAGTCTGCAACCTTTACGGCGACGGCTTTTATTACATTCCGGGCACGCAGACCTGCATGAAGATCGGCGGCTTCGTGCGCGCCGAAATCAAGTATGACGCCATCGGCTCGTTCGAACCGGCGATCAACGGCGCCAACGCGCAATTCTTCCGTGGCCGCGACCGTATCGACACCCGCGTACGGGCCGGCATTTCGCTCGATGCGCGCGAGCAGACCGCGTATGGAACGCTTCGCGCCTATCTCCTCGGCGGTTGGCAATACACCAGCAATGACGCTCCGACGCTAAGCCTTCCTGGCACCGCAGTCCCGACGGCGGGTGGCGCGGCCACAGCCGGAGCGACGCCGAACGGCAACAATAACGTCTACTTTGCCCGCGCTTTCATCCAGTACGCGGGCTTCACGCTTGGCAAGGCAACCTCCGCTTTCGATTTCTTCGACACCGCCCGCTATAGCCTGCAGACCAATTTCGCCTATCAAGACCTCGGCCGCTTCGGCATCAATGCATTCGCCTACACGGCCCAGCTCGGCAACGGCTGGACGGCGAGCCTCGGGATCGAGGACGGGACGTTCTACGCCCGACCGATCAAGGATCTCAATGCGGCGCCGCCTGCCGGGGTGATCGCTGGTTTCGGCACGATCTTTCCGATCCTCGCCGCCGGCGGTCCTACCAACAGCCCTTGGAATAATGCGGGCCTGCTCGTGCCAGATATCGCTGGCAATATGCGAGTCGACCAATCTTGGGGCGCAGCACAAGTGATGGGCGCGCTGCATGACGACCGCGCGCGCTACTACAACGCCACCGCCAACGGCCTGATCAGCGGCGTCGCTCATCCGGCAGATGCTTGGGGCTGGGCCGTGGGCGCTGGCGTGCGCGTGAACCTGCCATTGCCGGGCGACAGCTTCGACGTGCAAGCCCAGTACTGCCGCGGCTGGAGCGGTCACTGCATCATCAACAGCTCCTCACGGCTCGCCGACCAAGCTTTCGGCCTCGTCAATTCGGGCACCATCGGCCTGGCCTGGGTGGACGATGCCTTCATGGCGAACAGTGCCGTCACCGGCGCCACGCAGCTACAGCTGCCGGCGGCCTGGAACATATATGCAGGCATCCAGCACTATTGGGTGCCGAATCTGCGCAGCTCACTCTACGGCGGTTATGTCAATTACCGCGCTGAGAGCTCCGCGGTCGACACGCTCGTTTGCGCGCCGAATGGATTTGGCCCGGGCTGCGCGGATTGGGCCGCTTGGCAGATTGGGTCGCGCACATTGTGGAATCCGGTCAGGAGCCTCGACGTGGGCGTCGACGTGCAATACACGGCGCTGAGCAAGAGCGCATTCGACGGTGGCGCCGTCACCTTTGCGCCGACCGGCGCCGCGCCTACCACCTTCAGGGTTGGAACGACCGGCGTGGTCTCGGCGCTCGTGCGTATTCAGCAGAATTTTTATCCTTGATACGGATATCAATTCGCCGCTTCGATGCGCAACGGTCGCGTGACTAAATGAAATCCAACCGACGCGGCAGCATCGCGCGTCGGTTTGGTTGGCATCACTTACGACAGCGCGGACTTCACATAATCCGGCGAGAACGGCGCCCGCCGGATGCGCACGCCCGTCGCATCGAACACCGCATTGGCGATCGCCGCCGCGACCGGGCGGGTCGACGGCTCGCCGGCGCCGGTCGGTGCGATCTCCGGCCGATCGATCAGAACCACGTCGATCGTTTCCGGCGTCTCGGTGATGTCGAGAATGGGATAGGACAGCCAGTCGACGCTGGTGACATTCTTGTTGTTGAACCTGACCTCCTCCCACAAGGTGCGGCTGATGGATTGCACGACGTTGCCTTCGATAGTTTGCCGCAAGCCATCGGGATTGATGATCTGGCCGCAATCGTGCGCCACGGTGAACTTGCGAACCCAGACCTTGCCGGTCGAGCGATCGACCTCGACCTCGGCGACCATGGCGACGCGTGTCGGATGCCGCTGCACATAGGCGATGCCGCGTCCGGAAACCTTGGCGCCGCCTTGGTCTTTGCGCGGCGAAACCCGTGATTGCCAGCCGGACTTCTCCGCCGCAGCCTTGATAACGGCAATGTCGCGCGCGTCGGTGACATATTGCAGCCGGAACGCGACGGGATCGAGATTGAGGGCCGCAGCCACTTCGTCCATGAACGATTCGCTGGCGAAATGGAGTTGCGGCCCGATCGGATCGCGCAAATGCGACGTGCGCAACGGCGAGCCGCGGTCCAACAGCGGCGCCACCGTTTCCCAGTAGGTGCGCTTGTTGGCGAAGCCGTAGGAATCCTCGGGCACGCCGAAACCATCGCCGGACTGCAAAGTGACGCCGGTGAGCTGGCCGGCGAGCGTATCGTGCGGCTTGCTCTCGTTCGAATTCACGTCGACGCGGGGGAATGCCTTGCTGCCAAATTCATAGGCGATGACTTTGCCCGCTGCGTCGATAGCGGCGCGGGCGCGATGGATCGAAGCTGGACCCTTGGGATCCCATCCGGTTCCTTGATCGCGCGTATATTGCAGGCGGACCGGGCGCCCTACCGCTTTGGCCAACAGCGCGGCGTCCATCGCCGCGTCGCCAGCATCGTTACGGCCGTATGAGCCGGGCCCCGGCACCCAGATGGCGCGCACTTTTTCCGCCGGCAGGCCGAGAATGGCGGCGACGCCGTCGCGGGTGAAATGCGGCTTCTGCGAACCGGTCCACAGCGTGACTTCGTCACCCTTGATATCGACGACCGCACAGGCCGGTCCCAAACTGGCATGCGACTGGAACGGCCATTCGTATTCCGCTTCGATGACGCGCGCGGCGTTCTTGAACGCTTCGTCGACATTGCCGGTCTGCTCGGCGACTTCGCGCTTGCGCACCGGCGCCTTGCGGATGTGATCGTAGAGCGATGCTTGATCCGGGAACGGCGGCGCCGCATTCGACCACGTCACCTTGAGCTGCTGGGCGGCCGTGATCGCGTCCCATTCCTTTTCGGCGACGACGCCGAGAAAGCCTTGGTTCCAAACAACTTTGGCGCCGGGAATGTCCCTGATCGAGTTTTCGTCGACATTGACCGGCACGGCGCCGGCGACGGCGGGTCGGATCATCCGGCCGTGGACCATGCCGGGCACTTTGACATCAGTGCAGAAATCCTGCTGCGCAAAGACGAGCGGCGCGATCTCTTCGCGTTTGATCGGCTGGCCGACGATCTTGTAGTCCTTCGGATCTTTCGGCTTGGCCTTGCCGGGCGCGTAAAGCGGATTGCCGATCTTGCCGTTCCAGGCCAGCGCGACGTTGAAATAACGCCCGCCGACCAGGTCGGCGTAGCTCACGCTCTTGGCCATCTCAGTGCCGGTGTGCACGACGCCGCTGTCGACCGACAGCCGTTCGGCGGGCACGCCGAGTTTCTCCGCCGCGAGTTCGACGAGAACCCGGCGCGCTTCGGCCGCGGCGGCGCGGAGCTGCTTGCCGCCGTTCTGGACGCCAGTCGCGCCGGAAGCGCCACCTTGATTCACGCTGCTGGCGCTGTCGCCCATCACGACCTTGACCGCCTTGAACGGCACGTCGAGTTCCTCAGCCACCATTTGCGCGATTGCAACGTGAAGCCCTTGTCCACCGTCGATCTTTCCGTAGAACGCTGAAACCGTGCCGTCGGCGTTGACCGCGATGTAGGACGACAGCTGGTCGGGCGTGAGCGGCGGCTGCGCGCCGGCGAGACGCGCCTCCTCGGCCGCGCGCGCCAGCGGCATCGGCGCGCCGATCGAGACGACGAGCGCGCCACCGCCTTTGAGGAGCGCGCGGCGCGACGGACGGTTCAACTTCTCAATCGTTGTCATGAGCCGCCCTCCTCAACCCATCATCGCGGCGGCGCGCTTGACGGCGCGGAGGATAGCCAAATGCGTGCCGCAGCGGCATTTCAATCCGGACAGCGCGTCTTTGATCTGCGCCTCGCTCGGTTTCTTGTTGTCGCGCAAGAATGCGGCTGCCGTCATAAGCCAGCCATTGATGCAGTAACCGCACTGCGGCACCTGCTCCTCGATGTAAGCGGTCTGCAACGGGTGCGGCTTTTCCGGGGTACCGAGTCCGGCGAGCGTTGTGATTTTGCCATTGCCGACCGCGGATGCGGGCGTAATGCACGAGCGGATCGGCTGACCGTCGAGGTGCACCGTGCAGGCGCCGCATTGGGCCAGCCCGCAACCGAAATGCGGATTGTTCAATCCGAGATCGTCGCGCAGCACATAGAGCAGCGGCGTGTCCGGATCGGCGGTCACGGAATGGCTGCTTCCGTTGACGCTCAGCGAAAATTTCTCACTCATTGCGGCGAGTCCCTCGGCGCGGCAGTTCTGGTGCATCGCATGGGCGCGAAGCCGCCGCTCTGTTGTCGGTGCAGCCTATGCGCAAAGCAGGTGGATTGGGAACAGGATTTGCACGCAGTGAATTCCTGCCATGCTGGTCGGGCAGAAGGATTCAACGCAACCACTTCGACATAAATCTCCTAGCCGATGTCTTTCGCCAGCCTCTCCACCGCGGCAAACAAATCCCGGATCTGGGCCTCCTGAATGTTCCGCGTGATGAAGACAACGCGGCTGTCGCGATTTTGGTCCGGCCAGGATTGCAGTTCCACCGGCGGGTGCGCGAGATGCTGGACATATTGCACGATCACCGGACCGCGGCAGCCGGCGACATTGAGAATACCCTTGACCCGCAGAAGCTCGGCTCCGCGCAGCGCGATCAGCGTCTCCATGGCGCGGGAGAATGCCGGCCATTCGACCGGTTGTTGTCGCTCGAGCACGAAGCTGGAGATACCGTCGCTGTGCTCGGCTTCGGCGATAAAGCCAGAGCGCTCCGCTGCCGCCGGCGCGATGAAACGATCCGGATCGAGCGCGCCGCCGACCGCGATATCGATGCCGGCGCGCGGATTGAGCTTTTGCAAGTGCCTCCTGAGCGCGTCGAGACCGACCGCGCCGGCGAGATCGCTTTTTGAGATCACAAGGCGATCGGCCAGGATCACTTGTTTGCGCGCTTCCGCGGCATTTTTCAGCGTCGCTTCGCCGTTCATCGCATCGACGACCGCGAGCATCACATCGATGTGGAATTCACCGCCGAGCGCGCGATCGGTCGAGAACGTCTGCAGGATCGGCCCCGGATCGGCAAGGCCGGACGTCTCGATGACGACGCGCGCAAAGCTCGGCACCAAACCGCGCTCGCGATCGATCACGAGCTGGCGCAACGCCAATTGCAGATCGGTTCTGGTAATGCAGCAGACGCAGCCATTGCCGAGCAATATCGTTTGCTCGGCAGCCTCGCGGACGAGCGCGTCGTCGATACCGACGGCGCCGAATTCATTGACGATCACCGCCGTCCCCTGCCCTTCGGGCGAGGCAAGGAAGCGGCGGATCAGTGTCGTCTTGCCGGCGCCAAGAAAGCCTGTGACCAGCGTGACCGGAATTCGCGCACCGCGTTCGCGTTTGAGCCTGCGCCCGAACGGGCCGGCCTCGCGCGAAGGAAAAAGGTCGAGCATGGTAACTCACCTCTCCCCGTTGGACGGGGAGAGGTCGGATTGCACATGCAATCCGGGTGAGGGGGCGCAGCCGCTATCCTGAGCAAAACGGCTAAGCCCCCTCACCCCAACCCTCTCCCCGCAAGCGGGGAGAGGGAATTTGTCACGCCCGAAGATCAAAAATCCATCTCCAGAATGTAGAGCCCGCCGACGTGACGATCGACGGCGTAGACGATGGCGCGTTCGTCGACGAACACGTCATTGATCTGGATCGTGCCGGTCGGCGCGCCCGCGGGCGCCGGCGGCATGAAAATGCCGACCTCCTTCGGCTGATAGGGATTAGAGATGTCGTAGGCGCGCAACCCGCCATTGAAGAACGTGCCGAGCACGATCTGATCGGACTGCCACGCGGTCGGCAGCGGCACATTTTCATGAATATTGTGGGCGCCGAAACGCCCGGCCTGGGCGTAGATCCGGTGATCGGGCATCGGACAGGTTGCGATCGGCACCAGATTGGTTTCGTCGCGCGCATCCAGAATCCAGATCAGCTTGGGCCAATCCTTGGCGTTGTTCTCGGTCGATTCGTCGGTCACCAGCATCAAACTGCGGTTGAACAGCGGCACCACGGTATGCATGAACCCGGTATAGGGCGGCGAATTGGTCCACTGTGAAATTTTCTTCGGATTGGCCTTGTCGGAGATGTCCAGCACGAACATGCCGCCGTCGATGTAAGCGAGATAGCAGCGGTCGCCGCGCTGCGGATAGACGTTGGTGTTGTGAGCGCGGTAGCCCTTGTCGATCGGATGCCGCGGCGGCGGCATCACGTTGTCGCCCTGGCGCGTGCCCGGCATCCACCAGCGGCCGATTTCGACCGGCTTCGACGGATTGCGCACATCGACGCAGCGGTAGAACTGGTCGTCGTTCGGATTGGTCGGAACGAAGTCGCGCGAGCCTGAGGCGCAATGGACGAATTCGCCGTCGCAGAACCAAAGCTGGTGCACGCCGCGCGAATGCGGTCCGGAGCAGTCGAAGAACGAAATCGATTTCGGATTTTCCGGCTTGGAAATGTCGAACAGTTCGAAGCCGGCCGGCTTTAAATCTTTTTTCGACGTCTGGTAAGCCACCGCCATGATGTTGCCGGTGGTTTCCAGCGAGTTGGAGCGCATATTGGCGTGGGGCAGATCGGTCTGGCACACCACTTTCGGCTGGCGCGGATCGGACACATCGACGGCGGTGAAATTTTTCGGCGCGCTCTCATGCGCCAGCCAGATGATGCGGCGGCCGTCCGGCGCGATCTGCACCGACATGCCCTCGCCCATGCCGCCGAAGCCGCCGAGCATATCGTGCGCCAAGAGCTTGAAATTCCAGACGACGGGTTGATAACCCTTGGTCAGCGGGCTTTCGTCCTTGGTCAGCATCAGTCACATCTCCTGTCAGGTTCAAATTCGTGCTTGTCGGCAGCTTCGCTCACGATGCGGCGCGGGCGCGTTCCATAAAATCCGGCCGCAGCGCCGTCTTCCAGTCGGGAATGGCGTTGATCTTTTTGTCGGCGTGCAGGATCTCCGCCTGCTGCTGCATATAGGGTTGCAAATCGCGCGGAAAACCGGGATTCACCTCGACGCGCGACAATGCCTTGGCGAACGTATCGAGCGACATGCTGTAGCCTTTATCGGCATAAAACTTGTAGATGACGTCAGCCACCTTTTGCGGCGAGTTCTTGAAATCGCCGGCAACATCGAGCCAGGCTTTCAGATAAGCGATGATCACATCGGGCTTTGCCTGCACAAAGTCCGGTGTCGCCGCCATGAAGACCGGCATCGGATCGACCGCGGAGAAATCGAGGAGATCGGTACCGATGCCGTCGGCGACGGCGATGACGTTATAGGGCTCGACGTTGACCATGGCGTCGACCGTCTTGGCGGCAAGCGCCGCCACCATATTGTTCACGTCCATGCGCACTTCCACGTAATCGCCTTTGTTGAGGCCGTGCTGCGGCATGATCGTATCGACAAAGACATTGCCGACCGAGGAGCCGGTCTGATTGGCGATCCGGCGCCCGCGCAGCTCTTCGACTTTGGTGACGTTCAAGTCCTTGCGGGCGGTGACGCGCGCGGTCTTGCCGACATGTTCGATAACGGCAATTGCTACGAGTCCGCCCTTGGCATTGCCGATGATGAAGGATTGGCCGGCATAGGTGCCGAGATCGACCTGCCGCGCCACCATCTGCTGCATGGTGAGATTGCCGGAAGGCACCGCGAATTCTTCGATCGCAATGCCGTGCTTTTCGAGATAGCCCGACTTCAACAAATAGTAGGTTGGCATGCCCCAGATATTGGTCTGATAGCCTTGGCGGATGGTCGCGGTGGCGGCCGGCGCGGACCGGACCGCCAAGCCCAGAGCCAGCGCGCCGGCGCCGCCCGCAGTTAGCTGACGTCGGGTCAGCATCGACGGCTGTTTGTTCCGCTGCTGTGTCATCGTGTTCCTCCGGCGCTGGTCTTTTTCCGTTTATCTGTTCAGTTCGCTCGCATTGCGCTCAAGATCTTCCTTTTGATGTTCGCGCTGTCGTTCGTTTTGTCTTTCGTTTTCATTTTCGTCTTCTCGGCCCTGCTCTTGGCCCCGCTCTTGGCCCAGTTCTTGGCCCAGGAGACGCAACAGCGCTTTTTGATAGTCGAGAAACTCGACACTGAGCGCATCGCGCGGGCGCGTTAAGCGAATTGGCACTTGGGTTTTGACCGTGCCCGGATGCGCCGTCATGACCAGCACGCGATCCGCAAGATAGACCGCTTCGGCGACGTTGTGGGTCACGTAGATCACCGTCTTACGGGTCGTCCGCCACACCTCCGCGAGCAGCCGCTGCATCTCATCGCGCGTCAACGCATCGAGAGCCGCGAATGGCTCGTCCATGAGCAACACCGCGGGATTGTAAGCGAGCGCGCGGGCGATCGCGACCCGTTGTTGCATGCCGCCGGAGAGATGATGCGGATAGGAGCGGGCGAAATTCTCAAGCTTGACGAGACGGAGCTGTTCGAGCGCGATCGCCTCGCGTTCCGACTTCGGCACACCCTTCATTTCCAACCCGAAGACCACATTGCCGAGCGCGGTACGCCAGGGAAAGAGCTGCGCGAAATCCTGGAATACGACGCCCCGATCCGTGCCGTAGCCCTTCACCGGCGCGCCGCCGATCCGGATCTCGCCCGCAGTCGGGGACAAGAACCCGGCTACGATATTCAAAAGCGTCGACTTGCCGCACCCGCTCGGTCCGACGATGCAGAGAAATTCCGAAGTGTCGACGCCGAAGCTGACGCCGTGGACGGCCGGCACCGCCCCGCTTGGCGTCTGGTAGGTGAGCGTGATGTCGCGCGCCTCGATATGGGCCATCGCCGCGTCTCGCCGCTTCCGGTTTGGCGTCTTCACCCTAAGCAGATCATGCTTTAATGCAGGCTTCTGTTCGAGCCGCGCTTTGTGCCAGAAGTAACGACCGGACGCAAAAGGATCGCCACGAAGGACTATTCAGATGAATGCACTCGGTATCCGCGCCGCAGCCGTAATCGCGCTGGTGGCCGCGCTCGCCGCCACCGCTCCGGCCTTTTCGGACGCCTTCCCCAGCCGGCCGATCCATCTCATCGTGAATTTCGCGGCAGGCGGCACCGGCGATATCGTCGCGCGGCTTGTTGGCAACAAACTCTCGGACGCGGTCGGGCAATCGGTGGTGGTCGAGAACCGTCCCGGCGCCGGCGGCACCTTGGGCGCGCGCGACGTCGTCAACGCTTCACCCGACGGCTACACGCTCACCGTGGCGCAAACACCGGAAATCGCGATTAATCCGTTTTTCATGAAAGATGCCGGTTACGATCCGCGCAAGGATCTGCAAGCGATTGCGCTAACCGGGGTCGTGCCGCTCGCTTTGGTCGTGCCGGCCAACGCGCCCTATTCTACCATGGCGGAGTTCGTGAAATTTCTGCGCAGCCCCGGTCGGCCGGTGACCTTCGCCTCGGCCGGGATCGGCACGCCGGGCCATCTGGCCGGCGAATTGTTGAAGCTCAAGCTCAACAACAATCTGACGCATGTGCCCTATAAGGGCGCCGCTCCGGCCTTGAACGATGTCGTCGGCGGCCATGTCGATTTCTATTTTCCCGGATTTCCCGCCGCCGTGCCGCTGATGCAAGGCGGCAAGGTCAAGCTGCTCGCCGTTTCGACGGCCAAGCGCGCGAGCGCGGCCCCGGACATTCCGTCGGTTGCCGAAGCTACCGGAATTGCCGATTTCGATTTCGCGCTGTGGGTCGGATTCTTTGGACCGCGCGCGCTGCCGATGGATATCGCCAAGCGCTTGAACACGGCGATCAATCAAATCCTGCTCGAGCCGGAGATGAAATCGCGATTGCAGAATGACGGCGCCGAGGTTTCGGCGCTGTCGATCGACGAATTCTCTGGCTTCGTTGGCGCCGAAATCGCCAAATATCAGGCGATCATCGCCGCCGCCGACATCAAGCCGGAATGAGTCGTACTGAGGTGGCTAGGGCGGATGGGCTTTTAAATCGTCATGCCCGCGCTTGTCGCGGGCATCCCGATCCATCAGGCACAGCGCTTATGAACGAGATGGCCGGAACAAGTCCGGCCATGACGGACTAACCATCCAATCTAAGCTCATAAACTCAAGGCTAAACCCGCGCCGAGCGCGCCATGCCCCAGCGATAAATGGTGGCGCGTTCGATCGAACCGAACACCAGCCGTTCGGTGGCAAAGCCGATAAAACCGATCACGATCAGCGACGCCAGCATCACGTCGGCGTCGAGGAATTCCTTGGCGTCGAAGATCACCCAACCCAGACCCCAATCGGAGCCCGCCAGCATTTCGGCGCCGATCACCGCGATCCATGAGCGCAGGAAGGATTGGCGCAGGCCGGCAATGATGAAGGGCGAGGCGCCGGGGATAATGACCTTCCAGAACAGCGCGTGTTCGTTCGCGCCCATGGCGCTGGCCGCGCGCAGCCAGATCGGGTTCACCGCGCGTACGCCCGACCAGGTATTGAGCAGCATCGGGAATAGTGCGGCATAGAATACGATGAGCACGCTCACGGTATTGCCGAGCCCGAACCACAGAATGAACACCGGCACCCAGGCCAGCGATGGAATCGGCATCAGCGCGCTCATAAGCGGCAGCACGAAATTTTCAACCGGCCGAAACCGGCCCATCAGCACGCCCAAGGGCAAGCCAATCGCAACCGCAAAGCCAAAGCCGATCAGCACGCGATAGAGCGTGGCGGCGGCGTGCAGAAGCATGGTGCCGTCGGCGAGCGACGCAAAAAGCGTATGCGCGATGGCGCCGAGCGTGGGCGTCAGGGCTTGGGGGAAGGTGCCGCTGCGTGCGAGCGCGTCATAGAGCGCCGCAGCGATAATCAGCGTCAGCGCACCGCGCCGCAATGAGCTCGATCGCTCCGACCATGCACGCGCCGTCGTCATGTCATCATGCCCCAGCGCACGACCGTGAAATTTTCCAGCGGCTGAAAGACGAGTTTCTCGAGCCCAAGCCCGATCAGCGCGATCACGGCGATGCCGGCCAGCATCACGTCGGTATTGAGAAATTCCTGCGCGCCGAAAATCAACCAGCCCAGGCCCCAAGGCACGGCCGCGAGCATCTCGACCGCGACCAGAATGCGCCAAGCCTGGGCGAGACCAAGCCGAAGGCCGGTCACGATATAGGGCAACGCGCCCGGCACGACGACATGGCGAAACAGGCGGCGATTGTCGGCGCCCATCGCCTGCGCCGAACGCAGCCAGATCTCCTTCACCGCTTTCACACCGGTCCAGGAATTGTAGATGACTGGAAACGCGGAGACGAAAGCGACCAGCGCGATGGTGGAAATATTGCCCGGCCCGAACCACAGCAGAAATAACGGTGCGTAAGCGAGACCAGGAATGGGAGCGCCGATGCTCACGAGCGGCAACAAAATATCTTCCGCCCGGCGCGAGCGCCCCATAAGCACACCCGCCGCGATGCCGACGCATCCAGCCAGCGCGAAACCGGCGGTGAGCCGGATGAGCGTGTCGAGCGCGTGATGCGGCAGAACGCCACTGGCGCAGAGCCGCGCGAAAGCCGCGGCGATCGCTTCCAGCGGCGGGAAGAACTGGACAGGGAAGATGCCGAGATGCGCTATGGCCTCCCACAGCGCGCCGACCACGATGAAGGGATAGGTATTGCGCCAAGCGCGCCAAAAGAGATGGCTGTCGCGGGAGCGAGCCGCCGCGAAATTCTCGACGACATCATGCATCACCTTGCAAGCATAGTGTCATTGGCGATCGGCCGACAAGCCTTGCGTCTGTTGCGACGTTGCAGCAGTCGCGCGCTATGCTAGGACATCGCGATAACGCAAAGGAGCTTGGCAATGGCGACGGGCAAGACTCAGAAGATTGGCTGGATCGGCATGGGCCGCATGGGATTTCCGATGGCGGAGCGGCTCATCAAAGCCGGCCACGATGTATCGATCTGGAATCGCACGCGCGCGAAGGCGGAGCCGCTTGCCAAAATCGGCGGCAAAATCGTCGATCGCCTGGCAGACCTGAAATCGGTCGACGTGCTGTTCTCGATCGTCGCCACCGGCCCCGACGTGCAGGACGTGCTCTACGGCAGGGACGGCGTTGCCGCCGGCAGCGGCAGAATGCCGCCGGTGGTCGTCGATTGCTCCACCATTGCGGTCGAAGAATCGGCGGCGATCCGCAACAAGCTCGAAGAGCTCGGCGCCGATTTCGTCGCCTCCCCGGTCAGCGGCAATGCCAAGGTCATCAAGGCCGGTCAGCTCTCGGCCGTCGTCTCGGGCGTCGAAGCCGCGTGCAAAATCGCCATGCCCTTGATCGAGGTCTTCGCTCCGCGCGGCGTATCCTATGTCGGAGCAGGCGAATTGGCGCGCGTGTGCAAGATCGCGCACAACGTGATGCTCGGGGTCGTGATCGAGAACCTGATCGAGATCACGCTGCTCACCAACAAGATGGGCGTACCGCGGCACGCATTTCTTGCCTTTCTCAATAATGGCGTGATGGGCTCGATGTTCACCCGCTACAAATCTCCTGCGCTGGTCAATCTCGACTGGACGACGACATTCACGCCGGAGCTAATGCGCAAGGACCTCGATCTCGGACTAGAGCTTGGCCGCGAAATGGACGTGCCGATGCCGGTCACGGCGGCGACGCGTGAAGTGCTGCAGAGCCATTTCGGCGCCGCGATGCTGCAAAAAAACCCGCAAGACTATCTGCGGAAGGATTTTGCCGCGCTTGCCGAGACCATGGCGCTCGCCGCCGGGATGAAGCTTGTGAGCGAGAATAAGAACGTGCCGACCGGCCTGGAGAGCTAAAGCGAAATGATTTTGGGTTTATTCGGCATTTCGCTTTAGCTTGTTATTTGAGCATGATCTTTTCCGACCTGGCTTCGCCCGCAAAAGCGTGACACGACAGTACTAGCGGCTAGCATGGCTTCGCGCAGGCGGGAAACCGGTGTCCACTTTTCGGGATCATGCTTTAACGCCGAAACCAACAAAAACGAATTGGGAAGCGGAGGAAAACGTGAAGCCGTCCAGGATTTCTGTATTAATTTCCTTTCTTCTGGCTGCTGCACTGAGTCTTGGCGCGGCCTTGATGGTCGCGGCCGTTATTGCGCTTACTCTGCCGTTCTCCGGCCCGGCCTCGGCCGATCAGGCCTGGCCGACACGGCCGGTGAAATTCATCCTGACGCTCGGTCCAGGCAGCGGCGCTGATATCGGGGCGCGCCTATTTGCGGATCGGCTAGGGCAGCGATGGGGTCAGCCGATCGTGGTCGAGAACCGGCCCGGCGGCGACGGCATTGTTGCCATCAATTCATTCGTCAGCGCGCATGACGACCATCAATTGCTATTCTCCCCGACCTCCTCCTTCACCGCGCACCCATTCCTCCACGACCACCTGCCGTATAAGGCGGCCGACTTGCTGCCGATTGCGCGCGTCTCCAACACCATCATCACGATTTCGGTGCCGGCGAGCCTGAACGTCAATTCGGTTGCTCAATTGATGGCGCTCGCCCGCGCGGAGCCGGGCAAGCTCAACTGGGCCGGCGTAACCGGCGCACTCGATTTCATTTTTGCCGGATGGCTCAAACGCGAAGGGCTGGATATCGCGAAGATCGCCTACAAGAATCCGGTCGACGCCGCCAACGATTTGGCCGAGGGACGCGTGCAAGTTTATGAATCGGCGCTGGCAATTATCCGGCCGCAGCTGCAATCGGGTAAAGTCAAGCTCTTGTGCGTCACCAATACCGTGCGGGCGCCGACTGAGCCCGATCTGCCGACCGTCCAGGAAGCCGGTCAACCGGCGCTGACGATCGACGGCCTGGTCGGCCTGTTCGGCCCAAGCGGCATGCCGCTCGCGCTGCGCCAGCGCATTGCCGCCGACATTCACACGGTCGCCGACGACACGATTAAACAACGGCTGGCGACGACGGGGCAGCTTCTCAATGTCGGCGGCCCGGACGAATTCGCCAAATCGATCGAGGAGCAGCGCGCGCAGGTCGCGGCATTCGCCAAAGAGCTTGGCATCGCCGCGCTGCCGCAGGACTAAGGAGCATACTCATAAATTGAGGTCAACGAGCAATGGTTCGGCCAATGTCCCCCTGCCCTCGTAAGCGAACATCAAGCGAACATTCCCTGTTGTCCGCTAAGTGCCAATGGCGGACATTGATTCGTGTCCGGATCAGATCCGCTTTACGCTCGAAGGCGGACGTTTCATCGGTACACCTTATCAATCCAAAGCAGCCGCTTCCTTGAGTCGGGGATCGACAGGCCGCATGAGCGCGCGTGATCGTGTGGAGTAAAACGAAGCATTCTGTTCGCCGCGAATCGCCTCGCGTGAGAATTGAATAAGATGATAGGCTACAAGCCCCATGCCCAGCGCTGCATCGATCTGGCCGCGTTTTAATGCGTGACATGCGGCGCGCCAGAACGATCGACGATAATTCGACAGAAGCCCAATCCGAAGGACAAGATTGAACCCTAGCGCCACAGCCTCGCGTACATTTCTGACTGTCAGCTTGCCGCGCGCTGGCACACCCATGCGATGCGCAAAGGTCGCCTCGACTTGATAGGTACAGCGCGCGAATAGCCGCTCGGGATCATAGGCATGCATTACACACCGGCGCCACATACCGATGACTTCGTGATACGGGCGTAAGAAACGCACGTTGCTTTCGAGCCCCGCATCATCGATGACTAATCTATCAGCGCGCTTGAGGCGATCCCACAATGGCGTTCGTGGCAGTGCTTGCAGCAGGTTAATCGTGAGAATTGGGATCTGTGACAGGTCGATGAATTCTTTGAGGCGGCTTTCAGTATCGGCAGTATCGGTATCAAGGCCGAGGATGATGCCAGACGTCACTTCGAGCCCGTAACTGTTCAGTATTTTTATCGCTTCTATCATCGGCAGTACAGAATTGTGTTCCTTGCGCATTGCCTTCAACGCATCGGCCTCTGGAGTCTCGATGCCAACAAATACGGTGACAAATTGTGCTTGGCGCATCAGTGAAAGAATTTCTGGCTGCTTGGCGAGGTTGAGGGTTGCTTCGCAAGCAAACTGCAACGGATAACGATGCCTGCGTTGCCAGTCGATGAGATGCGGTAGCATTTCACGCGCCGCTTTGCGGTTGCCGATGAAATTATCGTCAACAAAATAGACTACAGCCGGATGTCCGGGCTGTTTCAGCATCTCATCTAATTCCCCCAAAATTTGCTCGGGGGTCTTGAGCCGAGGTTGGCGACCGTAGAGCGCGGGAATATCACAGAATTCACAGCGATAAGGGCAGCCACTCGAAAACTGCAGGCTGCCGATAAGATAATGATCGAGACGGATTAGATCGTAGGCTGGTAGCGGGAAGTCGCAGAGCGGTAAGCGATCTTTCGTTTCAAACCGTATTTGCGTTAGCGGTGGCGTTACGCCTTCGTCCAGGCACGCGATAAGACTGTCGGTTCCATCACCTATTTCGCCAATATGCAGATAGTCAAACTCTGGATAGAGCTCCGGCGAGCCCGAAACGGATGCGCCGCCAAGGATAATGATTTTGCCGGCTAGTTTAGCTCGTTTTGCTATGTCATGTATTTGTGGTGCTTGGATATGCATACCGCTGACGAAAACGAAGTCGGCCCAACCGAAATCGGCTGCGGTTGCTTGCGTTATATTTTCATCGATGAACCGGACTGACCATGATGCTGGGAGGTACGCAGCAATGAGGAGTAGCCCCTGCGGCGGCATAAATGCACGGACCCGCGGCAGTAAACGATAGGCATGAGAAAAAGTACCGAATGACGGAGTATAGGCGGGAAACACGCAAAGAACGCGCCGTTGTCTGGAAGTCGACAAGGAACAACGCATCTACCACCCCCCAATGCAACAACCCTATCATAGCCGGTCGGCTTCCGGACAAAAATCACTCCGGTCACGACGCTGATGAATCAAAGTCGCTCGCAGGTCGATGTCTGCTTTCCCAGCGTCGGTGCGATGTCCGCTTCACTCCCGAAAGGGGACATTGGCTGACGCAATTATGAGTGCGCGCCCTAGCCTCGTCGTCTACGGGGTCTGAATGTCGGTCTGCACGCTCACCGTCATCAGCCACTGGCCGTTGCGTCTCACCCAGACGCGGGCGGCGCGATAGGGCGGGCGGGAATTGTCCGGAACCATCTGCGTTGTGATCATCGCCGCCGCATCGCCGTAAACCGAAAGGTGCACGGCCTGGAGTTCGCCGGCCGTCACTAGGCTTCCGACTTGTTTCTGCCGCTCGATCGCGGCGATGCGCGCCGCTTTGTCGATCGGAGCGTAGCCCGAGCGATAGAGCATAAATTCGTCGGCCACGTGTTTCGACCATTCCTGGGCATCGTGGGCGATGCTCGCCTTCTCAATCGCCAGAAATGCATTGAGAACGTCTTGCTCGGCCGGCGAACGCACCCGATAGGGCATGGTCTGGCAAGGATTGGTGCATTCGACCGCTTTGCCGTCATCCTGCGAAGACGCCGATGCAGCGAGCGCCGCGCCATCCGCGAGCACGACATTCTGGCGGGCCAGAGCGCGCCAAGCGCCTCTCTGCTTGACCCAAATATCGAGAAAAAATGCCGTATTGCCGTCCGCCGACTTGCGGTCGCCGGTGACCGTCGCAAGGAGGCCGTACATCGTCAGTTTGGGATCGCCGGCCAGCGCCGCCGACAGATTTTTCAGATCGGCAAGAAACTCGTGGCGCGAATAGGCCTTGCCGGCTTCATCGGTATAGCTGAATTGCAGCGACAGGAGCCGGCGCGCCATGGTTCGGTCGGCGGTGCGCATGGCGTCGGCAAGCGCGCGATCGGCCGCCGTCACGAATTCCTCGGCGGACTGCGCGCGCGTTCGAATAATATGCGCGGTGACGAGGCTCGCGGCCAAAAGCGCCAGAGCGAGACGCCGCACAGCTCGCCGGCTGGCCAACTTCATGGCCCGACGCATCCCCCCACCCCACCAATTGCCGTTCCGGTCGCCGTCACCTCACACGGCACAATGGCACTTTCCGGCGCTGCCGCTCAAGCCGCCACGCTTCATCGCGACGCCCGCTCGCAGGCGCGAAAAAACCGATCATCTGCAATGATGTCAGTGGTGATGGCGATAGTGATGGTGGTAATGCGCGTGACGGCGCGTCTTGCCTGAGGGCGAGCCGCGCATCGCCACCCGGCACGCTTCACTGAGCTGCGACGACTTCGCCTTCATGCAGGCCGTGACCCTCGCGACGTCGGGAATAACATCGGAACAAAGCCGCATCGCGTCGGGCGTGCATGCCTGGCGCTCGGCGTCGCTGCCCTGGGCGGCGGCGCCATCGAGACGGCAGAAAAGCACAACGGGCAACATAAGTGTGCAGGCCAAGTGAACAATCCGCATGTATTCCCTCAAGGTTTGGCGATTGTTGTTGCGCGGCGAACGTAGCTGACGCGATAGCCGCCCAGCGGGCGCAGCCCAGCCGGCACTACCAAGTGCCACTACTAGGTGCCGAAACGATCGCGGCGCCACCTGCTCGCCGAAAGGTGGCGAAAGTACGATCTAGCGGCAACGCACCACGCCCCGGTACCCAGCTCGCGTGTTGTAGGAAAAACAGGGTCCGGCCCGCGGCCGGCAATTCCTCCTTCCCGGCGTCAATCGCGGAAAAGAAGGTGGTTGAGCGGCGTGCGACGGATCCCTAAATCATTGAGTAGCGTCTGATTGCGGCTTGGAGAAGCTTGGAGAAACAGCATGACGAGAATAGCACGGAGCGCGGTCGCCGTGGCCCTGTTGCTGAGCGGAACTTCGCTCGCGACGGCAAAAATCCGAGGCGCGGTCGGTGCGCATAGCAATCCTTCTCATCCCGGCATCAGTGAGACCGCGTCGCGCCCGACCGCAGCGAACCCGTACTATCGCTTGTCCGATCCGTACTACGGCTATTCCGATCCGTACCATGGCTTATTCGACTACTTTGCCGTGCCGCCTTACAGTCCGGGTTACACCTACGGCCACGTGAGAATGCCGCAGCGGTGACCCCACGGCCTTCTGGTTCGTGACCAATCCGCCGTCGAGCAAACAAGCTTGCGTTGATGAGAACACAGGTCGTCATCATTGGCGCCGGCCCGGCGGGGCTGTTGCTGGGTCAACTCCTCCATAAACGCGGCATCGAGAACGTCATCCTGGAGCGGCAGACCGCCGACCATGTGCTTGGCCGCGTGCGCGCCGGCGTCATCGAGCAGGTCACGATGGACCTGTTGGACGAGGCCGGCGTCGGCGCCCGGATGCATGCCGATGGTCTCATCCATGAGGGCGTGCAGATCTGCGTCGACGGCGCGCGCCATCGCTTGTCATTCAAGGAGCTGACCGGCAAGACCGTGATGGTCTACGGCCAGACCGAAATCACCAAAGACCTCATGGACGGCCGCGCGAACGGTGCTCCGACAGTCTATTCGGCGCAGGATGTGGCTTTGCACGACATTTCCGGCGAGCGGCCGCGCGTGACTTACCGCACCGGCGGCAA
The DNA here is from genome assembly GCA_035703785.1 of Xanthobacteraceae bacterium. Taxonomy (GTDB): domain Bacteria; phylum Pseudomonadota; class Alphaproteobacteria; order Rhizobiales; family Xanthobacteraceae; genus BOG-931. The sequence goes on from DASSXN010000118.1 coordinate 19,144, forward strand.
CGCCCATGAGATCGCGTGCGACTTCATCGCCGGCTGTGACGGCTTTCACGGCATCAGCCGCAAGAGCGTGCCGGCGCGCGCGATCAGCAGCTACGAGCGGGTCTATCCGCTCGGCTGGCTCGGCATCCTGTCGGATACGCCGCCGGTCTCTGAGGAACTGATTTACGTACGCCATCCGCTTGGTTTCGCGCTGTGCTCGATGCGCTCGCCGACCCGCAGCCGTTACTACCTGCAATGCAGCCTGGCCGAAGACCTTGAGTCCTGGCCGGACGAGCGGTTTTGGGAGGAGCTCAAGCCGCGGCTCGACGACGAAGCGCGCGAGCGCCTGGTGACCGGACCCTCGATCGAGAAAAGCATAGCGCCGCTGCGCAGCTTCGTCGCCGAACCGATGCGTTTTGGCCGTTTGTTTCTCGCCGGCGACGCCGCCCACATCGTGCCGCCGACCGGCGCCAAGGGACTTAATCTCGCGGCGAGCGACGTGCGCTATCTGTCGCGGGCGCTGATCGAACACTATGAGGACAAGTCGGACGCCGGCCTCGACCATTATTCGGCGCGCGCGCTGGCGCGGGTGTGGAAGGCGGAGCGTTTTTCATGGTGGATGACCATGACGCTGCACCGGATATCCGACAATCCGTTCGATCGTCAATTGCAACTGGCCGAACTCGATTATTTGTTCAGATCCAAGGCCGCCGCTACGGCGTTCGCCGAAAATTATGTGGGTCTGCCGTATTAAAGCATGATCCCGAAAAAGCCTGTCCTCGGACTTGATCCGAGGATGGATACCGGTTTCCCGCCTGCGCGAAGCCATGCTAGCCGCTAGTACTGTCGTGTCACGCTTCGGCGGGCGAAGCCAGGTCGGAAAAGATCATGCCCACAAAAAGACAATCGCCGCGGATTGAGCGGCGGCCCAATCATCGTCACTTTCGCAGCGGGGCGTAGAAGACGCTATCGATTTCCACGATATCATCGTCAAACAGACGTTGAACCTCGACCATCGTGCGCGGCGGATATGGCGGCTTGGCCCAGAGTTCTGCTTGCGCCTTGTCCACCATGGGCGCGAACCGGTGCAAGTCGCTGACATAAACGGTCAGCCGCACGCAATCCTGCAGGCTCGCCCCCTCCGATTGCGCAATCAACCTGATATTGAGCAATGCTTGACGAATGCGGCCTTGCGGATCTTGCACCAAGCTGTTGGTCGCCGGATCGATGCCCTGCATTCCGGCTACAAAGATGAAGTCGCCGGCGCGCGCGCCCAGACTCCAGGTGCCCTCTGCCTTTATCGCGCCGGCAGGATCAAGAGTTTTGACACCGTTCGGCGATGCAGACTGTGCAAGGGCGAAACTTACCGCCATCACTGTTACCGTCACGCCAGCAAGAGCTAACCGCTGCAACACCGCATCCTCCTTATTCGATAAAACGCAAAACACGCGGCTGGCGTTTGGTCGATCGTGGCCGCCGTTGCGTCAATTCGCTTTCGTGCCGGCGAAGTTCACCACCTTGGCCCACTTTTCGGTTTCGGTGGCGATGAACGCGGCGAACTCGCCGGCCGAGCCGCCGCCGGGGCCGACGCCCAATTCGGTTAGCCGCTTTTTGATTTCGGGATCGCGCAGCGCGTGATTGATCGCTCCGTTGAGGAGATCGACGACGGCAGCCGGCGTATTCTTCGGCGCCGCGATTCCATACCAGCCGACAGCCTCGAAACCCGGCAGAAACTCAGCCATTGTCGGCACGTCGGGCAAGACCTCCTGCCGCGCCGCGGTGGTCACGGCGAGCGCCCGCAATCTGCCGCTCTTGATATGACCGAGCGAGGCCGGCACCACGCCGAACATGATCTGCATCTGGCCGCTGAGCAAATCCGGGAGCGCCAGCGATTCGCCTTGATAGGTTACGCTCAGGACCTCGACGCCGGCCATAATCTTGAAAAGCTCGCCGGCGACGTCGAGCGGAGTGCCCTTGCCCGCGGTCGCCATGTTGATCTTGCCGGGATTGGCTTTGGCATAAGCGATCAATTCGGGGACCGTTTTTGCCGGCAGCGAGGGAGACGCGACCAGCACCAGCGGGATACGGCCGATCGGCGCGACCGGGGCGGCGTCACGGATGAAATTGTAATTCAGGTTCGGGTAAAGCGACGCATTGATGGCGTTAGCCGACATGGCGACGAGCAGCGTGTGGCCGTCTGGCGTCGCACGCACGACGAATTCGGTGCCGATATTGGCGCTGGCGCCAGGCCGGTTTTCGATCACGAACGGCTGCGCCAGGTGTTCTGAAAGCCACTGGCCGAGCAAGCGCGCCACGATATCGGGCGAGCCTCCGGCTGGAACGGTGACCACGACGCGCACCGGCCGGGTGGGATAGTTCTGCGCGGCGGCCACCTGCGATAGCAGCGGCAGGGCGACGGCCCCACTTGCAGTTTGCAAAGCCTGTCGCCGGGACAGTTTCATCACTATGCCTCGATAACATCCCGCCCTCGTCTCAAGACAACACAGTGGCCGGTCTGTGCCATTCTTAGCTTCACCGTCGCCTGCAACGGAACAAAGTGGATGTTCGCCGCCGGCTGATAGCTCAAGTCGGCTGCACCATCTTGCAGCCAGTCTCAGCCACCGAACCAGCCGCTTCTTCACCGGACACCAAAGCGGCAACCGTGAACAGATCGTCGGCGCCGGACTTCGGCGGATGGGCGCTGCCGACGAAGATATTCGGCATCAATTCGTGATCGCCAGCGCGATAGCGCACACGGCCCGGCTGCAAAGCCACATCCGGCGGCAGTTCCAGATCTTCCAGCGCCGTCGCGAGCTTCGGACCATCGAGCGATTTTGCCTTATCCGCGGCAAGGCGGACCGAATGCATGGACACATAACCGAACCAATCGCGCGCCGACGGCGTCTTGTTCATGGTCGCGCGATAGTCGGCGACGAATTTCACGACTTCGGGCACGTTGGGCTGATTCCACCACCACTCCATGTCCCACCAGCCGGTCTGCGCTTCCGGCGGGCAGCCTTTGACGCTTTCCAGCTCGAACAGCCCGCCGCCCAACGCCATTTCCTTCTGCATACCGAACTGGGTGAACTGTTTCATACAATTGATCTGCGTTAGGCCGCCCATATTGTTGAGAAGCACGTCCGGCTTATAAGCCTTGGCCTTGACCAGAGTGGCGGAAAAATCCGTGCTGTTGCTCGGCAGCATGTCGCCATCATAGGCGCCGCCAGCTTTGAGCAGCGCTCTGGCAAAGGCGTCCTGCAGGGTACGGCCGTAAGCATAATCCGGCGTAATGAAAAACCATTTCCTGCCGAACCGCTTGACCAGTTCGGGCGTCACCGCATTGGCCTCCATCGACGTCGTGTTGCAGACGCGGAACACGTTCCATTTGCAATTGGTGCCGGTGATCGGATCGGTGTGGCCGCCGGGCACGATGTGAAATACTTTCTTGTCGTTGGTCACCTGTGACATTGCATAGGCAGTGCCGGAGTTCACGTCGCCGAGGATCACATTGACATTGTCGCGGTCGATCAATTTGCGCGTCTTCTGCACGCCGGTGCCGATGTCATTGGCAGAGTCTTCCACCAGAAGCTGGACCGGACGACCGAGGATGCCACCCCTTTTGTTGATCTCGGCTTCGGCATATTTGGCGCCGTCCACCTCGCTTTGCGCCAAGGCCGCGAGCACGCCAGTGAGCGGGTTGACCATCCCGATCTTGACCGGTTCGTCGCCGCGCGCGGTGATGATGAACGGCGGGCCTATGACCTGACTGGCGCCGAGCGCAAGTCCCGTTTGGATGAAGGTGCGACGGCGTATCGGCAGTGTGATCTTCACTGCGTCTTACTCTCCCGCAGACTACATTGTTTGCCGATGCTTGTTATTGTCGGCTATCCACAACCCATGCGGCATGCGCGCCGCGTCTGCGCGGCAAGGGCAGACCAGGCTCGCAAAAACGCAAGCCGCATTCTGCGACGAATATTTTCCCCGCGCTAGCGGCAGGGTCAAGAAAAAGGGATCGCGACTGCGCACACTACAGTGGCGGCGGCAATTTTGGACGGACCACGAGGAGCGGCGGAGGTGCCGCCTATGCTGTCCGCTCGCCGCCGGCATGAGCCATGCTTTTCTTTCGGGCCTTGGCCTGTTCGGCGAGGAAGCGCGACAGCCGATTGCGCACTGCGTCAGCTTCTTTCGCGGTCCATTTCCGAAAGCCCTCGCCGGTTTTCATGCCAAGTTTGCCGGCCTTGACCTTGTCGCGCAGGAACGGGTGCGGTCCGGCCGTGCGGTCAAGATCGCTATAAAGCACCTCCGCGACATCGAGCTGGAGATCCAGGCCGACCAGGTCCGCTTGCTCCATGGGTCCGAGCACCGCCGTGCGCGCGCCGAATCCTTCGCGCACGACGGCGTCGATCGTCTCTGCATCGCAGACACCCGCCGCGACCAGCGCGATGGCTTCGCGTTTCATCGCGTGCTGAAGCCGGTTGCCGACAAATCCCGGGATGTCGCGGCGGACATGCACCGGCACTTTTCCGGCTCGGCGCAGCAGTTGCATCGTTCGCTCCACGACATCATTGCCGGTCTTTTCGTTTTGAATGACTTCGACCAGCGGCACCAGATGCGGCGGATTCCAGAAATGCGTGCCGACCATCCGTTCGCGATGGGTGAGATGCCGACCGATCTCGGTGGACGGAATTGCCGAACTGTTGCTGGCGAGTATGGTGGTCGGCGCTACCAGTTTTTCGATCGCGGCGAATATTTGCTGTTTGAGCGGCAGCTTCTCCGGCGCGGCTTCAAAAACCCAGTCGGCCCCGCGCATCGCGGAATCAAGCGAGGCGTGCGCTGCAATTCGCGTTAGCAGCCGTGGATCGTCCTCGAGCAATTCGACGATCGCGCGCAGGCGTTGCGGCAGCGAGTTGCGCACATCGGGAAAAGGTTCAAACACATTGACGTGATGACCGGCCGCAGCGAACAAATAAGCGATGCCGTGGCCCATCAGGCCGCCGCCGACCACGCCAATTTTTTGTTCTGTGTGTTTGTCCATCTTTTTCCTCGAGCAAATAAACCGTCGGAACTGCACTGACGCTGAAACGTTCAATGAGCAGCGTTCAGGTGACCTACCCGCAGAGAAGGAGAAGGTCATGCCCGCCCTGCTGTGGGTCGCATTCTGGTCGTCGCTGATGGCGACCGCCACCTGCTTCGGTGAGATCTCACGCGCCGTTTCGCTTGACAAGCGTGAGGGCGGCGACCAGTCGGACGCGTAGTCATTGCCACTGAATTCCGACTTTGCGAAAGAGGCGAAAGAGGTACGCGGCTGCGGCCATGCGACCGTCAGCATGGTTGCCGTGGTGTTAAACGGCATCCTTGTGGCCTGTCAAAGCAAGCGGAGCAGGCGCTGGCACCGGTTGGCTTTTCGCCGGCCATTTCGGCATTTTGCTTGACATTCTTCTTGGCCATGTTGCGAACCGCGCATCCCGCCGGTATGTATACGCGCGCTTTGGCGCCGGTCCGGTAACGACATGCGGGCCGGCGCATTTGCATCGGATGAATGAAAGTCCGGCGCGCAGTCCGATTCCGTAGCTCGACACCACGACCGTATCGACCCCAATGGCTCGCCTCGTGATGAAATTCGGCGGAACTTCGGTCGCCGATCTCGACCGCATCCACAACGTCGCGCGCCACGTTAAGCGCGAGGTCGACGCCGGCAATGAGGTGGCCGTCGTGGTCTCGGCGATGTCCGGCACCACCGATCAGCTCATTACGTGGTGCGAGGAGGCACTTCAGCAGCGGCGCATTTTTGATGCCCGCGAATATGATGTGGTTGTCGCCACCGGCGAGCAGATAACCGCCGGACTGCTCGCGATCGTGCTCCAGGACCTCGACGTCAATGCGCGCTCCTGGCAGGGCTGGCAGCTGCCGATCGCAACGACCGAGGTGCACGGTTCGGCGCGCATACTCGACATCAATGCCGAGGCATTGGTCCGGCGCTTCACGGAACGCAAGGAAGTCGCCGTCATCACCGGCTTTCAAGGCATCCACCGCGATAGCGGCCGCATCACCACGCTCGGGCGCGGCGGCTCCGACACTTCGGCCGTGGCGATTGCCGCGGCGATCCGCGCCGATCGCTGCGACATCTATACCGACGTCGATGGCGTCTATACGACCGATCCGCGGGTCGTGCCGCGCGCGCGGCGGCTCGAACGTGTCGCCTTCGAAGAAATGCTGGAGCTCGCCTCGCTCGGCGCCAAGGTCCTGCAGGTGCGCTCGGTCGAACTTGGGATGATGCACAATGTGCGCATCTTCGTGCGCTCGAGCTTCGATCCGCCGGAAAAAATCAATCCGCACGACAACCCGCCCGGAACACTGATCTGCGACGAGGGGGAGATCATGGAGCAGCACACCGTCACCGGCATCGCCTTCTCGCGCGACGAGGCGCAAATCTCTGTCCGCGAAGTTCTGGACAAGCCGGGAGTCGCGGCCGCGCTTTTCGGACCGCTCGCCGAGGCCAGTGTCAATGTCGACATGATCGTTCAGAATGTCTCGGGCGACGGCAAGACAACCGACATCACCTTCACGGTGCCGGCCTCGGATTATCAGCGATCGCTGGATGTGATCGCAAAAGCCAAGCGTGCGATCGGTTACGCCCGGCTCGACGGCGCCACCGATGTCGCCAAGATTTCGGTGATCGGCATCGGCATGCGCAGCCATGCCGGCGTGGCGGCGCAGGCGTTCAAGGCCTTGGCCGAGCGGTCCATCAATATTCGCGCTATCACCACCTCCGAGATAAAGTTTTCGCTTTTAATTGACGCCGCCTTCACCGAACTCGCAGTGCGCACGCTGCATTCGCTGTATGGACTCGATAAAGCGGCCTGATCCGCCGCGTTTGCGTTGCGGCGCACAATGGCCTGATCCGTCATACCGCTGTCTTTGGCTTGCGGTTTGCATGCCGCATTCGATATAGGCTTTAGGACATTCGCTTTCGGACCTGATCTGGGCGAATTCCTCTTTGACGAAGACCGGCGCGTCACGGGCTCCGCTCCGGTCATAGCCCGGCCCGAGGGACCTCACGCCATGCGTGGCGCGCTTGGCGGTCCGCGCGTGCTGTTGCGTCGGCTTCGCGAAGTCATGGCGGAGCCGGTCAGCGCGCAGGAGCGCCTTGACAAGATTGTGGTGCTGATCGCCGCCAACATGGTTGCGGAGGTCTGCTCCGTCTATGTGCTGCGCGTCGATTCCACCCTCGAACTCTATGCAACCGAGGGCCTCAATCGCGACGCCGTGCACCGCACCGTCATGCGGTCCGACGAGGGGCTGGTCGGCTTGGTGGCCAGTCAAGCGAGCGCGATCAACCTGTCGAATGCGCAGGCGCATCCGGCGTTCTCGTACCGGCCGGAAACGGGTGAGGAGATTTATCACTCGTTCCTCGGCGTGCCGATCCTGCGCGCCGGCAACATATTAGGCGTGCTGGTGGTGCAGAACCGGGCGCGCCGCACCTATTCGGAAGAAGAAGTCGAGGCGCTGCAAACGACCGCGATGGTGCTGGCCGAGATGATCGCCTCGGGCGAACTCTCGGCCCTGGCACTGCCGGGCGCCGAGCCTGCCGCGCGCCGTTCCGTTCATGTCGAGGGTTCGGCGCTGAGCGAAGGGATTGCGCTGGGGCATGTCGTGTTGCACGAGCCGCGCGTCGTGGTGACCAATTTCATCGCCGACGACGTGCAGAAGGAACTCGAGCATCTCAACTCGGCGGTGGAAAGCCTGCGCACCAGCCTCGACGAAATGCTCGAACACGGCGACGTGGTCGAGGGCGGCGAGCATCGCGACGTCTTGGAAGCGTACCGCATGTTCGCCTATGACCGGGGCTGGGTGCACAAGCTCGAAGAAGCGGTGATGACCGGGCTCACCGCCGAGGCCGCGGTGGAGCGTGTGCAATCCGATACCCGGGCGCGGATGCTGCGGCAGACCGATCCGTTCCTGCGCGAGCGATTGCACGACCTCGACGATCTCGCCAATCGCCTGATGCGCCAGCTCACCGGCCGCGATCACGCGCCCTCGCGCGAGAGTCTTCCGGAAAATGCCATTCTCGTGGCCCGTTCGATGGGCCCAGCGGCGCTTCTCGACTACGACCGCAAGCGCTTGCGTGGCCTCGTGCTCGAAGAGGGCGGCCCGCATTCGCACGTCACCATCGTGGCGCGGGCGCTTGGTATTCCAGCCGTCGGTGACATCGAAAACGCGACCGGCATCGCCGATCCCGGCGATGCGATCATCGTCGACGGCTCGGCCGGCGATCTACACATCCGTCCGCTTCCGGACATGGAAGCGGCCTATGCCGAGCGGGTCCGCCTGCGCGCCCGCCGGCAGCAACAATATGCGGCACTACGCGACAAACCTTGCATCACCAGGGACGGCCAGGAAATCGCGCTTTTCCTCAATGCCGGCTTGAGCGTCGACCTGCCGCATATCGCCGACACCGGTGCGGTCGGCATTGGCTTGTTCCGCACCGAGTTGCAGTTCATGGTCGCGCCGAGCTTCCCGCGCACCAGCGAGCAATATGCGCTCTATCGCGCGGTGCTGGATGCCGCCGGCAGCAAGCCAGTGACTTTCCGGACCCTCGATATCGGCGGGGACAAGTTGCTGCCCTATATGCGCAACGTTGAGGAGGAAAACCCCGCGCTGGGCTGGCGCGCCATCCGGCTCGGCCTCGACCGCCCCGGCTTGCTGCGCACGCAATTGCGGGCGCTGCTTCGCGCCGGCAGCGGGCGCGCGCTCAATATCATGTTTCCGATGATTTCCACGGTGCAGGAATTCGATCAAGCCAGGGAGCTTGTCGAGCGTGAACTGACGCACCTTCGGCGCCACGGTCATAAACTGCCGGACCAAGTCGAGGTCGGCAGCATGGTGGAGGTGCCGTCGCTGCTCTATCAACTCGACGAATTGCTCGAGCGGGCCGACTTTCTCTCCGTCGGCTCGAACGATCTGGTGCAATTCCTTTACGCGATCGATCGCGGCAACCCGCGGGTGTCGGGCCGCTTCGATGCGATCTCGGCGCCGGTCCTGCGTGCGCTCAAAGACATTGCCGATAAAGCGCGCGCGCACGGCAAGCCGGCGACGGTGTGCGGGGAACTCGCCTCGCAGCCGCTCGGCGCATTGGCGCTCGTCGCCATCGGCTATCGATCGCTGTCGCTCACCGCCTCTGCGGTCGGACCGGTCAAGGCGATGCTGCTTGACGTCGACTGCCGCAAGGCCGCCGCGTTCCTTTGCCCATTAGTGGACAAATCCCCGGGCGGCACGCCGATTCGCGCGCAACTTGAAAAGTTCGCCGCTGAAAGCGGCCTGCAGATCTAACCTTCGGCAAGTTTAGCTTTCGGCAAGTCTAACCTTCGGCAAGTCTAACCTCCGGCGCGGCGCAAGATGTTACCCGATCAAAAACTCGACGCCCTGGTGACGCGGCATGCCGCATTAGAGCGCGATTTGTCCGCGGCTTTGCCGACCGAAACCTATGTAAAACTATCGCGGGAATTTGCCGAGCTCGCTCCGGTGGTCGACGCGGTCAAATCATACCGCGCCGCGCAACGCGAATTGGACGACCTGACCGCGCTGATCGCCGATCCGACGACCGATCCGGAAATGCGCGCGATCGCGGAGTCGGAAAAGCCGCAAGTCGAAACGCGCCGCACCGCGCTCGAACAAGAATTGCGACTCGCGCTGTTGCCTAAGGATGCAATGGATGAGCGCAATGTCATCCTCGAAATCCGCGCCGGGACCGGCGGCGACGAGGCCGCTTTGTTCGCCGGTAATCTGTTCCGGATGTACGAGCGCTATGCCGCCAACCGGGGCTGGAAAGTCGAGATCGTGGCTGCCAGCGAAGGCTCGATGGGTGGCTATAAGGAGATCATCGCTGAGATCCGCGGCCGCGGCGCCTTCGCGCGGCTGAAATACGAGTCCGGCGTACATCGCGTGCAGCGCGTCCCCGACACCGAAGCCTCCGGCCGCATCCACACTTCGACCGCGACGGTTGCTGTGCTGCCGGAGGCGCAAGACCTCGACGTCGCCATCAACGATACCGATCTCAAAATCGACACGCTGCGTTCCAGCGGCGCCGGCGGCCAACATGTCAACAAGACCGAATCGGCGGTGCGGGTGACGCATATTCCTTCGGGAATCGTCGTCATGATGCAGGAAGATCGATCGCAGCATCGCAACCGCGCCAAGGCGCTCGCCGTGCTGCGGACGCGGCTCTACGATCTCCAGCGACAGAAGCAGGATGCGGCGCGCGCCGCCGAGCGGCGGGGCCAGGTCGGGACCGGGGATCGCTCGGAGCGCATCCGTACCTACAACTATCCGCAAGGGCGGGTTTCCGATCATCGGATCAATCTGACGCTTTACAAATTGCCGCAGATTCTCGAGGGCGAAGCGCTCGGTGAAATCATCGACGCTTTGGTTGCGGAAAATCAGGCGGCGCAGCTCGCGGCGCAAGACGCGTGAGAAGTCGCGTGAGAAGTCGCGTGAGGACACGCTTGACAATGCGACCAGCCGCTACTCCCGCCGCAGTCAAAGGCGGTACTGTTGCCGATTGCCGGCGCGCCTGGGCCGCCGAATTTCGCGCCCGCGGCATCGATTCGCCGGAACTCGATGCGCGCATACTGATCGGCCATGCGCTGGGCTTGGATCATGCCGCGCTGGCCGGGCGCGCCGAACAGCCGCTCTCGGCCGAACAACAAAGCGCAATCGCCGCGCTGGCGCGGCGGCGATTAGCGCACGAGCCGGTGGCGCGGATTACCGGAACGAAGGAATTCTGGTCGCTGCCGCTGGGCGTGACCGGCGCGACGCTGGTGCCGCGGCCGGAGACCGAAACTATCGTGACCGCCGCGCTGCGCGCGCTCGACAGACGGGGGCTGCGTTCGCAGGCCTGGCGCATCGCCGATATCGGCACGGGCTCTGGCGCGATTATGCTGGCGCTGCTGCGCGAACTGCCGAACGCCTTCGCGGTCGGCACCGACATCAGCGCGGCCGCGCTCGCGGTCGCCCACGACAATGGGCGCCGTCTCGACGTGAGCCGCGCCGTCTATGTCGTTTGCGACATGGCGTCCGCGCTGAGCGGTCCCTTTGACCTCATCGTCTCAAATCCGCCTTATATCGCTACCGGAGATCTCGATCGGCTCGCGCCCGAGGTGCGGCTGTTCGACCCGCGCGGTGCGCTCGACGGCGGCGCCGATGGGTTGCATTGGTATCGGGCGCTGGCGGTGACGGCGGCGCCGCTCCTGGCGCACAATGGCGTCCTGGTAGTTGAGCTGGGAAAGGATCAGGTGGAACCGGTTGCGGCATTAATTGCCGCGGCCGGGCTTGCGCCGATGGCGCCGCAACCCGATCTTAATGGCGTACCACGCGCCTTGATTGCAGAGAACGTTCCGCGCGCTATGACGCGCAACATTGCAGGCCTGGATTGCAGGTCTGGATTGCAGGCCCCGGCAAACAGGCGCGAGGAATAAAAAAGCACTTGGAATATCGGCCAGAACCGATTAGCTTGCGGGCCACGGAATCGCCCTTGGATGAGGGCGCCGCGTTGCCTTGAACGCCCGGAGCATAATTCTCCAAGAGGTCGGCAGCGCAGGTCGGGCAGAAAAAGCGAAGCTGAATAGCGAAAGCCGGATTGGACGGCATACAGGATCGCCAGATTCAGATCGTGCGCAGATCGTGACGCTTCATGGGTTCGGCGCGCACACACTTGGCGCGCGCTACGAAGAGATTTGCTGATGCAGTGCGATTTATCGAACTCGTGACGTTGGGACTGGAAAATTTCCAGCGGCGTGCAGCCGCGCGATGGAATCTGGTGAACTCGGAGAGAATCGGCGGCAAAAGTGCCGTCGCAGTGAACGGGGGTTGGCGGAACAGCAAACCATGAGAAACGGTCAGAACAAACGCATGCGCGGTCGCAACCGCAAGGGTGGGCATCATCATCATCAAAATCCATTATCGCGAATGTATGAGTCCAATGGACCGGATGTAAAAATTCGCGGTACGGCGTCCCATGTCGCCGAAAAGTACCTTCAGCTCGCCCGTGACGCGCAAAGCTCCGGCGACCCGATTGCAGCGGAAAATTATTATCAACACGCCGAGCACTATTTCCGCCTCATCGCTGCGGCGCAGGAGCAGCTCCGGCAGAGTCAGCCCTATTACCAACAGCAGCAGCCCGGCGAAATGCGCGCTGCCGATGACAGCTACGACGACGCCGATGGTGAGCAGCCTCACGTCGGCGGCGAGCCGTTTGCCCCGCGCGAGCCACAGCCGTACTATCCGCGCGAGCAACAGCACAATCAGCAGAACAATCAGCAGCACTATCAGCCACAACAAAATCAGCAGAATTTTCAGCCGCGGTCACAGCATTCGGGTTCGGAAAACCAAGGCGACGTCGACCGCCTGCCATCGTTCATCACCGGTGCTCAGCCGCAGCAACAGCAGGCTTCGCACGGCAACAACGGGCCGCAAGGGCAAAACGGCCCGAACGGCTATGACGGACAGCAAGATCGCTTTCCGCTGCACCGGCGGCGCCGGCGGCATCGCGGCGGCGGCGGACCGCGCGAGCACTCCATGGATCATTCCGTCCGTGGCGACGACGACGGATCGCCGTCCGGCTCGCATTCCGACGAATAAGCACGGCGAGCTGATATGACAGGGAACGGCCGGGCACTCGCCCGGCCGCGTTGTTTTGATATGCGCCTTACAACCCGCGCGGCGCCTTGGCCAGGCGCGCCAAAAACCAGATCGGCAGAACGATCACCGCGCCCAACAGGAAATAGCGCCACAGCCAGCGCACCGCATCGAATCCCATGTTCCAGATATGTTCGATGAGCCGCTCTACCGACTCGATGATATTCCAGGGATCAAGCCCGATGGCGGCGAGAATAACTCCGACCAGGATCGACAGCAGGATAAGCCGGCCGATCACCGCCAGCGGCGGACCGCCGAAAAAACGATAAATGAAGGGTTGGGACGTTCGCGAGTCCAAGGATTGAGTCATCGAAACCCTCCGTGGCTCAATTAGGCCTTCGTTGAGCCCGCTGCAAGCGGCGCCGGCCGGGTCTAGCGTTGGGCGTGCCGATGCATTGCCTGACATTGACCACTGGCGCTAAGTTGCGTCCGCCCCTTCGCTATATGGCATCCCGAGGACCTTTCATGGCCAAAGCCGAAGACCGCGCGCTCGCGCCGAATGCGAGCCTCAACGACGATATCGGCGAGGAAGGGCGGCTGCGCATGTACCGCATGCAGGTCGAAATTCGTGAAGCCGAACAGCGTGCATTCGATCTGTTTCTGCAGAACCTGGTGAAGGGTACGAGCCATCTTTCGCTGGGCCAGGAAGCGGTCGCGGCTGGTTGCGCGGCGGCGATGAAGCCCGGCGACCTTTCGTTCTGTACCTATCGCGGTCACGCCCACACGCTCGCGCGCGGCGTCCCGATCGAGAAGGTGCTGGGCGAGCTGATGCAACGCGACAACGGATTGATGCGGGGTAAAGGCGGCTCGATGCATCTGACCTCGGTCGAACACGGTGTGATGGGCTCCTACGCGATCATCGGTGCGCATTTGCCGATCGCCTGCGGCGCGGCGTGGCGCGCGCAGTACAAGGGACAGAAGGACGTCTCGGTTTGCTTCTTCGGCGACGGCACGACCAATATCGGTGCTTTTCACGAAGCGCTGAATTTCGCGGTGGTCTGGAAACTGCCGGTGATCTTCGTCTGCGAGAACAATCTGTACATGGAATACACGCCGATCGGCGATGTCACCGCGGTGCCGAATCCAGCCGCCGACCGGGCCGCCGCCTACGGCCTGCCGCGCATCGTGATCGACGGCAACGACGCCGATATCGTCTACCGCACCGCCGCGGCGGCCTACGAAAAGGCGCGCGCCGGCGGCGGCCCGTCGCTGATCGAGTGCCTCACCTATCGGTACAGCGGGCATTCGCGCGCGGACCCGGCCAAATACCGCCCTGAAGGCGAGCTCGAGAAATGGAAAGAGCGCGATCCGATAAAAATCTATCGTGAGCGCCTGAAGCAGTTCGGCGTCAGCGAGGACATCATCGCCGGCATCGAGCTTTATGCAAAACGGCGCGTCGACGAAGCCACCGAGAAATGCAAGGCGGCGGCGCCGCCGGCGCTCGACATTCTCACAACCGATGTCTATGCCGACGGAGGCTTCGCATGGCGGAATTGACCTACCGCGAAGCGGTGGCCCGCGGCATCGCCCAGGAGATGGCGCGCGATCCCGACGTGGTGTTTCTCGGCGAGGACATCGGCAAGGCCGGCGGCGTGTTCAAGGCGACTGTCGGTCTCTACGAACAGTTCGGGCCGCTGCGCGTGCGCGACACGCCGATTTCCGAGCAGGCGATCCTCGGCGCCGCGATGGGCGCGGCGATGACCGGATTGAAACCGATTGCCGAAATCATGTTTTCGGACTTTTTCGCGGTCTGCTTCGACTACATCGCCAACGAATTTGCCAAGAGCCGCTACATGTCCAACGGCCAGGTCAAATGTCCGCTGGTGGTGCGGACCGGCAACGGCGCCGGCTCGCGGTTCGGTGCGCAGCATTCGCAGAGCGTCGAGAACTGGTGCATGATGATTCCCGGGCTCAAAGTGGTGGCGCCATCGTCACCGCGCGACGTCATCGGGCTTTTGGCCGCGGCGGTGCGCGATCCCGATCCGGTGATTTTCCTCGAGCACAAATCGCTTTATCCGATCAAAGGCGACGTGCCGGACGGCGAGATCGTCGATCGCCTGGGCACCGCCAGCATCGTGCGGCCAGGCAAGGATGCCACGATCCTCGCGTTGGCGCTCATGGTGCCCCGCGCCATTGCTGCGGCCGACCGGCTCAAATCCGAGCACGGCATCGACTGCGAGGTCATCGATGTGCGCTCGCTGGTGCCGCTGGACACCCCGACGATCCTCGGCTCGGTGGCGCGGACACATCGCCTGTTCACCGTCGAGGAGAATCCACGGCTGTGCGGCTGGGGCGCCGAGATCGTTTCGATCGTCGCCGACGAAGCGTTTTACGAGCTTGACGGCGCTGCGGTGCGGATCACTACGCCGCATATTCCGCTGCCGGCCGCCGACATTCTGGAAGACCTCGCGCTGCCG
Source organism: Xanthobacteraceae bacterium (assembly GCA_035703785.1). GTDB lineage: Bacteria > Pseudomonadota > Alphaproteobacteria > Rhizobiales > Xanthobacteraceae > BOG-931. The sequence continues at coordinate 34,233 of DASSXN010000118.1, forward strand.
AGCGTCGAGCGGATCGTCGACCGGGTGAAACGCGCGATGGAGAGTTGAATTTCCGCTCGTCCCCGCGAAGGCGGGGACCCAGCGTTAGACAACAACTCTGGATTTCCGCTTTCGCGGAAATGAGCGGAGGAAAACTGCAGGGAACAGGTGCGACCATGGCTATGTATGACAATCTGCTCGCCAATGTACCGACCGATCTGTGGATCGGCGGCAAATGGCGGAAATCTTCCGACGGCGGGCGTTTCGACGTTATCGATCCAGCGACCGAAAACAAAGTCGCGTCGGTGGCCAGCGCAACGATCGAGGATGCAAGGGCCGCGCTCGATGCGGCGAGCGGCGCTTTCGCCGCTTGGGCCGGCAAGAAGCCGCGCGAACGCGCCGAGGTTTTGCGCAAGTCCTACGAATTGATCATGCGCGATGCCGAGCGGCTGGCGAAACTCATCACCATCGAGAACGGCAAAGCGCTGTCCGATTCGCGCGGCGAAGTCGCTTATGCCGCCGAATTCTTCCGCTGGTATGCCGAGGAAGCGGTGCGCAATATTGGCCAAAATTCCGTCGCGCCGTCATCCGGCGCCCGCATATTCGTCCATCACAAGCCGGCCGGCGTCGCCGTGCTGGTCACGCCGTGGAACTTCCCGGCCGCCATGGCCACGCGCAAGATCGGACCGGCGCTTGCCGCCGGTTGCACGGTCGTGCTCAAGCCGGCCTCCGACACGCCGCTGACCATGCTGGCGCTGATGCCGATCCTGGAAGAAGCCGGAGTACCGGCCGGCGTCGTCAACGTGATCCCGTCGCGTTCGTCCGGCAAAGTGGTCAGCGCCATGCTGCATGACCCGCGGGTGCGCGTGGTGTCGTTCACTGGCTCGACCGAGGTCGGCCGTAAACTCCTGCACGAAGCCGCCGATTGCGTCGTCAAGCCGGCGATGGAGCTCGGCGGCAATGCGCCCTTCATCGTTTTCGAAGACGCCGACATCGACGCCGCGATCGACGGCGCCATGATCGCGAAGATGCGGAACATGGGCGAGGCCTGCACCGCCGCCAATCGCTTCTACGTGCATGAGAAGGTGCACGACGAGTTCGCCCGCAAGCTGACTGCGAAAATGGGCGGCTTGAAAATGGGCAATGGGCTCGACGACGGCGTTTCGCTCGGACCACTGGTCAACAAGGACGGTCTCGACAAGGTGATCGAGCTCGTCGATGACGCGGTGAAGAAGGGCGCCAAGGTGCTCGCCGGCGGCAAGTTGCCCGGAGGGCCCGGTTATTTCTACCCGGCGACGGTGCTGGCCAACGTTTCCGATGACGCCAAAATGCTCAACGAGGAAATCTTCGGCCCGGTAGCGTCAATTCAGTCCTTCAAATCGGAGGACGAAGTCATCACCCGCGCCAACAACACCGAATACGGCCTCGTCGCTTATCTCTATACCAAGGACTTGAGCCGCGGCATGCGGGTGTCGGAGAAACTCGACTTCGGCATGGTCGGGCTTAATCGCGGTCTGGTGTCCGATCCGGCGGCGCCGTTCGGCGGCGTCAAACAATCCGGGCTCGGCCGCGAAGGCGCGCACGAAGGCCTCATGGAGTTCACCGAGACCCAGTACATTTCGGTGACGTGGTGATCGGTGACCTACTGAGGCGGGCGGACGCGGCATGACTGACGGCGAAGTGGCCAACAAGCTGCTCGGCGCCTGGCGCTATGTCGGCACGCGCATCAACGGCAGCAATTGGGATCGCGGGGCCAATCCGAAGGGCATGATCTATTACGGCCCGCACGGCGAGATGGCGGTGCAGATCGCGCCAGACGTCAAACGCACGCGCGCCGGCGCGGCGATGACGCCGCAAGAAGCGTTTACCGCGGTCAAAGATTACATTGCCTATTTCGGCACCTATACGGTGGACCAAACGGCCGGCACCGTCACGCATCATCGGCAAGACAGTCTGCAGCCCGGCGACAAGGGCGATCTGGTGCGGCGCTACGAACTGAACGGCGACCGTCTCATACTGCGCGCCCCCAACTCGACGCTGGAAGTCACTTGGGAACGGATCAGGTGATGGACGTCCTGATGCCACAACTCGGCGAAACCGTCGCCGAGGGCAAAATCACCAAGTGGTTCAAATCCGCCGGCGACGAAGTCAAGCCCGGCGATAATCTGTTCGAGATCGAAACCGATAAAGTGTCGATGGAAGTGCCGTCGACCACGAACGGCGTGCTCGCCGAGATCCGCGTACCGGCCGGTGCGGTCGCGCCGGTCGGGGCGGTGGTCGGCGTGATCGCGGATGACGCCGGCGCAACGGCAAGCGCGGCAGCGACCGCGACAGCAAGCGGGCCGCCGCCGCAATCCGCCGATCGCGGTAGCCGGCGCGATGCGCCCGCCGCGGCGGCCGACAATGACGAGCGGCCACGCGCGGCACTCGATCCGTTTTTCGAGGTGCGCACGCCGCAGCGCAATTATGGGCCGGCGCGGCTACCGGGCGGCGCGACGGTGACGCCGCTGGCGCGGCGCTTGGCTGGCGAAGCCGGGATTGATCTCTCGCAATTGCAGGGCTCCGGGCCGCGCGGCCGCATCCTCGCGCGCGACATCGCCGCCGTCCCGCACACTGTGGCCACGGCGCCGGCCGTCTCCGCGGCTGGACCGAGCGCCGCCGAAATCATGGCGTTGTTCGAGCCCGGAAGCTATCAGGAGGTCCCGCTCGACGGCATGCGCCGCACGATTGCAGTCCGATTGACGCAAGCCGCGCAAACGATTCCGCATTTTTATCTGACCACGGACGCCGATATTGGCCGGCTCATCGCGCTACGCGAGGAAGCCAACAATGCCGCGCCCAAAGATCGTGACGGCAACGCTGCATTCAAGCTCTCAGTCAATGATTTCATCATCCGCGCTCTCGCACTTGGCTTGCAGAAGGTGCCCGCGGCCAACGCGGTTTGGGCCGGCGATCGCATCTTGCGCTTTGCCCATTCCGATATCGGCGTGGCGGTGGCGCTCGAAGGCGGGCTGATCACGCCAGTGATCCGCCACGCCGACACCAAGTCGCTGAGCGCCATCTCCGCCGAGATGAAGGATCTGGTGACGCGCGCCCGCGCCAAGAAGCTCAAGCCGGCCGAATACCAGGGCGGCGCGGCGGCGATTTCAAATCTCGGCATGCACGGCGTGCGCGAATTTTCCGCGATTATCAATCCACCCCACGCGACGATCCTGGCTGTCGGAGCGGCGCGGCGGCAGGCGATCGTGACCGACGATGGCGGTGTCGCTTTCGCCAGCATGCTGAGCCTAACGCTGTCATGCGATCATCGCGTGGTGGATGGCGCCCTAGGCGCCGAACTTTTGGCGACGATCAAGCGATTGATTGAGTCGCCGGTCACGATGCTGGTGTGAGGATCATAATGAATGCCACTAATCGCGAAGTCATTCTGCTGGGGCCGTTGAAGCCGCTGATCGTCAAGGGGCTTGAAGCGGTCGGCACAGTACACAGAGCGGCGGAAGCGAAGGACGCCAATGCTTTTTATGCCGCACATGCGGGCGTCCGGGCGATCGCCTGCTGCGCCACGTCGGAGCTGCTTGGCGACGCTTTTATGCGGCGCTTTCCCAAATTGCAGATCATTTCAAGCTTTGGCGTTGGCTACGACCATATCGACGCCAAAGCCGCGGCCGCTCACAGCGTCATTGTCACCAACACCCCGGAAGTCTTGACCGAGGAAGTCGCCGACACGGCTATCGCCTTGCTGTTGTGCACGGTGCGCGAATTTCCCCAGGCCGAACGCTATCTGCGCGCCGGCAAGTGGCTGCAGAAGACCTATCCGCTGACCAAGGGGACCTTGCGCAATCGCACTGTCGGCATCGTCGGCATGGGCGCGATCGGGCAAGCCATTGCGCGCCGGCTCGACGCGTTCGGGGTGCCGGTGGTTTATCACGCCCGCCAGCAGCGCCCGCAACTGCGCTATCGCCATTATCCGAAGCTCATCGATATGGCGCGCGACGTCGATACGCTGATGGTGATCGTGCCGGGCGGCCCGGCGACCGCGAACATGATCAATGCCGAAGTGCTCAACGCTCTCGGCGCCAACGGCATTCTGATCAATATGGCGCGCGGCTCGGTGGTCGATGAGCCGGCGCTGATCAAAGCGCTGGCCGAAAAACGCATCTTGGCGGCGGGGCTCGACGTGTTCGCAAACGAGCCGGAAGTGCCGCAGGAATTGATCGCAATGGACAACGTGGTGCTGTTCCCGCATGTCGGGTCCGCCTCGGTTTATACCCGCGACCGGATGGACCAGCTCGTCGTCGACAACATTGCCGCCTGGGCGACAGGAAAACCGCCGCTCACGCCAGTTGCGGAAACGCCGTTCAAGTCGTGGAGCAAGTGATCCTGGAGCCAGTGAGTGCCAGCGCTTGTGCCAGCACTTGCGCCGGCGCTGACGCGATCATGCGCGCGTGCTAGCCTAAAGCGCATGCGCATTGGTCAAATTGCAATAGTTGCGGCCATCGCCGTCACGCTTGGCGGCGGTGCGGCTTTCGCGCAAGGCGCGCAGCCAGGCGCGAGGCCTGATCAGTCGCAGGACCTATCCGGTTCAGAGGGGCAAAATCCGCAAACACAAAATCCGCAAGCGCGATCCGGCGCGGGAGACCCGGTGAATGCGATGCTCGGTGCTTGGGAATTCTCCGATGCCGATCACAGCCGTATCTGCCGCTTTACCTTCCGCGGCGATCCAGCATCGGGCGGTCGCCGCCTCGACGTCGACAAGAGCTGCGTGAGCTTGTTTCCGTCGACCAAGAACATTTCCGGTTGGGCGCTCAACAATTACGGCGATTTGAGTTTGCTCGACTCTCATGGCGAAGCGGTCATCGAGCTCACCGAAGTGGAAAGCGGCATGTATGACGGTTTTACTCCAGGAGAAGGCCGCTACGTTCTGCAGACTGCGGCCTCCGCGCCGGTGCGCTTGGTCGAAGACATGGTCGGCGATTGGGCAATCTCGCGCGGCGCGGGAAAGCCGATTTGTACGCTTACGCTGGTGAATAGTCCGGTGAATAGTCCTGCCGCCAGCGGTGCACTCACGCTACGGCTGAAGGCCGGCTGCGATCCGCTGGTCACGCGGTTCAATCCGAACGCCTGGCGCATGGACCAGGGCGAACTGGTACTGCTGTCGCCCCGGGGACAATCCTGGCAATTCGTAGAGACCGATCCAGACACCTGGCAGCGCGTGCCGGAATCGGCCGATCCGATTTTGCTCGTGCGGCAGTAACGCTTATCATTGCGAGGAGCGAAGCGACGAAGCAATCCAATCCGCCGGCACTGACTTGGATTGCTTCGCTGCGCTCGCAATGACGAAATCTGGAAACAAAAGATATCAGGTCGTCATCGTCGGCGGCGGACCGGTCGGCGTTGCCCTTGCGGTCGAGCTCGGCCAGCGCGGCCTTTCCTGCGCCCTGATCGAGCGGCGGCGCGAGCCGCAGCACATTCCCAAGGGGCAAAATCTCACGCAGCGTTCGGTCGAGCATTTCTACTTTTGGGGCGTCGCCGACGCACTGCGCGCCGCGCGCATCCTGCCGCCGTCCTATCCGATGAGCGGCATCGTCGCCTACCGCGATCTGAACAATGAATATTGGGCAGCGCCGCCGCTGCGCGAGATCGTCAATCCCTATTACTTCCAGAACAACGAGCGTCTGCCGCAATATCAGGCCGAATACGTCCTGCGGGCGCGGCTGGCGCAGCTCGACAATGTGGAGGCCCGGTTCGGCTGGGCCGCGCAAGCGATCGACCAGAATGCGGACACCGTCGAAGTCACGATTGCGGAAGACAGCGGGGCTGAACGCGAGATATTGCAATCCGATTACGCGGTCGGCTGCGATGGCGCGCATTCTTTGGTTCGCGAACAAGCGGGCATCGCGCGCGGCGGCGCCGATTTCGATCAATTGATGGTGCTGGCGCTGTTTCGCTCGCGCGAGCTTCACGACGGGCTCAAGCGTTTTCCGCCGCGTTCCACCTATCGGGTCATCCATCCGGAGTTGAACGGTTATTGGCAATTTTTCGGGCGCGTCAACGTCGGTGAAAGCTGGTTCTTCCACTCGCCGGTGCCGGCGAACACCACCCGCGACAATTACGACTTCCACGCTTTGCTGCAGAAAGCAGCGGGCTTCCTGTTCGCCTGCGATTTCGATTCTGTCGGCTTCTGGGACTTGCGGATCGCGGTGGCCGAGACTTATCAAGCCGGCCGCGTCTTCATCGCCGGCGACGCCGCGCATTCGCATCCGCCTTACGGCGCTTATGGCCTTAACAACGGACTCGACGATGTCGCCAATCTCGGCTGGAAGCTTGCGGCGAAGTTAAAGGGCTGGGGCAACGATGCGCTGCTCGCGAGCTACAGCGACGAGCGGCGGCCGATTTTCAAGGAGACCGCGGAAGACTTCATCGAAGCCGACATTCGCCGCGATCGGGAATTCCTGCGCCGCCACAGCCCGGAACGGGATCGGGCCGAATTTGAGCGCGCCTGGCAGGAACACATCAACTCCAGCGCGCCCAACGTTTTGACCTACGAGCCGCATTACGAAGGCTCATCGATCGTGTTCGGCCCGCCGGGCGGTGCGAGCAGCGCCCGCGGCGCGCACACGTTCAAGGCCCGCGCCGGTCATCATCTGCCGCCGCAACTTCTCTCCTGGGGCCGCAATGTCTTTGAAGAGCTCGGCAACGACTTCACGTTGCTTGCATTCGACCGCGATGAAGCGACCGCGGCGGCCTTTGCACAGGCAGCCAAGGCGCTGCCTGTACCGCTGAAAATCGTGCGCGACAGCTACGATGAGGGCCGGCGCGCCTATGAGGCAAAGTTCATTCTCGTCCGCCCCGATCGTTACATCGCCTGGACCGCCAGTGATCCGCCGAGCGATCCTGCCGCGATCCTCGCCAAGGCCGCCGCGAGACCGCCGGCATAGTCCGCATCGAGACTGAATTTCAGGACTGTCGCTTCAAACAGAAAAACAGCCCTCAACAATTGCGCAGCGACGTGCGATGCTGAGAAGCGGCAACGAATCAGGGGCTTGGCATGAAATCGCTCGAGATACTCCCCAGTGATCGTACCCACCTTTACAGCGCTATGATCAAAAAACAGGCGGAGATCCGTCGCAGCGGACGCGGCACTTTCTCACGCGCGTCAGCGGGAAAGCGCAATGCCGCGCGATGGACCCACATCCGCTACAAGGGCTCGATCAATTTGCAGCCCGGCCCATCGCAAGCCGTAGAGGCCGTCATCAGGTCGCCTGATCGCGGCGACGAGGCGCGATTGTTGTCATCGTTTCTCGGTTGGCTCGATCGACATTTCGGCGAACATCTGTCCTCGATCAACATCACGTATCGCCGAGCAGGCCGCGGCTAGTGTCCCGATTCCGAAGTTCGTAAGCATTTGCGGCTCGCTGGTACGAACTTCAGAATCGATAAGGACACTAGCAACTCCATCCCTGTAGTGCCGCTTTTGAACCCGAAGTTTCATCCGAGCCCGCCGCAAAGTTGTGCGAACTTCGTTCGCGGCACTATAGGCATGTGACCATGATTAAGCCGCTGCGGATAGAATCCGCTAACGGCTTCGTTCATGAAATCAGGTAGTCGAGCGTTGCAGTGCCGGGGAAGGGCGCGAAGCGCGCGCTAATTGGCGTTCACACACACCGCATAGACAGAAGCATTGCCGCTGCCGCCATTGCTCTTGAAGCTCACCTTCCAGGCGTTGTTGCCTTCGGGATTGGAAAAATCCGTCGTGTCCGCGGGGCTCGGCGTTGAAAAGCCGCCGCTGATGGCACGTTTGCCGGCCGGGCACGTGGCAACCACGACCACTCTGCCGTTGCGCGGCAGGTTTCCGCGATTGTGCACGACTTCGTAGCCGCTGACGGCCGCCCCCTCCGGCGACTTGTCAGCGTGGTAGTGATTGTATGACACGCCGGCGATCAGCGGCCCAACCCACCACGGCTTTTTCAAAAGCCCGATCAACCCATCCTCGTTTTCTAACGCGAGCGGACCGGTCTGCCGAAAACGACCGCGCCGGGCGTTGCCCGGCAGCCTTCCCAGTGGCGCGATGATGCGAAGACCCGCCCGATCACCTCCCAGTATGGGCGGCAGAAAGTTAGAAAACTGTTATGGATGGAAACCCGGCATCAAGGCCGCAATTGTCAATCGAAGCGATTGTCGTCCGGGGCTGGCAAGCCGGAGCCATCGGTGGGATGAAAATATCGTGACCCCTACTCGCGTTTGCGCGACTGTGCCAGTTTTGGCGAGCGTTGCAATTTGTCCCGTGCGCGCTCGACCTGGCCGAGCATATTATGATTGCTCGGATCGATCCCCTCGTCGCTGCCCGGCATGCCCTCGTTGCTGGCGGTCAACATCTGGCGCGCGTCTTGTTCCCAGATTTTGAGAGCATCGAGTTTTTCTTCGAACGAGAGCGCGCGATCCTCGATCAGTTCGTCGGGCGTCGCGTAGTGCGACTGCGGATGTTCAATTTTGTCGATCTTTGACGATGCAGCGCGAGGCATGACAGCCTCCTTGAGATTTTGGTAGTCCAGGCGACATTGAAACGGCGAAGGATGGGATCGGGTTCCGATCTGCCGTACGGTATCGACTCGCGTCGGCCGGCTGATATCCTTCCATCCAGGTGTCCTAGACAGTTCAAAGACGGAGGAACGTCCATGGCGACATGGCAGCCTGATCCGAGCTTCTACCCCTCGCCGCGTTTGGCGGCGAAAGCGCCTCCGGAAAAACTCGCTTATGTGGCGGCGTTCGATCCGAACCGAAAATCGCCGGACACCATTGCCGTGGTCGATGTCGATCCGGATTCGGCCTCGTATTCGCGCATTATCGGCACTGTTGCCGGCACTCACCCGGGCGATGAATTCCACCATTTCGGCTGGAACGCCTGCTCGTCGTGCTTGTGTCCCAACGTCCCGCATCCGCATGTTGAGCGCCGTTATCTGGTCGTTACCGGCTTGCGGTCTTCGCGCATTTATATTCTCGATACCAAGCCCGATCCGCGCAAACCGCAGATTGTCAAGGTCATCGAGCCGGCCGACATCGCCGAGAAGACCGGTTACACGCGGCCGCACACCGTGCATTGCGGCCCGGGCGGCATCTATGTGGCCGCACTCGGCAACAAGGATGGCAAGGCGCCGGGCGGCGTCTTTGTCATGGATCACGAGACGTTCGAGCCACTCGGCCGCTGGGAAGTCGATCGCGGTCCACAGCAGCTTGGCTACGATGCCTGGTGGCACCTCGGCTTCGACACCATGGTGACCAGCGAATGGGGTACGCCGGACACTTTCGAAAATGGACTGGTGCCGGAAATCCTGCTGGGCAGCAAATATGGACGCCGGCTGCATTTCTGGGATTTCACCAAGCGCAAGCACTTGCAAGAGATCGATTTCGGCGAAGAGCACCAGCTGGTTTTCGAATTACGGCCGGCGCATGACCCGACCAAGCCGCACGGCTTTGTCAATTGCGTCATCAGCCTGAAGGATCTGTCGTCATCGATCTGGACCTGGTACCGCGACGGCGACAAATGGGCGGTGAAAAAGATCATCTCGATCCCCGCAGAGCCGGCCGACCCCGACCTCCTGCCGCCCATGCTCAAAGGTTTCAAAGCGGTGCCCCCGTTGGTAACCGACATCGACCTTTCGATGGATGATCGCTTCCTCTACGTCTCCTGCTGGGGCACCGGCGATCTGCAGCAATACGATGTATCCGATCCGTTCAATCCCAAGCTCACCGGCAAGGTGCGCATCGGCGGCATCGTCGCGCGTGCGGGCCATCCTGGCGCCAAGAACGGCGCCAAGAACGGCGCCAAAAACGGCAAGCTCAGCGGCGGTCCGCAAATGGTCGAAGTGAGCCGAGACGGGCGACGGGTCTATTTTACCAATTCGCTTTACGGCGCCATCGACCCGCAATTTTATCCCGAGGGAATCGACGGCTGGATGGTCAAGCTCGACGCCAAGCCGGGCGGCGGCATCGCTTTTGATCCGAAATTCTTTATCGACTGGCCGAAGGGACAGCGTCCGCATCAGGTTCGCCTGCAAGCCGGCGACTGTTCCTCGGATTCCTATTGTTATCCGTGACGGCGCGGCGGGCGTGTCGCTGCCCCCGCTTCCAGATACGCTTTGGCTGTGGCTCGCCATAGCGGGACTGGGCCTGTTTCACGGCATCAATCCCGCGATGGGATGGCTGTTCGCGGTGGCGCTGGGGCTTAATCGCCGCAGCGAGCGCGTGGTTTGGCTCGCGCTTGTGCCGATAGGGCTTGGGCACGCGCTCGCTGTCGGCGTCATCTTGATCCTCGTGCTGGGGCTCGGGCTCATTCTCGAACCCGGTTTGCTGCGACCGCTCACCGCCGCGATGCTGTTCGCTTGGGCAGGCTGGCACGCGGTCTATGGGAGGCACCATAAGGTGCGCTTCGGCATGCAGGTCGGTCTCGGCGGCTTGTTTGTTTGGTCGTTTCTGATGGCGAATGCGCACGGCGCGGGTCTGATGCTAATCCCGGCGGTGATCCCGCTTTGTCTTGCCGCATCGCCGACGCACGCGCTCACGGTTGCCACCTCCCTTCCCGTCGGGCTAGCGGCGCTGTTCCTCCACACCGCGGCGATGCTGGCGACTATCGGGATTGTGTCGATCGTCGTCTACGAATGGATCGGCGTTGGATTCCTGCGGCGCGGCTGGATCAACCTCGATCTCTTGTGGACCATCGCATTGGTCATATGCGGGACCATCGTGCTTGTGATCTGAAATCGGCACTTTTCGCCAAAACTTCATCTGCAACTAAGACAGGCTCGGCCCAGCGAGCGGGAAAGTACTTTTGTACTCGTGCAAAAAGACGTTTGGATGATTACTCAACACGTCTCAACGTGGCGAAGTGGCATGGGGCTGAAAATGATGCGGCGCTGGGCGAACGGGGGCAGCTGTGTCCGCGAGGAGAATTTTTGCGACTTGTGTGGCAGTACTGACATTGTCGGGGTGCAACACCACGGATTATTTGGTGGAGAGGTATGAGTGGCGGTGGGGTCCGAATCCCGCGCTGCCTCGTAGCGATGTCCAAACCGTTATTGTCGGACAAATTCAAGTACTGGATTACATAACGACGCAAGCCTTCCATATTGGCTATCCGGGAGAGGAAATTCCGGCAGGATTTGGTCCGAATTTTTGGTTTCAAGTCGCCGAATGGGGCTTCAATATCGGCCGGCAGGATTGCGAGATTTATTTGAATTACATGTTTCGCATGAACCGCGAAAAGCAGCGGGATGATGGCATCATCGCGGGCGTAAGCGCGGCGACTTCCGCAATTGTCACGGCGACCACACACAACCCAGCCAAGGCACTTTCAGTTCTTGCGGCATCGTTTGGATTGGCCACCGCGCTCAATGACGCAATTTTTTCTAGTTATCTCTTCACTGAGGCGCCAGGATTGATTTCGGTGAAGGTAAAAGATCTTCAAGACGCTTATCAGCAAACGGTTGAGAAAAACCAAATCCAGCAACCTAAGACATCACCTAAATCCTGGATCGTTTCAACCACCGAAACTAAAAAGATCATACCAAGCAAATCAAAATCATCAGCGCCGTCACAAGACAGTAATACCACCACAACAACTGTGGTTGCCAGGCCAATACTTTCTCCTGAGGACGCTTATGCCGCGATCCAAAACTATTATCACATTTGTCTGCCGCAATCGATCGAAGGAATTTTGTTGCAAACGGTTGCCGACTCTTCCGCCAAGTCGACCGATGCGAGCAACAGCAGCACTCCGAAGCTCGTAAACAATACCGGGACTGCCAAGGGCAAATAATCATCGAGCCAAGTGGATGACCCCGCTGAACAGCATCGAACATTTCGACAGTCGAGAACGGGAATTTCGCGAATAAGCATTCGTTTCAGCGCACGAACTTATAGCGAAATCGCTCGCCGTCGGCCTCAACGAGGCCCGTGGTCGGGTGGGGAAAGTGGATCGGCAGCACAAAGCTGCCCGTCCCCGCGACCTTGCCAAGAAAGCGCCGGCGCGACCGGGCCGCCTCGTCGGCATCCCAATCGAATATCGTCGACCAGCCCGGCTCGCGGCACTGCAGCGCGTGATGCATGAGGTCGCCGATGACGACCGCATGCTGGCCGCGCGAGCGGATATTGACGCAGCAATGGCAGGGCGAATGGCCCGGCGTCGGCGTCAGCCAGAACGTATCGTCGAGCGCAAAGTCATCGTCGACAAGGAGCGCCTGCCCGGCCGCGACCACCGGTTCGCAGTTGAAGCGCCAGACATTGCCGCCGCCGCCAGCGCGCGTTTCGCCGCGCTTGGTCGAGTCCTCCCATGCGGCGTATTCGCGTTTGTGGAAAATGTATTTGGCTTTGGGAAAGGTCGGCACCCAGCGGCCATTGCGCAGCACCGTGTTCCAGCCGGAATGGTCGATATGCAGATGCGTGCAAAACACGTAATCGATGTCTTCGAAGCGCAAACCCTCGGCGGCGAAGCCGTCGAGCCAAGGCTTTTTCGGAAAGTCCATCGGCGGTGGATAGCCCTTGTCCTCGCCGGTGCAGGTGTCGATCAGGATCGTGTGCTTGGGCGTGCGCACCACATAGGTCTGGTAGGTGATCACCATCTTGCCCGACGCGGGATCGAACACCTCGCGGTCGAGCTCGGCGAGATGGCGGCGGCCGATCTCCGGATCGTATTTAGGGAACATCTCTTCGGGCGTACGCCACGGCCCATCGCGTTCGATGATGCTGGTAATCGTGACGTCGCCGATCGCAAGCTTGTTCATTTCGTCCCTCTCCGATACGCCGGTTTGTCCCGGCTCGGTCCTTGCCGCGAATACTATAGCCGTGCAAGGCAATACCGGCCTTGAGCGAGGCGCGCAAATGGAGGGGGAGGCGTGATGCCCGATGTACTGACTTATCGTGGCGCGATCTATCCGTGGCACTGCGATCACATGGGCCATATGAACGTGATGTGGTACGTCGGCAAATTCGACGAAGCGACCTGGCATTTGTTCGCCCAGATCGGCTTAACCCCGTCCTATCTACGAACGAGCGGCCGCGGCATGGCGGCGGTCCAGCAGACCATCGGCTATAAGCGCGAACTTCTCGCCGGCGACATCGTCGAAATCCGTAGTGGTATTCTCGAATTGCGCGCGAAGGCGCTTCGTTTCGCTGACGACATGATCAATGTCGAGACTGGCGAATCTGCAGCAAGCTGCGAGCTAACCGCGGTGCATCTCGAAAGTGCCGCCCGCAAATCCACCGCCTTCGAAGATAAGGTCCGCGGCCTGGCGCAGAAATTGATGGGCTAGGCCGCTCCGCTTTCTTGCGCCGATCATAATCGAAATGCCGTGGAAACGTCGAAGTCGGGTCAATGGCCCGGCCACGTACTTTCGTACTCATCCAAAAAGACTTTTGGATGATTACTCAATTTGTCTGAGCATGGCGTACTTACACGGAGCAAGGGAGCACCACATCCATGCGCTCATATACCTCGAAACTGCTGGCCCTTAGCTGTCTTTTCACCACTCTTTTGTTTGTCTCTTATGCGATCGCGGAATCGACGGGACCCTAGTTGGACGTTGGAGACCGTCTTGAAGGGGAACGCCTCTGTGCCGCAGCGACAGGGGCTGGCTAGGTGATGCTGCCATTGAGCTGATATGATCCATTCGTGGAAAGGCTGTCTCGGGATATTTGGCGTCGCTGCATATGCGGCAATTTCCTCTCTTGCTGTGCCGGCGGCGGCCGATGATTTGAAAACGTGTAGTACTGCCCAAGGCGCGGCTGCGATGGCCGCGTGTACTGCTGCGATCACATCCGGAAAGTTCGCAGGCCACGATCTTGCGGTCGCATATCTAAATCGTGGGCTACTCCAAGTAAGACAAGGCGAGCATAGCGGTGCCATTAGCGATTTGAATGAAGCTATCCGACTTGATCCCAGTTTCGCCGCAGCCTTCCTTGACCGCGGTGTTGCATACCAAAACATGGCCGAATACGCGCTCGCTCTTCAGGATTATACCCGAGCGATCACACTCGACCCAAACTCCATTAATGCGTATTTCAATAGCGGTCTCGTCTATAGCTTCACACGAAACTACGACGCGGCGATTTTGGCCTACGATCAAGTCATCCGACTTGATCCAAGTAATGCGGGCGCTTTTAATAATCGATGCTACGTTTACACAATGCAGAGCGCGTTCGACAGTGCCATTCGGGACTGCGACAAGGCTATCGAACTCAATCCGAGGTACGTAAATGGTTTTGTAGGGCGGGGTAATGCATATTGGCATAAAGGCGATTACGACCGTGCGCTCCAAGACTACAACCAGGCGATCGCGCTGGATCCCAACCGCGCGTCTAGTTTCATGGCCCGCGGCTCCGCAAATATCGAAAAAGGAGATTACGACAATGCCATTCAAGACTACAGCCAAGCGCTTCAACTAAATGGCAATGTAGCTACCGCGTGGAACGGTCGCTGTTGGGCTCGCGCGCTTAAAGGCCAATTGAACGACGCATTGATGGACTGCAACCAAGCATTGGCCTTGGAACCAAATAACGCGTCTTTTCTCGACAGTCGCGCTTTTGCCTATCTAAAAATGGGCAATCTCGACCAAGCGATCACCGACTACACCGCAGCACTTCTACTCGACCCCTCGCATACAACCTCATTGTATGGACGAGGTATCGCGAAGCAAAAGAAGGGCGACAATGCTGGAGGTGATGCCGACATCGAAGCTGCAAAAAAACTCAAGTGGAAGATTGCAGATGAATTCTCACGGTATGGCGTGCATTGAACATGGGTCACCTCGATTTAATCCGCAAGTCAAGCCCACGAGCGAGCAATGCTGGATGGATCTAAAAGGGATCGACCATGGATAACTGGGCGTTTTTTTTAGCAACGGCATGCGTCGTTACACTTTGGGTGATTCTGCCACTAATTCCAGCGGTATTGATTTACTGGCTCTTTCCAAACGCCGCTGTATCCATCAGGGGGATTTTGGTGCCGGGCCTCACAATAAAAGCTGGTGGCGCGTTTGCGGCTTATTTAACTGTGTTGCTTGTGATCAAGCCGTGGGTTGACGAGGCGTACATCGATATTGGCGGGTGGCTCCACCCAGCCTGGACAATTACGGGAGCCCTCCGTCTGATTGATAAAAACGGAACGCTAGCGCATCCCGGCGACGCTTTTTTCCAGAAGATACGCCCCAAGACGCAACCGGAAATGAATTCGTTCGGAGACCCCACTTTTACAATTACTATTCCAGAGGGCCCGAGAGGCATTCCGCAAGTCTTTCTCGTTGTCCCAGATTACAATGTGTCCGTGCCGATAAAATTAGGTAAAAAGGATTTCATTCACAAAACTGCAGAAATCGACGGTGATGCGATCGAAATACGAGAGCCGCTCCGGAACGACTCGGATGATCGCCAACCTCTAATAGATCGCGTTCGGAGATAGGGACACAGCAAAAGACCTCGCTATCGCATGGTCCTTTGCGTGAACAGTTTCTTCGGCGGCGCTGTCGCGATCAGCACGCGACTGATCACTCAAATCAACCTCAGCCCCTTCAGGCTCGCATGCCCGTCTTTGCCGACGATGAGGTGATCGTGAACCGAAATGCCGAGCGGGCCCGCCACCGCGATAATCTGCTGCGTCATCTGGATATCGGCTTGCGAGGGCGTCGGATCGCCCGATGGATGATTGTGCACCAGGATGATCGCACTCGCCGATAATTCAAGCGCGCGCTTGACCACTTCGCGCGGATAGACCGGCGTGTGATCGACGGTGCCGGTCTGCTGCACTTCGTCGGCGATGAGCGCATTGCGCTTGTCGAGAAATAGCACCCGGAACTGTTCCCGATCGGCGAAGCCCTGCGCGGTGCGGCAATAGTCGAGCACGCTCGACCACGAGGACAGCACCGGCCGCTTTTTCAGGGCGCCGCGGAGAAGCCGGCTCGCCGCCGCCTGCACGATCTTCAGTTCGGTGATGCCGGCGCCGCCAAGCCCCTTCACTTCGGCGAGCCGCGCCTCCGGCGCTGCGATCACTTCAGCAAAGGAGCCGAATTTCGCCAGCAGCGTCTTGGCGAGCGGCTTGACATCACGGCGCGGCAGCGCGCGAAACAGCAGCAGCTCCAACAGCTCATAGTCCGATAGCGCATCGGCGCCGGCTTCACGGAAGCGGCCGCGCAGGCGTTCGCGATGACCGTGATAATGCGGCGCGGCGTCGGCAAGCCCGCCATCGCTCTCGCGCTTCTTTTCCAGGATGAAACTCCGGACCCAGACCTCAATCGGCCGGCGACCCGCCCCCAGCCGCGGCCAAGCATGACGGGGCCAGAGAATTTTGCAATCGGCTTAGGGCCGCACAATCCGCCGGCCCAATCGCTCACTGCCGATAGGGCGGCTTGTCGAATCCCTTCGGCGACAGCGTGAAAATCTCAACGCCGGTTTCGGTCACGCCGACCGAGTGCTCGAATTGTGCGGAGAGCGAGCGATCGCGCGTCACCGCCGTCCAGCCATCGGACAAGACCTTCACATGCGGCCGGCCGAGATTGATCATCGGCTCGACGGTGAAGAACATGCCGGGCTTGAGTACGATTCCCTCGCCCGGCCGGCCGATATGCACGACATTCGGTTCGTCATGGAATAGCCGGCCGACACCATGGCCGCAAAAATCGCGCACCACGCTCATGTGCTGGGCTTCCACGAAAGTCTGGATCGCGTGACCGATATCGCCGGTGGTGCCGCCCGGTCTGATCGCGGCGATGCCGCGCATCATGCCTTCATAGGTGACCTCGACCAGCCGCTCGGCGCGACGCGGGATTTCGCCGACCGCATACATGCGGCTGGAATCGCCATGCCACTCGTCGAGGATCAGCGTGACGTCGACATTGACGATGTCGCCCTCGCGCAGCGGCTTGTCGCTCGGAATGCCGTGACAGACAACGTGGTTGACCGAGGTGCAGGTCGCCTTGCGGTAGCCGCGATACATCAGGGTCGCCGGCAGCGCGCCGCGGTCCATGCCGAACTCGAATACCCGGCGGTCGATGTGCTCCGTCGTCACGCCGGGTTTGATCTCACCGACCAGCATGTCGAGACATTCGGCCGCAAGCCGTCCGGCCTTGCGCATGCCGGCAAAGGCGTCAGGGCCGTGAATTTTGATCTGCCCGGTTTTGCGTAGCGGCGCACAGGCTGCATCGACATAGGTCATGGCGTGTCGGGAATATCGGTAGAGACTGAGGCCTTCAATGTAAGCATCGACGGCAACAACGCAAGCAAATGCCGCGCGCCCCCTAATTAACGATTCTGCCACCCAATTCGTCATCAATATGGACGCGGATGATGTCGTCAAACGAGGCATCGCCGCGAAAGCCGAGCGCGAGCGCCCGACGCGGATCGAAACGGCTCGGCCAGCCGGCCACGATGCGTGCGATCAGCGGATCGGGCTCGCGGCGGATGCGCGCCGCCGCTTTGTCGCCGGCGATCCGCCGCAAGGCGGCGATCTGCTCGGCCACCGTGCAGCAGACGCCGGGCATGGTGAGATTGATGCGGGGGCCGAGGTTTCCGGCGTCCAGTCCGGCAGCATGGATCAGAAATCCCACCGCCGCGCGCGGACTGGCGTGCCAGTGCAGCACACTGTCCTCGACCGGCAGCACCGCCTCTTGGCCGGCGAGCGGTTCGCGAATGATTGAGGAGAAAAACCCCGAAGCGGCTTTGTTCGGCTTGCCCGGTCGCACCACGATGCTCGGCAGCCGGATGCCGATGCCGGAGAGGAATCCGCGACGCGTATAGTCGGCGAGCAGAAGTTCAATGGCCGCTTTTTGCGTGCCATAGGAGGTCAGCGGGGTGAGATGAAAATCGTCGGCGATGGCATCGGGAAACGGCGCGCCGAACACCGCGATGGATGAGGTAAAGACCAGCCGCGGGCGATAGCCGTCGCCGACGGCGCGAACCGAGTCGAGCAGCGCGCGCGAGCCGTCGAGATTGATGCGCATGCCTTTGTCGAAATCGAGTTCGGCTTCGGCGGAGACTACCGCGGCAAGATGAAAGATCACGTCAGGCCGAGTGGCGATGAGCTTTTGCAGTGCCGCGGGATCGGCAATGTCGCCGGCCACAGTCGCAACTGACTCGGAAAATTTCTCTGGCTTCGCCGGAGCCGTGACGTCGAGCAGCGTAAGCTTGTCGATCCGCCGATTGTCGAGCGCGCCGTCGGCCAGCAGCCGCGCCGTCAGCTTGCGCCCGATCATGCCGGCGGCGCCGGTGATGAAAATGTGCATTGATCCAACCTCGCGCGTCGCGCGCCCCCGGAATGCGCGCGTCTTACAGTGCCATTTGTTATAGCGCCATTTGTTATAGCGCGATGTGTTACAACGCCATGCCGCCGTCGACCAAATGCGGCTGACCGGTGATGTAGCTTGCCTCGTCACTGCCGAGAAAGACCGCGAGCGCGGCAACCTCCTGCGCGGTGCCGAGCCGGCCCATCGGCTGCCGACCGATAAAGGCCTGGCGGACCTCGCTGGTCGAGCGCCCGGTCTCCTTTGACAAGGTTGCGATGCGCTCTTCCAGCGACGGCGACTCGATGGTGCCGGGACAAATGGCATTGCAGCGGATGCCTTGATTGATGAAATCCGCGGCGACCGCCTTGGTGAGCCCGATCACCGCCGCTTTGGTGGCGCCATAGACGTAACGATTGGGAACGCCGCGGATCGACGACACCGCCGACGAAATGTTCACGATTGAGCCCGACTTCTTCTCCAGCATCCCGGGCAGGAAAGCCTTGATGGTGCGGTGCATAGATTTGACGTTGAGATCGAAGGAAAAATCCCAGTCCCGATCGCCGCACCCGAGAATGCTGCCGTTGTGCACGTAGCCGGCACAGTTCACCAGGACATCCAGCGCGCCGAATTCGCTTGCCACCACCTTGGCGACGGCGTCGACGTTGTCCTGCGCGCGCACATCGAGCTTGATGCGCTTCGCCGCTTTAAGATCGCGGACCTTGTCTTCGGCGACATCGGTGGCGATGACCTCGCCGCCCTCATTGGCGAAGGCCTCGGCGATGGCGCGGCCGATGCCCTGCCCCGCCGCGGTAACCAGCGCCACTTTACCTTGAAGCCTGTTGCTCATTCTGTCCTCCTGCGGCGGCATTCAATGCTGCAAGGCTCTCGCGTTGGACGCCCTGCGCGTCGAAATTCTCAGGGCTCAGCCAGTGTTCGAAGTTGCGCTTACGCGATGGCCATTCGCTGTCGAGCATGGAAAACCAGGCGTCATCGCGATTGCGACCCTTGGCAATCATGTGCTGGCGGAAAGTGCCCTCGTAGACGAATCCATAGCGAAGCGCGGCCCGCCGCGACGCGGCGTTGAATGAATTGCATTTCCACTCGTAGCGGCGATAGCCGAGCGTCTCGAACACGTAACGCGCCAACAGATACTGGGCTTCGGTGCCGAGCGGCGTGCGCTGCAATGTGGGCGAATAGAGCACATGTCCGACTTCGATCACCCGCATCGGCGGGTTGATGCGCAACAGCGTGAAATAACCGACGGCGCGATCCTGCGCATCGATGATCGCATAGGCATAGGGATCGTCCGCGGCCGCGCGCTTGGCAATGAACGGGGCGAACTCAGACGCATCGACGAATGGGCCGTCGGTAGAAATATAGGTCCAGACATGATCATGGCCCGCAAATACCGTCCATAGATCGGACCAATGATCGGGCCGCAGTTTTTCCAGGCGGCCGTAACGTCCCTTTAACGTGACCGGCCCCGGGCGCGGCGCAGCCCCGGTTTTCTCGACCGGCAGCCCAATCGGCTGCCCGGTAATCGGGTGAGGCTCGGATGCAGTCACGGCGACCCGCCCTTTTTCCGATCGGCGCTGAAGAATTCGTTCAGTTCGGCGTTGCCGATCAGGCCGGCAAAACCGTCGAACTTGCCGTCGCGCGCGATCTCGGTCGCGACCCGAATGAAGGCGTGCATGGCGACGCGCGCCAGCGACCCGCCGACGCTGATACGGCGCACGCCCATTGCCGCCAAGTCGCCAACCGTGAAGCCGAATGCGCCGCTGTTAAGAAAATTGACCGGCTTAGGCGCGACTGCCCTCACCACGGCCTCGATTTGCTCGCGGGTCTTGACGCCGGGTGCATAAAGACAGTCTGCGCCAACGTCCTTATAGGCGCGAAGCCGGCGAATGACGTCGTCGAGATCGGGAACGCCGCGGATGAAGCCCTCGGCCCGCGCCGTGAATACGACATCGCCGCCGGCGCGATCGATCGCCGCGCGCGCGGCCTTGACGCGTGCGACCGCGATATCGAAAGGATAAAGCGGTATAGCGCCGTTGTTCGGCGAGTCCTCGATGGAAAGACCCGTGACGCCGGTCGCCACACAGCGCGTGACGTTTTGCGCGAGACCATCGAGATCGTCAGCCAAGCCATCCTCGAAATCGGCGTTCAGCGGCACATCGGTCGCCGCCGCAAGTTCGCGGAAATGCGCAAGCACCGCCTCGCAGCTGAGTGCGCCGTCGGCATAACCTTGCGAATGCGCATAACCCGAGCTCGTCGTCGCCAGCGCTGGAAAGCCCAGGCTTTGCAGGTAGCGCGCGCTGCCGACGTTCCACGGATTGGGAATGACGAAGCAGCCGGCCTCGTGAAGCTTCCGGAAGGTTTTGCGTTTCTCGGCGGCGGACGGTCGAGTCATTGTACTCATTCCCGGCTACGTCATTGCGGTTGAAAGCGATCACAATGTGCCACGGTCCCGGTAACGATGACTACGGGTGAGCGGCGGGTCAAAAATAACTTTAGTGATTGTCGCGCGGCACCGATTTCTGCGCGACCCGCTGATATTTCACGGCCGGAGCCAAGACCATGCCGTCGGCGAGCTGATCGACCATGGCGCGCTGGATTTCCTGCCACGGCGTCTGGCTCGCCGGATATTGATAGCCGCCACTCTTCTCCAGCGCCGCGCGGCGCGCAGCCAACTCGGCGGCGGATATCAGAATATCGGCGCTGCCCTTGTTAAGATCGATGCGCACCTGATCGCCGGTCTTGAGCAAAGCCAGACCGCCGCCCGCCGCCGCTTCCGGCGAGGCATTAAGGATCGACGGCGAACCGGACGTGCCGGACTGCCGGCCGTCGCCGATGCAGGCGAGCGAAGTGACCCCTTGTTTGATCAGGGCCGCCGGCGGCTGCATGTTCACAACCTCGGCCGAGCCGGGATAGCCGATCGGTCCCGCGCCGCGCATGAACAGGATCGTGTGCTCATCGATCCCAAGCGACGGATCGTCGATGCGGCGATGATAATCCTCAGGCCCGTCGAACACGACGGCGCGGCCTTCGAACGCATTCGGATCCTTGGGATTGGAGAGATAACGATTGCGAAATTCCTTGGAGATCACGCTCGTTTTCATGATCGCGGAATCGAACAAGTTGCCGCGCAGCACTTTGAATCCTGCTGTCGCTTTCAGCGGCCGATCGTAGGATCGGATGACATCAGCATTGCAGACTTTCGCCCGCACGACGTTTTCGGCGACCGTCTCGCCGTTGATCGTGAGCGCATCGCCGTGCAGTCGCCTGGCAACGTGAAGCTCATGCATCACCGCCGGCAGACCACCGGCGCGAAAATAGTCTTCGCCGAGATACTCCCCCGCTGGCTGAATATTGACGAGCAGCGGCACGTGGTAGCCGATCTTTTCCCAGTCATCGACGGTGAGTTCGACGCCGACATGGCGCGCTATCGCGTTGACATGGATTGGCGCATTGGTCGATCCGCCGATCGCCGAACAGGCGACAATCGCGTTCTCGAACGCCGCGCGAGTGAGTATATCCGAAGGCTTGAGGTCTTCGCGGACGATCTCGACGGCGCGCAGGCCGGTCTCATACGCGATTTGTCCGCGTTCGCGGTAAGGCGCGGGAATGGCCGCACAGCCCGGCAGCGACATGCCGAGCGCCTCCGCCATCGCGTTCATGGTCGATGCGGTGCCCATCGAGTTGCAATGTCCGGCCGACGGCGCTGAGCGCGCGACGATATCGATGAATTCCTTGTAGTCGATCATGCCGGCCGCTTCGTCCTGGCGCGCTTGCCAGATCAGCGTACCGGAACCCATCAGCTTGCCGTTCTCAACGTGGTTGAGCATTGGGCCGCCGGACAGCACGATTGCTGGCGTGTTCACCGTGGCCGCGGCCATCAGGCAAGCGGGCGTGGTCTTATCGCAGCCAGTCATCAGCACCACGCCGTCAAGCGGATAGCCGTAGAGCACTTCGACCAGCCCGAGATAAGCGAGGTTGCGGTCGAGCGCTGCGGTCGGCCGCTTGCCGGTTTCTTGAATCGGATGCACCGGAAATTCTATGGCGATGCCGCCGGCATCGCGGATGCCGGCGCGCACGCGCTGCGCCAATTCAAGGTGATGGCGATTGCACGGGCTCAAATCCGAACCGGTTTGGGCGATGCCGATGATCGGACGGCCTGACGTCAATTCGGCCCGGGTCAGACCATAATTGAGATAGCGCTCGAGGTAGAGCGCGGTCATTCCCGGATTATCGGGATTGTCGAACCATAACTGCGAGCGTAGACGCGTTTGCGTTTCGCCTCGCGCGCTCTTGTCCCTGGCCATTACCTTCTCCGACTGAATTTGACGGTGTGATCGTGCAGCGTCGCAAAATGCTTGCGATGCAATCTCCGCAGAATGCCGCATTGCTGCTCGGTAGATATACCGCCTTTGCATAAGCGCGAGCGGCAAGCGGCAATGGCAATGCGCGTGTAATCAACTGACACGGAATGCATTTTATCGCTACCGCCCGCGCGATGCCGCATTTGCGTTTGCAATTCCGCAACACCCGCTGCATCGCAAGCATTTGATTGTACGAAAGAATAACGTGATGCTCAGGTTTCTAATCCGCCATTGTGCGGCCGCCGGCGGAGCCTCGCGTGTGTTTGCATTTGCGGTCCGATTGGGTTGAAGTGCCGCCCTGTTTTGGGGGGGAATGCCATGTTGAAGACCGTCGCGGCGTTTGACCGTATCGGCGAAGAAAATGCGTTTGCCGTTCTGGCGCGGGCCATGCAGCTTGCCGCGCAAGGGCGCGACATCATCAATCTCGGCATCGGCCAGCCCGATTTCCGCACCCCCGATTTTATCGTCGAAGCGGCAATCAAGGCGCTGCGCGACGGCCATCATGGCTACACGCCCGCGGTCGGCATCCTCCCCTTGCGCGAAGCGGTTGCGGCCGATCTCGGCAAACGCTTTGCCGTCAAGGTCTCGCCCGATGAAGTGATGATCATGCCGGGCGGCAAGCCGACCATGTTCATGTCGATCCTGATGTTCGGCGAGCCGGGCGCTGACATTCTCTATCCCGATCCCGGATTTCCGATTTACCGCTCCATGATCGAATATACCGGCGCGCGTCCAGTGCCGGTGCCGATCCGCGAAGAAAACAATTTCGCGTTCTCGGCCGAAGAAACGCTGAAGCTGATCACGCCCCGCACGCGGCTTCTCATTCTCAACTCGCCCGCCAATCCCACGGGCGGCGTCACGCCGAAAGCGGAAGTCGATAAACTCGTAGCCGGGCTGGAGCGCTTTCCCGATGTCGCGATCATGTCGGACGAGATCTACGACCACATGGTCTATGACGGCGAAAAGCACGTTTGTCTGCTCGCTTATCCGTCGATCCGCGACCGTCTGATCCTGCTCAACGGCTGGTCGAAAACCTACGCGATGACCGGATGGCGGCTTGGTTATGCGGTATGGCCGGGCAAGCTTTACGAATATGCACGCAAGCTCGCGGTCAATCTGCACTCCTGCGTCAACGCTTCGGCGCAATATGCCGGGCTCGCGGCGCTGACCGGCCCGCAAGACGAGCCGGCGCGCATGGTGGCTGAGTTCGACAGGCGCCGCAAAGTCGTGGTCGCCGGCTTGAACAAGCTCCCGGGAATTTCCTGCGCCACGCCGAAGGGCGCGTTCTACGCGTTTCCCAGCATCAAGCGCACCGGCTGGAAAGCCAAGGCTTTGGCGTCGGCGCTCCTGGAAGACGCCGGCGTGGCGCTGATCGGCGGGCCCGATTTCGGCATTCTCGGCGAAGGCTATATGCGCGTCTCCTATGCCAATTCGACTGAGAACATTGTGAAGGCGCTCGATCGCGTCGGCGAGTTTCTGACATCGCGCAAGGCGGCGTAACCCCTCCTCGGCGTCACGCTCTTTGCGTCAGCCGGAAGCCGGCAATCACAATCACAAGCCCGACGAGCTGCGAAACGCTCGGCGCCTCGCCGATCGTGAAATATCCGATCAACAGCGTGAACGGCGGCACCAGCGAGGGAAACAGCACGGCCCGGCTCGCGCCGAGCAAAACCACCGCGCGCGTGAACAGATAAATCGCGCCGGCGCCCGCCAGCGCACCCTGCACAACGGCCTGCATCGCATTCTCATAAAATCCGGCGGCGAGCATATTGCCGAAGCTGAATAAAAGAATCGGCAGCCCGGCGAGCGAGAGCACGCTTGTGACCGCCGTCGCCCGAATCGCCCCAATGCGCCAATGCCGCACCAGCACGCCGAAAATGGCGAAACAGCTTCCCGCCGCGACAAAGAGCAAATCGCCAACCACGCCATGGCCACCGATCGTGCGCAGCGCTTCGGCGCCGATCACCGCCAAGCCGATCACGATGACCGCGGCACCGGCAATGCGCCGTGGCGACAGCGGCTCTTTGAGCACCAGGCGCGCCAGAACCAGCCCGCCCAGCGCTGCGCATGATGGCTGAATGACGGCGCCGTGGCCGAGCGGCACCAGGACGTAGCCGACATAGCTCAAGAGCGCGAGCGGCAAGCCGCCAAACAGCGCCAGCGCCGTCGCGCGGGGAAGCCCGATCATGCGCAGATCGGCGAAATTGTTCTTGGCGACCAGCGGCAGGAGCGCAAATCCCGGCCACACGAACCGGTGCAGCGCGATCACCAGCGGCGACAGGCCGGAGGTCACGCCCTGGCGCGCGGCGACAAAGCCCAGCGCCCAAAACAAGGCCGCGCCGGCGCCGCAAACGATCCCCCATGCGGTGGCGTGTTTTGCCGTCAGTATAGTCTTACTCTGCATGGGCACCGGCATGAAGCAATCAGCTTGCGCCGGCAAGGAGTTCAAGCCCGCCGACAGCCAGGACACGCCCTTCGTCCAGCCGCACCACACTGGTCGCGATCTGGCGCAACTCACCGGCAATGTGGCTGACATAGACCATCGGAATGGCGGCTTCATCGCGCAGCCGCATCAGATAAGGCAAGATTTCGCCTTTATGCCCGGCATCGAGTGACGCGAGCGGCTCGTCGAGCAGCAAAAGACGGGGCTGCATCAGCAAGGCGCGGCCGATGGCGACGCGCTGACGTTCGCCGCCTGACAGCATGCGCGGCCGGCGCTGGAGGAGATGGGTGATTCCGAGCAGTGACGCGATTCGTTCGAATTCAGTTGGATTGCGCGGCCGGCCGCTCATGCGTCTGCCATAATCCAGGTTTTGCCGCACGCTCAAATGCGGAAACAGCCGTCCTTCCTGAAAAACAC
Source organism: Xanthobacteraceae bacterium (assembly GCA_035703785.1). GTDB lineage: Bacteria > Pseudomonadota > Alphaproteobacteria > Rhizobiales > Xanthobacteraceae > BOG-931. The sequence goes on from DASSXN010000118.1 coordinate 59,714, forward strand.
AGCCGATCTGGCGCCGGTGCGGCGGCACATTGATGGCCTTTGCGGCATCGAAAAGCGTCGTGTCGTCGAGCACAATGCAGCCGCGATCCGGTTTGAGCAGGCCCGCGATCATATTGACCAGCGAGGTTTTCCCGGCTCCCGACGGGCCGAACAGAGCGGTGACGCCGCCGGCGATCTGGAATCGCGCGGCAAGGGTAAGGGCGCCGAGCCGTTTTTCCACCTCGACCGCAAGCACGATCATTCCCCGTGAAAGCGCGCGCTGGCGCGCCGGCCGAGCCATTCGGCGGCAATCAGCGCGGCAAGCGACAAGACGATGGCGACGACGACCAGCCGTCCTGCCGCGGCGTCGCCGTCGGGAATTTGCAGGAATGTGTAGATCGCGGCAGAGATCGTTTGCGTCTCGCCGGGAATGTTGGAGACAAAAGTGATCGTCGCGCCAAATTCGCCAAGCGCGCGGGCGAAGCACAACAACACTCCGGCGACGATGCCGGGTAGCGCCAGCGGCAGCGTTACGGTAAAGAACACCAAGGCAGGATTGGCGCCCAATGTCGCCGCCGCATCTTCGAGCCGGCGGTCGATCGCCTCGAGCGCGAGCCGGATCGGCCTAACCAGAAGCGGAAATCCCATCACGCCGGACGCGAGCGCCGCACCGGTCCAGCGGAACGCGAAAACTACGCCAAAATGATCATAAAGAAACGCGCCGATCGGGCCCTTGCGGCCGAACCACATGAGCAACAGGTAACCGGTCACGACCGGCGGCAGTACCAGCGGCAAGTGAACCAGACCATCCAATACGGTCTTGCCCCAGAACTTGCCGCGCGCCAAGAGCCAGCCGATGGCGATGCCGAACGGCAACGCCCATGCGGTCGCCACAAGCGCGATGCGGAGCGACAGTTCGACCGCGGTCCATTCCGCCGAAGAAAGCTCAAGCATAACCGGCGCGGCTCACGAAATGGGCTTGATCAGAACGCGAAAGCCGTAGTGCTCGAAGATCGCCCGCGCGGTGGCCGAGCGCAGGAAAACGAGATAAAGCGCCGCGGCCGGCTTGGCAGTTCGCGTCGCCGCCGCGGGGTAGACGATCGGCTCGTGTGAATCCTCCGGAAAGGCGGCGATGACCTTCACCGCAGGCTCCACTTTGGCGTCGGTGGCGTAGACGATGCCGAGCGGCGCCTCGCCGCGCGCAACCAAAACGAGCGCGGCGCGGACATTGCCGACCATCGCCAGTTTCGGCTCGACCGCGTTCCACAGCCCGAGTTTTTGCAAAGCGGCTCTGGCGTAGATTCCGACCGGCACCGCGCGCACGTCACCCGTTGCAATGCGGCCGGCGCCAGCCAATCGGGCGAGATCGAGGCTGGGACCGATGGTCACATCGTCCAGCTTCGAATCTTTTCCGGCGATCAGGACGAGCGTGTTGCCGAGTAAATTCACGCGCGTGCCGTCATCGATAAGCTCTTTCTGCGAACCGTAATCCATCCATTTCTGATCGGCGGAAATGTAGACGTCCGCCGGAGCGCCTTGTTCGATCTGTTTCATCAACGCCGAGCTCGCGTCATAGCTGGCGACCACCGCGATGCCGGTTTGTTTGGCGAAAGCGGCATCGACGTCGTCAAGCGCGTTCTTCATCGACGCCGCGGCAAAGACCAAGATGGATCTGTCTTGAGCTTGTTGTTGTGCTTGCGCGGCAGGCGGCAGCACGCAAACTGCGAGCACGGCGGCGAGCGCCGCAAAAAGACCGGTTCGATGCAACACGACGGTTCTCCAATGCGCATGACGCGCTCAGGCACGCGCACGATTGCGAATGCTGATATTGATCGCGGCCAGCTTTAAGGGAACCGTCGTTCCGGGCTGTGATCCGGCGCACGCACGGCGCGCCGTTGGCCGCCGATGATGATAGGACCGCGAGCCGCGCCCGACAAGCGAGGCGCCAGTTTGCCAACCCGGGTTTGCCAACCCGGCCCCTTTTCCCTGCGGCGAACGCTGCTATGTTGCGGCACGCATTGCGGGAGCGTGATGTGGCGCAAGAGCGAGTGACACAGGGGCAAGTGACACAAGGACAAGTGACACAGGGGCAAGTGACACAAGGCGAGCCGATCGACGGCGACTACGACTACATCATCGTCGGCGCCGGCTCGGCTGGTTGCCTGCTCGCCAATCGACTGTCCGCCGATCCCGCTAAACGCATACTGATCCTCGAAGCCGGCGGCAACGACAACTGGATCTGGTTTCATATCCCGGTCGGCTATTTGTTCGCGATCGGCAATCCGCGTTCGGATTGGTGTTTCAAGACCGAGCCGGAGCCGGGACTGAACGGCCGCAGCTTGAACTATCCGCGCGGCAAAGTGATCGGCGGCTCCTCGGCGATCAACGCGATGATCTATATGCGCGGGCAGGCCGCGGACTACGACCATTGGCGGCAGCTCGGACTTAATGGCTGGGGCTGGGACGATGTGCTGCCGTTCTTCAAGCGCCACGAAAATCATTTCATGGGCGAAAGCGCCGCGCATGCGATCGGCGGCGAATGGCACATTGAAGCGCCGCGAGTGCGCTGGGATCTGCTCGACGCCTTTCGCGCCGCCGCCGAACAGGCCGGGATCAAATCCATCGCCGATTTCAATTGCGGCGACAACGAAGGCTGCTGCACCTTTCATGTCAATCAAAGACGCGGCCGGCGCGTGTCCGCAGCCCGCGCCTTTCTCAAACCTGTGCTTAAGCGCGCCAATCTGCGGCTGGAGACCGGCTGCCTGGTCGAAGGCTTGACCTTCGAGGGCCGGCGCGCCGTTGGCGTGCGCTGGCGGCAAGGTGGCGCGATGCGCAGCGCGCGCTGCCGTGGCGAAATCGTGCTCGCCGCCGGCGCGATCGGATCGCCGCAAATCCTGATGCTGTCCGGCATCGGGCCCGCCGCGCATTTGCGCGATAACGGCATCGACGTCCTACTCGAACGGCCGGGCGTCGGCGCCAATCTGCAGGATCACTTGCAGCTCCGCATGATCTACAAAGTCCAGGGCATCACCACGCTGAACGAGCGCTATCACGCGCCGCTCGGCTTTGTCCGCATGCTCGCCGAATATGCCCTGTTCCGGCGCGGTCCTTTGACCATGGCGCCGTCGCAGCTCGGCCTGTTCACGCGCTCCGATCGCGACCAGCCGCGCGCCAATCTGCAGTACCACATTCAACCGCTGTCGCTCGATCGCTTCGGCGAGCCGCTGCACAAATTTCCGGCCTTTACCGCGAGTGTCTGCAACTTAAGGCCGACGAGCCGCGGCGCCTTGCGCCTGCGTTCGCGTGAGCCCGCCGATCCGCCGCTGATCAAACCCAATTATCTGTCGACCGACGAGGATCGGCGCATCGCCGCCAGCGCGATCCGGCTCACGCGGCGGATCGCAGCGCAACCGGCGCTGGCGCGCTTTAACCCTGAGGAATACTTGCCCGGCGCCGCCGCTCGCGACGACGATGAAGCGGGACTGGTCAAGGCCGCCGGCGATATCGGCACCACGATCTTTCATCCGGTCGGCACCGCGAAAATGGGCCTCTCCAGCGATCCAATGACTGTGGTCGACGAGCGCCTGCGCGTTACCGGCATCGAGCATCTGCGCGTTATCGATGCTTCGGTGATGCCGGCGATCACCTCCGGCAATACCAACGCGCCGACCATGATGATCGCGGAAAAGGGCGCCGCGCTGTTGCGCGAAGACGCCAAGGCGCTGGCGGCATGAACGCGTTCGTGCGCGCCAAGGCGATCCTGGTCGATCCGGCCGCGGCCTGGCGCGGAATCGAAAAGGATATCGGCGATCCGGCCTATCTGCTGAGCCGCTATGTCGCCGTGCTGGCGCTGATCCCCGCCCTTTCCAGCTTTGTCGGTGCGACGCTGATCGGCGTGGTTACCCCTTCCGGCGTACTTCTCGCCGATCTCATCGACGGACTGTTCGGCGCGATCTTCAGTTACGCCACGAGCTGCGCCATTGTGCTGCTGCTCGGCCTGATCATTGACCTTTTGGCGCCGCTATTCGGCGGCCGCCGCGATTTCGAAGACGCGTTCAAGCTCGCGGTCTACTCGTTCACACCGCTCTGGCTCGCCGGCATATTTCTGCTGCTGCCCGGCTTGCATTTTCTCCTGCTCACCGGCGTTTACGGCGTTTATCTGTTTTGGCTCGGGGCGCCGCGATTGACGAAAGTGCCCGAACAGCAAGCCGCCAATTTCACCGCGGTCGGTGTCGTCTGCGCTTGCGGCTTGTTGTATGCCGCGGCGCTGGCGCAGCGGATGCTTTTTGGAACGCCGGGATTGTGAACCGTTTCCGCAGGTTCGTTTCCCGGACGCAGCGCGAGAGCGGTGCGCCGCAGATCCGGGATCGTTACGTATTCCAGAGTCTGTAAAGGTCCTGGTTCAGCAGCGCACCATTTCATGCTGCGCTGCACCCGGGACACGAATTGGCGATCACGGCGCCTGGGCGATCGATTTGCATGTCGGCGGCAAGCCGGCGAGCGTCAGCGGCGGCTTCGGCTTCGGGGGAAAAAGCGGCGGCGGCGGATGCAGGGTCGATTCCTTGAACCAGTAATCGAGCTCGTGACCGCAGCCATCGTTTTCATCCGGCGGCGGCTGTGGCTTGCAATCGGGACTATCCGCCGGACAAGCGATGCGAACGTGGAAGTGCTCGGCATGGCCGTACCACGGACGCACTTTCTCCAGCCAATCGCGATCCGAGCCGGCCTCGCGGCACAGCGCTTTCTTGATCGCGGCATTGACGAAGATGCGGGTCACCGCCGGATCCTTGGCGGCGGCGCGGATCAGTGCGGCATAGGTGGGCGTCCAGATTTGCGGATCGACATCGAGAAGATTCGGCGCGACGATATCGGTCGCCGACGTGAATTCGCGCTCTTCGCGGCTTTGCATATGGTCCGGCATCGGCGTGAACCAGATGTCGGCGTCGAGCCCCACCTGATGGCTGGTATGGCCTGAGATCATCGGCCCGCCGCGCGGCTGCGACATGTCGCCGACCAGAAGGCCGTTCCAGCCGACTTTCTTGGCGTTGTTGGCAAAGCGCTCGATGAAGCGCACGAGATGCGGGTTGCCCCAGTTGCGGTTGCGCGACAGCCGCATGACTTGCCAGGACGGGCCGTCAACCGGCAGCGGCCTGGCGCCGGCGAGGCAGCCGTCGGAATAGCCGCCGATCGAGCGCGCAGGGCCGGGAAACGGCGTCGGCTTGCGCGCGAAAAACTCCTTGGCCGGCGTCGCGGCGTCCGGATGTTCGAGCGGCGGCAGCGGCTCAGGATTGAGCGAGCCAGGCGGCGTCGGATCGATCAGGTGCTTTTCCTGCGCGGCGGCCGAACCGGCCAGCGCGAAAAGGAAAACGGCAACCAGGCGGGCAGCAGCGCGCATCAGAGACTCTTCTTGCTATTGCGAATCTTCTTGTTGCGGATCTTTTTTATTGTCGGTCGTCGTCCTCTTGTTTCCGTCAGCGCGGTACGCGACGGCGCGCGCCCGGCGGCGATACGCTGCCGCGAGTCGCGCGTTCTGTCCAGTTGCGAAGAGGTCGCTCTCCTCACCCGCACCTTCGAGAAGCCGGCGCTCGGTAACGCCGTGCGATTTGATTCCGCCGTCATGCAAGATGTGTCCGACCGTCGCACCGCGCGCCGCCAGCGCGCGGGCGACCAATAGACAGCGATGGCAGTCAAGCGGATCGCGCTCCGAACACATCAGGCATAGACAGCGCCGTCCGGCGTTGACAAGCAATCGATCGAGACCTTCCTGGAAGCTCGGCCGCCGCGCCATGGCCTCGTAATCGGCGACGCCGTCGCAATACAGCGACGGATCGCGCGGCCGGCCGCCGAGTTCATCGCCGAAGAACAGATAGCTCATGTTCGCGCCGGCCAAGAGCCGCGCCAGATTCTTCGCCGAAAACCACGGGCAGAACCGCGACGCGGGGACCGAGCGCACGTCTGCGACCGTCTCGACGCCGGCGGCGCGCAGCATCGCGGTAAAGCGTTCCGCCGGAATATTGGAGTGGCCGATGGTAAAGAGATCGAAGGCCGTCATGGTTAGCTCAATCTTGCAGCAGCGTCATTGCGAGGAGCGCCAGCGACGAAGCAATCCAGACTCGCTAATTAACTGGATTGCTTCGCGGAGCTTGTCATCGGGCCGGCCACTTCCGCCTTCACGCTCCGCGCTTCGGCGGACTCAATACCCGCCGAAGCTCGCTGAGCGAGCGAAGGCGGGTCGGGCCGGACCCGTTGGCTCGCAATGACAGGTGCTGCTGCGCTGCGCCCGGGAAAAACAGATACATAAAGACATTTTGCTCGCGGTAACCGCTTTACAAGCACTTCGCGCTACGTACTGATTTTGCCTAACGGCTGTCGGGCCCTGCCATGCGTCCTTTGTGCTGCGTACTGGCCGCGCTGGTATTGATTGTCGCGCTGACGAGAAGCGCCAGCGCCGCCATCGTCGTCGAGATCGACCGCGCGGTACAGCGCATGGCGGTGACCGTCGACGGAGCGCCGCGCTACAACTGGCGCGTCTCCACCGCGCGGCGCGGTTACATCACCCCGCCCGGCACCTATCACCCCGAAATGCTGGCGCGGCACTGGTTCTCCCGCAAATATTACAATTCGCCGATGCCGCATTCGATCTTCTTCTACGGCGGCTTCGCCATTCACGGCAGTTACGAGATTTCGCATCTCGGCCGTCCCGCCTCGCATGGCTGCGTGCGGCTTGATCCCGGCAACGCCGCGATCCTGTTCGGCCTCGTCCAGCACGAAGGCATGGCGGCGACCACGATCGTGATTCATTAGCCCGCATCGCGAAGAAGCTCGCTTGCTGCGCCTGCGGCAGTGCAACCGCTTTATGAACACCCGTAAATGGCCAGGTGCCGGCGGTACATTGAAACTCTTGTTTGAGACAAGCGTTTAAGGAGGGGGCGCGACGTGGAGGAAATCCATGCGTCCGACCGCTTCTGTGCTTGCATTTATCTTTCTCATTTCCACCGCTGTTGTGACGGGCGCGAACGCGCAGCGCGAGCGGCACGGCCCTGGCGGTGGTGGCGCACCCGGCGGCGGTGGCGGCGGCGGTGGCTTCTCCATGCCCCGCGGTGGCGGGGGCGGCGGCGGTGGCGGCGGTTTTACCGCAGCGCCTCGTATTTCAGCGCCGCAGACTTCAGCGCCCCACTTCTCGGCGCCGAGCGCGCGTTTCACTGCGCCTCGCACGGCGGCGCCGCATATTGCAACAGCCCCCCGCTCTACCGCACCGCACATTACTTCACGGAATTTTACTGCGCCGCACACGACTGCGCACGTACCGGCGTCCGAGCGATTTGCAGGGCGCCACGTCACCGCCCCGCGGTCTAGCGTCGCTGCCCGGAACGTCGCTCGGCAGGGGCCGACTGGGAAGCCTGGGAAGCCAAGTGCAAAGGCGCTCGCGGATCGCAATGTCACCCCGCGTTTGAGCAACAATGTTCCGGCGACTTCGACCAAAGCCAAGCTGCCAACGACCACCGCCACTGGCGCCGGAGCCACCAGCCCCGGCGGTGCAGCGACCAAGAATGCGCGGCAGTTGACGCTCAACACGCCGCAAACGAAGCATCTGCAGATGCATTACACCGGCGGTTCGCCGATCTTGCGCAATACGACGCTGGCCAATCTGTCGTCGCGTGATCCCACAACGCGATCTTTGACGCAGTCGACCTTCCGCGGCAACTTTGCCCAATCGAATTGGGGCAAAGACTGGGGTTGGCGACACCACCACGACCATTTCGTCTTCGGTTTCGTGCTCGGCTTTGTCGGCCCGGTGTTCTGGCCCTACGCCTATGACGATTGTATCGATTACCTGTTCTGGCCGTATGCCTACGACACCTTCTGGCCGTATGCGTTCGACGATGTCTTCGAAGGCATCTATGGAGCCTATGCGCCTGAATATTATGCGCCCGAAGACGTCTATGCTTATGCTGGCGCGCCAGCTTCGAGCACAGTTTATTCCTCTGCGACTGGGGTCTCACGGCCGTCAGCTGCGCTGCCCGGCGGCTCGCAAATCTGCTCGGGGCAAGAGCAAGGACTGACCGACTTCCCGATCGAGCGGATCGCTCAGCAGGTTAATCCCGATCGGCACCAGCGGGCATTGCTCAATGATTTGAAAGCCGCCACGGCTAAGGCGGTGGGCGTTCTAAAGGCAAACTGCCCGAACGAACTGGCGAGCACGCCTACAGGCCGGCTCACGGCAATGCGAAGTCGGGTCGAGGCGATGCTGCAGGCGGTGCAAGAAGTCCGCCCGGCGCTCGATGCCTTCTACAACTCTCTGAACGACGAGCAGAAGGAGCGCTTCAATGCGCTTGACGAAGATATCAACACGGCGGGTCGCGAGACCGATGTTGGCGGGCTGTGCAACAGGTCTACGCGCAGCACCGGGCTGCCGGTTGCTCGGATCGAGCGATCGCTGCAGTTGAACGTGCGCCAGGACACCGCGCTGAAGGATTTCAACGATGCGTCGGCGCAGGCCGCAGACATCCTCAAAGGCAGCTGCCAGCAAGGTCAGAGCTTGACGCCGACCGGGCGTTTGGCGGCGATGGCGGGTCGTCTTAATTCCATGCTGCAAGCTCTCGACACGGTGCAGCCGGCGCTGGTGAAGTTTTACGACTCGCTGAGCGACGAACAGAAGGCGCGTTTCGACCGGCTCAATGTACGTCCGGCGTAATTCGCCGACTCCGCTGGTCAGGCGCGTGTCCGCGCCTAAAAAGAAAGGGACCGGCACGATGGCCGGTCCCTCAACCCCCCAACACTTGCCTAGCCTTTGGTAACAACCGGCGGCGGGGCTTTGCCCTTGCCGTAGTATTGCGCACAGCCCGCGATGCTGAGGAGAGCAAGCACCGCGGCCAGTGGTAGAGCGAGCTTCTTCATGGAAGTAACTCCCCTTGTCATGACGCCCTCACCCTACCGGCGTGGGCTCGTGCTCCTCTAGTGTTGGAAAGACACACATGCGCTGCCGCAGCGTGCCGACACGGTCGCCCCCAAACGGCTTTTTTGCGGCGATGGAACTTGCCACAATTAGGCAGCTGCGATGGCCTCGATTTCGATCAGGAAATTCGGACCGTAGTAAGTAAAATACGCCGCGGAGGAATTGACCCATGCCTATCACCGTTTGTCCCGTCACACCCGGTTTTGTCGCTGAAATCGCCGACGTCGACTTGTCGACATCGCTCGAACCAGCCGACCTCCTGGCGATCAAAGAAGCATTCACGACATATGCAGTGCTGATCTTCCCCGATCAGCATTTATCGCAGGATCAGCATCTCGACTTCGCCAGAAACTTCGGTCCGCTCGAGACCACGATCGCGCTGTTCCGCAAAGACGCGAAATTGCGCGTGCGCAAGGAGTTCGCCGACGTCTCCAATCTCGATGCCGACAACAAGGTCTGGGGCGAGAACTCGCGCCGACGCATGTTTGAGCTCGGCAATCGGCTGTGGCACACCGACAGCTCATTCAAGCGCCTGCCGGCGCGGGCATCGCTGCTCTATGCGCGCTCGATTCCGCCGATCGGTGGCCACACCGAATTTGCCGATGAACGGGCCGCCTACGATGCGCTGCCCGAAGACACGAAGCGGCGGCTGCAAGATCTTGTCGCGGAGCACTCGATCTTCAATTCGCGCGCGCGACTGGGCTTCACCGAGTTCAGCGACGAAGAGCGGGAAGGCATGCCGCCGGTGCCGCAAGCGCTGGTGCGTGTCATCCCGGAATCGGGCCGCAAATCGCTTTATCTCGCGTCGCATGCCGGCCGCATCTTCGGCATGCCCGAGCCGGAAGGGCGGGCGCTGATCGATGGACTCATAGCGCACGCTACCCAGCGGCAATTCGTCTACACGCATCGCTGGCGGGTCCATGACCTGGTGATCTGGGACGATCGCTGCACCATGCATCGCGGATCCGAATTCGACGACCTGCGCTGGAAACGCGACATGCAGCGCGCCACGGTGTCCGACATCGCCAATTCCTGCGAGCAGGAGGGCCTCGCCGTTGCAGCGGCGTAGCGACTAGGTCGTGTCCTCATAAATTGGGGTCGATCGACCGCAGCTGGTCAATGTCCGCTTTTCACCCAATAGCGGACATCGAACCGCGCTCACCGAATGTCCGCTTTGGGCCAATAAGAGACATTCGCGCTTGCAGCAAAACTGCAAATCGAAAAGAACTTAACCGGCAGGCAAAACCGATTGAATCGGTCGGGCGAATGAATCCCCGCCTGGACAGGAAAAGGCGAGCCGCGCATCATTGTGATGCATGAAGGAGAGCCTGTCATGCTGTTCAATTTATGCAATTGTGCTGCGCCGCTCGCATCGTCTGGGGGCCCCTTGTGCATCGGCGGAGTGGGCTTCGTTACCGCAGTGATGGCGACGCTCGCCGCCAATGCGCGGACACGGGAGGCGAAAAGACTGCTCGAGAATGTGCCGGAAGTCGATCGAGTTGCCGTGCGCATCGTCACGGACAATCTCACTCAGTTGTTCGTGCCTGAAGAAACGCGCGACAGTCTGACCATCGAACGGCGTGTTCCGTTTAGCTATCCTGACCGCTCACCACGGCACATATTGAATGCCGAATGGGGCCTCTCGTTGCACGCGCAATCCTTCGCCGGCGGCGAGGAGCGCAACGTGCTAGTCGACTTCGGATTCACGCCCGAGGTTCTCAATAACAACATGGCAATCATCGGGATCGATCCGTCTACGTTCGATGCAATGGTCCTGAGCCACGGACATTACGATCATTTCGGAGGTATGGTTGGGTTCCTTGAGAGGCACGGCCGTTCCCTGAAAAAGGAAATCCCGTTCTACGTCGGCGGTGAGGATGCTTTTTGCATACGCCGCATCGGCGAGGGTCAATTCGGGGCGCTCGACCGCAAGGCTATTCTGGATTCCGGGCTGATGCTGATGAAGTCATCAGAGTCGGCCGTCGTCGCTGATCACGCTTTCACCACCGGCCGGATCGGGCAGGTTTCGTTCGAGACGCCTTTGCGCCCGACTACGGAGATCATCGGCATCTTTGACGGCTTCGGCTGCTTTCCCGAAAAGATGCCACCCGAAAAAAACACAGGTGGTTACATCCCGGACGACTTTGATCATGAGATCGCCACCATCTACAACGTGAAGGGACGCGGTCTCGTCGTGCTCACGTCGTGCAGCCATCGAGGCGTCATCAATACGGTGCGCGCAGCGGTGTCCGCCTCGGGCATTGATCAAGTGCTCGCCGTCATCGGCGGCTTTCACATCGTGCCGCCGCTCAATGACGACTATATACGAAGGGCGATTGCCGAATTCCGTGACATCGATCCCAAATACATCATCGTCGGCCACTGCACTGGTGACCGCTTCTACGATCTCGCCCGGGCCGAACTCGGGGATAGGGTGATCCACTCCGCAGTGGGCACGCGGTTTGTGTTTACGGGCGGTCTATAACAGCGATTGTGAATTAAGCCGGTGAATTCCGCGACTTTTAACTTGGATTCAAAAACAGACTTCAGCGTTGCAAAAAAGTTGTTTTACTCGATCACCTCGTCGGCGGGCGGCGACGCGGACGGTCAGATGGAACTGCGTTTACCACCGGGCGTGGTCGCGGCAACGGAACTATCGCTGAGATGGACGCTTGCCGCTGCGGTGCGGTAGATGACGCCTCTGGGGCTTTAGGCGTGGCCGCTTCGCTCGGCAACAATTGTGGTCCGTCATGACCAGTCATTAATTGTGTACTCGCCTGTGAGACAAAAACTTGAGTCGGCGCTACCTCTGGTGGCTGTGGTATCGATAGAGGCACAGTCTCAGCAGAGGAGGATTGTGTCTTCGCCGTTTGCGATGGTGACGATTGCGGTAGCAAGATAGAACCGTCAGCTTGATCGCCCTGCGCCTTTGGTGATTGCGATAGCTGTTGGTCCGGAGCAGCCTCAGCTTGATCACTCGGGTTCTGTGAGGGCTGCGCTCCCGTGAAAGGTGCAGCACCAGCTTCACCGCCCGCCACGTCTGGCTGTGATGTCAGCACGGAAGGTGAGGTAACGCGTACAGCTTCCCTCGGTTGCGCTTCGCGGTTAGCGCTCCCAATGTGGCCGGATGGGATCGGGTGCGTTACTGTTCCCGTTGCCTGTGAGGGGTCATTGCCGGCTGTGATCGACGGTGCGGCATTGCGGGATAATGTGGCTTCGTTCGCGGTCTGTTGCATGCTGGTAAAACTCGAAAAAACCTTCGTGCCAATGAGAAATCCAACAACAAAGCTCAGAGCCAAGTATGCTACAAGACCGCTGAGAGCCCAGAGTCGGTACTTCTTCGAGACTGAACCGCCAGCGACGGCTGCCGGCAAGTTTCTGACAGCTTCTAAATTCGAGCCAGATTCCGCAATCGTTCCAGGATTCGCAAATGCATCAGTATCGGACAATCCCAGATCGCCGGGCAGCACATTGACCTTATCAGGAGCGGCCAAATTCTGTTTTTGACCAGTGTCTCTCGTCGGTCGTGGCTTCGATTCCCGCGAAACAGTTGCCAAAAATCGTGCCGTCTCATCGTTCGCCCACAGCGTGTGGGCCATTTGTGCGATCTCTAGCTGATTGTCGAAGATCTGCACTTCGCCGAAACAGCTTTCTAAGACAGCGACGATGTTGGCGCGTCGTCGCCGCGCATCGATTTCGAGTTCGACAAATCCAAGGCCAATAGTTTCGTAGATCTTGCCGCCCTTGCCGGCGATATTGAAGACACGAAAGCTGGAATTCGTCCAAAGATCCAGCAGAGGACCAACCAGGACTTTTTGAGGATCGTACTGGTGAAGCAATGCCTCTAAATTGGTCAAGTCGTGGATCATGGCCTTATCGCACCGGCGGCGACCAAGCCGGTCAGGCCGGTAGCGACCGGCTCTGGGTCGCTAAGATCCATGGTCGTGGTATCACGCCCCCACAGACCTCCGACGTTGCCCCCAATGTAGCAACCCGTCCAGCTATAGACCGGCGCGGGGGTTTGCGGCGGAGCCTTGACCGCCATATCAGCCGCACATGCCAACCCGCTCGCAGATAGGATGAAAGCGGCCCCCGAAACAATGGAAATGGCTCGGTTGCTCATTTGGGAATCCCCCGAAGCAACGCGATAATCGCCACCAGAAAATGGCATCCGTGGGTGCCCGAGGGGATATTCCGCAGATTTCCGGCCTGTGTTGCTCTGTAGCAACGTGCTGAACGAGTGAATGTCCGCTTCGGGTCAAAACCAGACATTCGAAGACGTCTGCAGCCGTTGGCGCTGCGGCGCTCAATTCCGCCACTGCGGATCGATGGCGTCGAGCATCCGCAAGTACGCCGGCCAATCGGCCGAGCCGCGGCCGGAATCGTGATGCTCGTATTGGTGCGCGGTCTTTTCGCAGATCTCTGCCGGGATTTCGATCAGGTCGCCGCCGGTCGCTTCCATTTTGAGCTGAATGTCGGCCGCCTCGATCAGCGACTTCATCAAGACGAAGGCTTCGCGCGCGGTCTGGCCCACCGTGAGCAGGCCGTGATTGCGCATAATTAACGCGCGGTTCTTGCCCAGCGCCTTGTTGATGCGGGCGCGCTCGCCGAAATCCTCGGTGATGCCTTCGTAATCGTGATAGCCGACGCGATTGTAAAAACGCACCGCCGGCTGCGACACCATGCGCAGTCCGTGCTGCAATCCGGCGAGTGCCATGCCGATCTCGGTATGCACGTGGACGGCGCAGTTGACGTCCGGCCGCGCCGACAGCACGCCGCCGTGCAGCGTGAAGCCGGGCCGATTGACGCCCGCGGACTCGTCGAGGTCGTCATCCATGCTGACCTTGACGAGGTTCGACGGCGTCACCTCGGTGTATAGGAGTTCATGCCGCTTGATCAGAAATTTGCGCTCCTCGCCGGGCACCCGCATGGAGGAATGATTGTAGATGACGTCGCCCCAGCCGTAGTGTGCGATCAGCCGATAAGTCGCGGCGAGGTCAACGCGGGCCTGCCACTCGGCAGGCGAAATTTCGGATTGCGTGACAGTGGCAAGCTTGACGTGCGGGTTCATGAACAGGCCTCCGGGGCTCAAGCCAGTTTAGCACGATACCGCCGCGCTATGCACATCGTCGACTGCGGCGCGCTGGTGATCGGCTTATCGCTACATCGCGCATCCGGCCCCAACGTCCGCTTTACCCCTCAAAACAGACAAAGCGCATGAAACGGACGTTCAGACTAAATTCTCAGACATGATATCGTGGCATGGCCGCGATAAGAGATAGTCTCAATGGGCGAAATTCAAATCCGCTACGGTGACGGCGTCGCCTATGAGCGGATGATGGGGGCTTGGAGCCGAGCAGCGGGCGAGATCTTCCTTGATTGGCTAGCGCCATCTTGCGGACTACGTTGGATCGATGTTGGCTGCGGGACCGGCGCATTTACGGAATTGCTTGTAGAACGTTGTGCGCCGGCGGAGATCGAAGGAGTTGATCCCTCTGAGGCGCAGCTGTCCTTTGCGCGCGCACGGCCCTTAGGCCAAATCGCCAAGTTTCAACAGGGCGATGCACTGGCGCTTCCTTTCTCCGACGAGAGGTTCGATGCCGCCGTTATGGCGCTGGTAATCTTCTTTGTTCCCGATCCTGCCAAGGGCGTGGACGAGATGGTACGGGTGGTTCGTCTGGGTGGCACGGTAGCAGCTTATGTCTGGGACATGACTGGTGGTGGACATCCGCTTGAACTAATGCATGCCGAAATGGATGCGATTGGTTTGCCTGCCCCGTGGCCACCTCGTTCCGATATAACCGGCTTGGAGGCTTTGCGGCAGTTGTGGAGAGACGCCGCGCTCGATGAAATCGCGACCCGAGAAATCACAGTGCGCCGAACGTTTGCTGATTTTGAGGATTATTGGACGACCAGCACACTTGCTGCAACGGTTAGCCAAACGATCGCGGCTATGGATCCAGTTAAGCTAGAGCTGCTTAAAACGCGAATGCGCGCGCAGCTGATTCCGGATGCAACAGGGCGCATCACCTGTAGTGCCCGTGTAAATGCAATAACGGGAAGCCGACCTCAGTAGGCCAGGCTACCTGCATGCACGCAATTGGCCAGTTGAAGCGGCTCCACACGTCAGCTTCGGGTCAGAAGCGGACATGCCGCTCTGAAATTGCAATGTCTGCTTTACCCTCGAAAGCGGACACTGTCGGGCGCGTTTATGAGTACACGCCCTAGTCTGATTCCTAGGGAAACTAATTAGCGAATTTCTCCGGGCCTAACGCGAAGCTCACACATCCACTTTCAGAGCGGCGATGAAGGCTTCCTGCGGGATGTCGACCTTGCCGAACTGCCGCATGCGCTTCTTGCCCTCCTTCTGCTTGTCGAGAAGCTTGCGCTTGCGGGTGACGTCGCCGCCGTAGCACTTGGCGGTGACGTCTTTCCTAAACGCGCGCACGGTCTCGCGCGCGATGATCTTGCCGCCGATCGCGGCCTGGATCGGCACCTGGAACATGTGCGGCGGGATCAACTCCTTGAGTTTTTCCGCCATGGCGCGGCCGCGCTGTTCGGCGCGGGTACGATGCACCAGCATGGCGAGCGCATCGACCGGTTCGCCGTTGACCAGCATCTGCAGCTTGACCAGATCGGAGGTGCGATAATCGGTCAGGTGATAATCGAACGACGCATACCCGCGCGACACCGATTTCAGCCGGTCGTAGAAATCGAACACTACTTCGTTGAGCGGCAGATTGTATTTCACCAGCGCCCGGTTGCCGACGTAAGTGAGCTCCTTCTGCTCGCCGCGCCGGTCCTGGCACAATTTGAGCACAGCACCGAGATATTCGTCGGGCGTGAGAATCGTCGCCTCGATCCAGGGCTCGCGCATTTCCTCGATGTGGTTCGGATCCGGCATGTCGACCGGATTATGAATTTCCAGCTCCTGGCCGTTGCGGAGCTTGATCTTGTAGATCACCGACGGCGCAGTCGCGATCAGATTGAGGTTGAATTCGCGCTCCAGCCGCTCCTGAATGATTTCGAGGTGGAGAAGGCCGAGGAAGCCGCAGCGGAAACCGAAGCCAAGCGCGGCGGAGGTCTCCATTTCATACGAAAAACTCGCATCGTTGAGGCGGAGCTTGCCCATGGCGGCGCGCAGCGCTTCGAAATCGGCGGCGTCGACCGGGAACAGGCCGCAAAACACCACCGGGATCGCCGGGCGAAAGCCGGGGAGCGGCGCGGCGACCGGCTTGCGCTCGTCGGTGATGGTGTCGCCGACGCGGGTGTCGGCGACTTCCTTGATCGAGGCGGTGAGAAAACCAATCTCGCCAGGCCCGAGCTCGTCGAGCTCGACGCGCTTGGGCGTGAACACGCCGACGCGGTCGACCTCGTAGGCCGCGTCGGTGCCCATCATGCGGATGCGCTGGCCTTTTTTCAGGATCCCATCGACGACGCGAAACAGCACGACGACGCCGAGATAGGAATCGTACCAGCTGTCCACCAAGAGCGCCTTCAGCGGCGCCGCCGCGTCGCCTTTCGGCGGCGGCAGCCGATGCACGATCGCCTCCAGCACTTCCGGCACATTGTCGCCGGTCTTGGCCGAGATCAGGATGGCGTTCGAGGCGTCGAGCCCAATCACGTCCTCAATCTGCTCTTTCACCTTTTCCGGCTCGGCCGCGGGCAGATCGACCTTGTTGAGCACCGGCACGATCTCGTGATTGTTGTCGATCGCCTGATAGACATTGGCGAGCGTCTGCGCCTCCACCCCCTGCGAGGCGTCGACCACGAGGAGGGAGCCTTCGCAAGCGGCGAGCGAGCGGTTGACCTCGTAGGCGAAATCGACGTGGCCGGGCGTGTCGATGAGATTGAGCACGTAATCCTTACCGTCGCGCGCATGGTAGTTGAGCCGTACCGTCTGGGCCTTGATCGTGATGCCGCGCTCGCGCTCGATGTCCATGGAATCGAGCACCTGATCGACCATTTCGCGCGCCTCCAGCGCCCCGGTGAGCTGGATCAGGCGGTCGGCAAGCGTCGATTTGCCGTGGTCGATATGGGCGATGATGGCGAAGTTGCGGATTTTTTCGATTGCGGCCGCGCTCATGGCGGCGCAGATAACATCCGTCTCATCAAGCGGCAAGGTTTTAAGTAACAAGGCTTTCGGTTCGCAAAGCGAAGGTGGACGCGGTAGAACTGCCACGGGACGGGTTATGTCCCGTATTCCGTAGGCCAATTATTGTTTGAGCATGATCTTTTCCGACCTGGCTTCGCCCGCCGAAGCATCAAGCGGGAGGAGAGACAAGCAGATGGCATGGCTTCGCGCAGGCGGGAAACCGGTATCTACTTTTCGGGATCATGCCCTAAGGCGAGCGATCCGATGAACGTCGATACGATGCGCCGCATCGATCATTGGGCTGGCGTGCCGCTCTGCGCCGCTGCGACGCTGCTCGTGCGCTTGCGCGACTGGTTTCGCCCCCGTGCGGCGCGGCCGCTGCGGCACATCCTGTTCGTCGAATTATCGGAAATGGGCACGACCATCCTCGCCGAGCCGGCAATGCGCAAGGCGCGCACTGAGCTTTCCGCCGAACTGTTTTTCGTCATATTCGAGCGCAATGCCGGCTCACTCGACCTGTTGGGGACATTTTCCCGCGAGAATGTTTTCACCATCTCCGACAAATCGCTGTTCGCGCTGGCCCGCGACACGATCGCTTTCCTGCGCTGGTGCCGCCTTAAAGACATCGACACGGTTGTGGATCTGGAACTGTTCTCGCGCTTTACCGCGCTGTTGGGCGGTCTAAGCGGCGCCGAGCGGCGCGTCGGCTTTCATCGCTTTCACAATGAGGGGCTCTATCGCGGCGAGATGCTCACGCACCGCGTCGTCTACAATCCGCACATCCACATCGCCAAAAACTTCATCGCGCTGGTCGAGGCGCTCGCCGCTCCCGCACCGACGGTGCCCTATTCCAAGACCGTGATCGGCGACGATCAGCTCAAAGTGGCGCTCCCGCCGCCGAGCAGAGAGGCGCACGAGCACATGCTCGCACGCATCCGTGCCCTGGTGCCGTTCGATCCGGCGCGCCAGCGCCTCGTTCTGATCAATCCGAACGCGAGTGAGCTATTGCCGCACCGGCGCTGGATGCCGGAGCGATTTGCCGAATTGATTGGCCGCATCCTCGCCGCCCATGACGACGTCGTCGTGCTGATTACCGGCGCGCCGGAGGAGCGCGCCAGAGCCGAGGAGCTCGCGCGGATCAATGGGCCGCGCTCGGTCTCGTTCGCCGGTCATTCGAGTCTTGCCGACCTGCCGGCGCTTTATGCGCAGGCAACATTGATGGTGAGTAACGATTCCGGTCCGGCGCATTTTTCCGCGGCCGCCGGGCTTCCCACCATCGTGCTGTTCGGTCCGGAGACGCCCAAGCTCTACCAACCGCTCGGCACTTCGCGCGCGATCTATGCGGGGCTCGCCTGTTCGCCCTGTGTCACTGCGCATAACCATCGCAAGACCGCCTGCACCGACAATGTCTGCATGCGCGCGATCGCAGTCGAGGAAGTCTATGCCGCCGTCGCCGAGGTATTGGCGGCGCCCCGCGCCGCGGCTGCGTCCCGATAGATCAGCTACACTTATGACCCTCGCCGCAACCGCACGCGTAAGGCGAAATCCGTTCGAACGGATTTTTGCCGCGCTGATCGATCCGGCGAAGAGCGAGCGCACCATGCTCGTCCTCCTCGCCGGCTATGCCGCGGCGTGGTCGCTCTACGGCGTCATCGCCAAAGGCAGCCAAGATCTTCATTTCGACATCGGCGAAATGTTCGCCTGGTCGCACCAGGTGTCTTTAAGCGCGCCGACCCATCCGCCGCTCGGCGCCTGGCTGGTGCGCGCCTGGTTCGCAGTGATGCCGCGGCAAGACTGGGCGTTTTATCTGTTCGGAATTGTGCTCGCGACGATGGCGCTGTGGATCGCGTGGCGCCTTGCCGGACGGTATCTGACTCCGGAAAAGCGCGTGCTTGGATTGGCGCTGTTGAGCCTGTTGCCGTTCTATAATTTTCACGCACTGAAATACAACGCGAGTTCGGTGCTCACGCCGTTCTGGGCAGCCACTACGTGGTGGTTTCTGCTGTCATTCGAAACCCGCCGGGCCGGTTTCGCGGCGCTCGCAGGTTTTGCCGCCGGCGCCGCCATGCTCGGCAAATATTGGTCGATCTTTTTGCTCGCTGGACTCGGGCTCGCCGCATTGAGCGACCCGCGCCGCTCCGCCTATTTCCGGTCACCGGCGCCGTGGCTGACCATTGCCGCCGGCGCCGCCGTGTTGGCGCCGCATGTCTTTTGGATCGCGACGCACGGCTTCACCACCGTCGATTTTGCCTTTACCTCGCACGCCACCACCCTCGCGCACGCAGCGGCCGGATCGCTATATTTCCTGGCAAGCGTGCTCGGTTATATCGCCGTCCCGATCGCGCTCGGCGCTCTCGCCACCCTGCCGAGCCTCGCTGCGATCAAAGATACGCTGTGGCCGAGAGCAGCGGAGCGGCGGACGATCCTGATCGCCTTCGCCGCGCCGCTAATCCTTGCCGCGCTGGCCGCGATCGCGGCGCGCGCGGAGCTCGATCCGCTATGGTCGATGTCGGCAATGACCTTGCTCCCGATCGTGCTGTTTGCGTCACCTCTCATTGCCGTCAATCGCACTGCGGCGGTCTATATTTTGGCTTTCGCCGTGATTTTTCCGCTGCTGCTGCTCGCCGCATCCCCGGTCATCGCGCTCGTCATACATCGCCAGGGCGTGACCAATTATGCGAGCCATTATCGGCTGATCGCGCAAGCGGTCGAGCAGGCGTGGCATTCGCAAACTCGTCAGCCGCTGCGCATTGTCGGCGGCAACCGGCCGGTGGTCGACGGCAGCAACTTCTATTTCGCCGATCCGCCGGCGACCTTCGTGGTCACCGAACCGATGCGCACGCCGTGGGTCGACCAGGCGCGCATCGCCCGCGAAGGCATCGCCATCGTGTGTCCGCGCGCCGAACCGGGTTGTCTGCGGGAACTCACCGCCTTTATGACGCGCTATGGCGGCAACACCGAGGACGTCGCCCTCGCGCGCCGCTTCTTCGGTTCATCCGACACGCCGGTCGATTACCAGATCGCGATCATCCCGCCGAAGTGATTTTGCATTCTACTCGCACTAGCAGCAGGCATTTGCTTCCCCTCCCCCCGCTTTGCGGTGGGGGGCGAACTAAAGAAAGTCCCCCCACCCCTATCCCTCCCCACCACGCGCTCCGCGCGCGGGCGGGAGGGGAAAGTTAGGAACCAAGCCGAAGTGACGCCGTTGGCGAGTCGCTGTCGCGTTCCATCGGGACCTTGCCGCCGTGAGCGTTGCGTTGCCATTCCTGAATTTGCCGCAAAATCTACAGTGGCACGTCCGGAGCTACGCCGCATGGCTGCTCCTCATCGCCACCGCGGCCGCTTACTACCCGCGCTTTGTCAAACTCCCCGTCGGCATGGAGACCTATCCGCAGGCGGCCTCCTGCCTGTGGCATGGCCAGATGCTGCAGGTTTGCGATCAGGGCTTCACCTATCCGCCGTTCTTCGCTCTCGTCATGTTGCCATTCGCGCCGTTGCCGCTGTGGCTGCGCGATTTCGTCTGGTACGGGGTGACGCTCGCCGTCACGATCGGTGCATTCAAACTGTGCGAAACCGTCGCTCGTAAATCGCTCGCCGCGCCGCTTGAGCGCGCCGAACTGTTTTGGCTACGATTTTTTGCGCTGCTATTGTCCGCCAAGCTCATTCTCGCGGTATTCGAGAATCAGGCCTATGACGCGCTGGTTCTCGTTGCCGTACTGCTCGGCCTTTCGGCGCTCCGCGAAGACCGCCCGCTAGCCGCAGGCGCCAGTCTCGCGCTGGCGGCGGCGCTGAAAGCGACGCCATTGATCTTTCTGCCCTACCTGTTGTGGAAGCGCTATTTCGCCGCGGCTGCGGCATTCGTGCTTGTCTACGCGCTGGCGTCGCTGCTGCCCGATCTATTGTTCGCGCCGGCGGGAGGGCCCGGCTATTTCGCAACCTGGCTCGGCGAGGTGGCTGGGCCGTCGCTCGGCGTCAATCCGGCGGGCGCGCCGTTCGCGTTCTGGGACGGCGCCAATATCTTGAATCACTCACTGCGCGGGGCGGTCGCGCTGAACGTTGACGAAGCGCATTACCGCGGCTTGTTCGACGTGGCGCTGGCTGTCGCCGACGGTTGCTTCATTGTTGTGGTCGGAACGCTGCTTGCGGTATCGCCGCGCCGGCCCCAATCGATCGCGATCGACGGTTCGCTCCTGCTCATCGCCATGCTGATGCTCTCACCAATGACAAGCCGCTCGCATTATGTCGCGCTGCTCCTGCCCTATATGACGCTACTGGCGCACAATTGGCGTGATCAGCGCACCGGTCGACTGGGCCGCGCGGTGCTACTCATGAGCTTCGCCTTAGTTACGCTGGCTGGCAACGACGCGGTGGGGGAAGCTTTCACCGTCTGGGCCTATCGGCACAGCGCCATGGTGCTCGGCACGCTCGTGCTGCTGATCTATTTCGCGGCGCTGGTGATTAAGCGGCAAGTGAATTCAAGTGGTAATTTACTTGGGCAACCGCTCGTTCCCGCGAAAGCGGGGACCCCGCGGTTCTCGGAGGCATCTTTTCGCTCGCAATCTGGACTTCCGCTGTCGCGGGAATGAGCGGAACTCAGTACCGGTAGTGATCGGACTTGTACGGCCCGTGCACCGGAACGCCGATATAGTTTGACTGCTTGTCGGACAGCTTGGTCAGCTTCACCCCGATCTTGTCGAGATGCAGCCGCGCGACTTTTTCGTCGAGCTGCTTCGGCAGCGTATAGACCTTGTTCTGATACTTGTCGGGATTGGTCCACAGCTCGATTTGCGCCAGCGTCTGGTTGGTGAAGGATGACGACATGACGAAGCTCGGATGGCCCATGGCATTGCCGAGATTAACGAGGCGGCCTTCCGACAACAGAATGATGCGCTTGCCGTCGGGGAACTCGATTTCGTCGACTTGCGGCTTGACGTTATGCCATTTCAAGTTGCGCAGCGCCGCCACCTGAATCTCGCTGTCGAAGTGACCGATATTGGCGACGATGGCGCGATGCTTCATCTTGCGCATGTGCTCGATGGTGATGACGTCGACGTTGCCGGTCGCAGTGACGAAAATGTCGGCGCGCGGCGCCGCGTCTTCCATGGTGGCAACTTCATAGCCTTCCATGGCGGCCTGCAGCGCGCAGATCGGATCGATCTCGGCAACCACGACACGGCAACCAGCTTGGCGTAACGACGCCGCCGAGCCTTTGCCGACGTCGCCGAAACCGGCGACCATCGCCACCTTGCCGGCCATCATCACGTCGGTGCCGCGGCGGATGCCGTCGACCAGCGACTCGCGACAGCCGTAGAGATTGTCGAATTTCGACTTGGTAACACTGTCATTGACGTTGATGGCGGGGAAGAGCAGCCGCCCTTCCCGCTCCATTTGATAGAGCCGGTGCACGCCAGTCGTGGTCTCCTCGGTGACGCCTTTGATGGCTTTGGCGACGGTCGAATACCACCCCGGCCGTTCTTTGAGGCGCTTGGCGATCGCGGCGAACAACACTTCCTCTTCCTCATTGCCCGGATACGCGATCACTCCCGCATTGCTCTCGGCCTGCATGCCGAGATGCAGGAGGAGCGTGGCGTCGCCGCCATCGTCGAGGATCATGTTGGGACCGCCGCCATCGGCCCATTCGAAAATGCGGTGGGTGTAGTTCCAATATTCCGGCAGCGTTTCGCCCTTGACGGCGAACACCGGCGTACCGCCGGCCGCGATCGCGGCGGCAGCGTGGTCCTGCGTCGAATAGATGTTGCATGAGGCCCAACGCACATCGGCGCCGAGCGCTGTGAGCGTCTCGATCAGGACCGCGGTCTGGATGGTCATATGCAACGAGCCGGCGATGCGGGCGCCGCGCAGCGGTTGTTGCGGCCCGAATTCCTCGCGGGTCGCCATCAGGCCGGGCATTTCGGTTTCGGCGATGGCGATCTCCTTGCGGCCCCAGTCCGCAAGACCGATGTCCTTGACGACGTAATCGGCGGCCGAAGCATGCGTTTTTGTTTTCGCGAACGTAGTCATGGGCATCCTTTTTGCGGGAAACAGCTCCGCCCCGGATCCAGGCCGAGGCGAGCTTTGACTATGCTTTAGCAGGGACGCGTCGGGACGGCAATAAAGACATAAAGATACCTTTATGCCGCTTTTCGGACGTTTGCCGCGATTGGACACGCCGCCTACCGCGATTTCGTTGCCGACCTGAAAGCGGCACGCGCGGCCGCGGGCAAAGCGCCCGCTAAGCGCTGATAATTCAAACGCTGATCAGCCGGCCTTCGGTGGCGGCGTTGCCGGCCGCTGCGCTGCTTTCACCACACCGGCTTGCGTGAGCGCCGCCGCGATCTGTTGCATGCGATTGATGAGATCGACGGCCGCGACCGGCGGCAGCACCAAGCGGCAGGCCGGATAGCGTCGACCGGTGATCGGCGCATTGGGCTTGACGTCGTCAAAACGGGTGACGCCAAACTCGATACGCAAGGTCTGACCATCGAAGATCAAACCGGTAACGGAATCGGCGAAAGTCTCGACCATGTCGGCGCGGTCGACGTAGCGGATGCTCGCCGCACCGCGTTCAGGCGAACCGGCCGAGGCGGCAGGGGCGGCAGGGGCAGGATTGGAGGCGCTGCCTTTTGTGGTCGCTTCGGGGCTCATCGGCTTTCTCCTGTTGGGGCGGCTATTTGCTCGCGGCGCGCTGGTTTTGGCCTTGATCGTGGCCTTGGTTTTCGCCATGCGCAGCCGATCCTAGAGCATGATGCTGAGAAGTGGATACCGGTTTTAGGTTAAGATCATGCGCAAGAACCAAGCATGATCCCGAAAAGTGGATGCCGGTTTCCCGCTTGCGCGAAGCCATCTGCTTGTGCTCGCGGTTGATGCTTCGGCGGGCGAAGCCAGGTCGGTAAAGATCATTCTCAAAAAATCCGCGATCAATCAGCTTCGCCGAAGCGCGAGGTGATGAGCGCCTCCAGGGCATCGACGGCGGCAGCCGCTTGCGGTCCGGTGGCGCTAATCGTGATCGAGGTTCCTGGCGCCGCCGCCAGCATCATCAGCCCCATGATCGAGGTGCCGCCGACTGTCTCGTGCCCGCGCGTCACCCGCACATCGGCATCAAATTTTTCCACGGTTTGTACGAATTTGGCCGAGGCCCGGGCGTGCAGGCCTTTTTTGTTGCAAATAACGAGAGCACGAACCACGGCGTCCTCGGCGGGTTGCGCGTCCGGCGTGCGGGCACTGCTTTGCCGGGCGCTGCTTTGCCCTTTGGCGTTCATTTGCCGGTCAGCACCCGGCTGGCAATGGTGACGTATTTACGGCCGGCTTCCTGCGCTGCTGCGACCGCTTCAGCTAGCGGGCACTCGTCGCGGACCTTGGCGAGCTTCACCAGCATCGGAAGATTGATCCCGGCCAGAACCTCGACCTTGGGCCGGCTCATGACTGAAATGGCCAAGTTCGACGGGGTGCCGCCAAACATGTCGGTCAGGATGGCGACGCCGTCGCCGCTGTCGACCCGGCGCACCGCTTCAATAATATCCTTGCGGCGCTCCTCGACGTCGTCGTCTGGACCGATGGTTATCGCTTCGATTTGGCCCTGCGGGCCGACAACGTGCTCCAGCGCGGCGCGGAACTCGACAGCAAGCCGCCCGTGGGTGACCAGCACAAGACCAATCATGGAACTCCCCGCGGGCGCGCCCCGGTTGCGCCGCACGAAAGGGTGCTCATCATGACCATCTAAAGCCCCGGCGCAAGGGGCATTCTTGGCAAACTGCGGGGGTTGTTGCATTGCGGTAACGAGCGGGTTTCGCCGGCACGGCATCCGGCCAAGGCGGCCAGAATCGCTCGCGCGTCAAGAGCGAGCGCCGCGCCGAGTCTTTGAACCATGTCTTGGAACATTATGGTTAATCAATTGCCAATCCGGCCTTCTGCCGCCCCTCAGGTGTCTTTAAGACACCTACGGCACCGCAGGAAGTGATCATGGCCAAGACCAGCGGCAAGGCCGAGACGCCCGGTGCGACGGCGAGACGCGGCATAGTTATGCCTTCCACAACGGTTTCGTCGCGCTCGGGCAGGCGTTCGGCGTCCGCGGCGGCGAGATCGACCACGAGGCCGACAACCGCGCAGAGTTCATGATCGCGCCGCAAAATGCCGACGCCGCGCAGTTCGATTAGTCCGGCCAGCGTATCGTTTGGACGTACCAAAAGCCGGCCGCCGGCCGCCTGAAGATGGATGCGATCGTCGCCGACAAGTCTGGCAAAAACGATGGCGCCCCCGCGCGCAGCCTCAATGAGCTCCCACGCCAGCCGCGATTTGCCGGCCCCGGAGGGCCCCCGGATCAAGACCGCGCGGGCACCGACGAGCACCGCCGAAGCGTGCACGGTCGCGCCGCCAGGTTTTACCATTAGAGTGCCGGGAGCCGGACGATGAAGCGTGCGCCGAGCACGCGCGGTTCGTCGTCCGCGCCTGCGTGACCGGTGCGGTTCTCGACAGAGATCGAACCGCCGTGGGCCTCCACGATCTGTTTCGAGATCGACAGTCCGAGACCTGAGTTTTGGCCGAACCCCTGATGTGGCCGATCGGTGTAGAACCGCTCGAAAATTTTCTCGCGCACCTCGGGCCGCACGCCGGGTCCGTCATCGTCGACTAAAATCTCGACGTCGTGGCGTGAGCGCCGGCAGGTGACGCGAACCGCCCCACCCGGTGGCGAGAACGAACGCGCGTTCTCGATCAGATTGTCGATGATCTGGCCCAGACGCGAGTCATGGCCGGGGACCTGGAAGCCGCGCCCGGAACCGCCTTCGAACCGCAAAGTGACCTCGACGCAATCCTCGCGCTTCACTTCGTTTGCTCCCGCGACCAGCGTGCTCAATAGCTTGGCGAAGTCGACCGGCGCCGCCTCCTGGCGCTGCAGCTCGGCATCGAGCCGGCTCGCGTCGGAAATATCCGAGATCAAACGGTCGAGCCGCTTGACGTCGTGTTGAATGATTGAGAGCAAGCGAGAGCGGCTTTCGTCGCTCTTGGCAAGCGGCAAAGTCTCGACCGCCGAACGCAACGAGGTCAGCGGGTTTTTTAGCTCATGCGCCACGTCCGCCGCAAAGCTTTCGATGGCCTCGATCCGGCTGTAGAGCGCATTGGTCATGTCGCGCAACGTGCCCGACAGATGGCCGATCTCGTCACGGCGGCGCGTAAAATCGGGAATCTCAATGCGCGAACGGATGCGGCGGCGCACCCGTTCTGCGGCGTCGGCGAGGCGCCGGACCGGTTCGGCAATGGTGCCCGCCAATAGGATTGACAGCACGACCATAACGGCCGCGGCGATCAGAAACACTTTGAGAATAGCAAGCCGCTCGGCCTCAACCATGTCGTCGATATCGGCGCCTTGGGTCGAGAGCATCAGCGCGCCGCGCACGGCGCGAAAGCGCTGGACCGGCACCGCGACCGAGACGATCACGTCACCGCGTTCGTTGATGCGCACCATGCTGGCGTTTTGCCCGTCCAGCGCGCGCGCTACTTCAGTATAGCCTTTGCCGTCGTCGGGGCCGAGCTCGCGATACAGCGGAAGATCGCCGCGTCCGAGCCACATCCGCAGCGCGATGAAGGCGCGCTCGAAGACGCCGGGCTTTTCGGCACTTGGCGGCGGTAGATCGTAACGCAAGATATCGCCGCGGCCGAACAGGTTGCGGCTGTCCACGAGCAGCGCGCCGTCGCGATCATAGATGCGCGCGCGCGTCTTGGTCGGCGAAACCAGCCGCCGCAGGATCGGCCCGACGCGCTCGGGATTGATCGGAAAATCGAGACCGTACAGCGCGTCCTCGGTCGGACCGTAGCTTTCGCCCGGATGCAAATTGAGAAGCTTGTCGGGATCGAGCGTGATCGACGAATCGGTTTCCACGGTCGCTGACGATGCGATCGCGCCGGCGATGATCTGGCCCTGCACCAACAGACTCTGGATGCGGGCGTCGATGAGGCCGGCGCGGAATTGTGACAGCACAATAATGCCGATCGAAAGCGCAACCAGACCGGTGAGGTTAAGAACGACAATACGGCGGGTGAGGCTCGACGAGCTCTGGGTGATAAAGAACTGCCAGCCGCGTGCTAGCCACGCGCCGATGCCGGCGCTGTGACGCGCCGCCGCTTCATCGAGGCCAGCGCTCTGGCCCTCGTTCTGGCTCTCGACGGCAGCTTCCGTCGACGCTTCTGTGTCTGTGGTTCGATCGAGCACGTCGTCTGCCGGGGTTTCAATCGGCCTTCCGCTACCCCCACCTGCTGCCCGTCGCGGGGAAAGGCCAGCGGGGAGGCCGGACGCCATTACTACCGCACGTCAGCCGCCCAGTCAGGAGCCCTATTTGCGTTTACGCTTAGCCGCGGCAAGGCCGATATGACGCTGTTACGCGGCCGCGTTAGCCGCCCTGCGCGCCAGCTGCGGAGGCTCCAATATCCATCGCATATGACCGTTTCGAAACGCCCGACGGCGTTCCCGATCATGCGCTGGCGCCTATTCCTTAAAGCGATATCCGACACCGTACAGCGTTTCGATCATGTCGAACTCGTTGTCGCTGGCTTTGAACTTCTTGCGCAGCCGCTTGATGTGGCTGTCGATGGTGCGATCATCCACATAGACCTGATCGTCATAGGCCGCATCCATCAAGGCGTTGCGGCTTTTCACCACGCCGGGGCGGCTCGCCAAGGCTTGCAGGATCAGAAATTCGGTTACCGTGAGCGTCACCGGCTCGTTTTTCCAGGTGCAGGTGTGGCGCTCCGGATCCATGCGCAGCAGGCCACGCTCGAGCACCTTGCTGTCGGCCTCCTTCGGCATGCTGCCATCTTTGGGCGAGGAGCGGCGCAGCACCGCTTTGACGCGCTCGACCAGCAGGCGTTGCGAAAATGGTTTGCGGATAAAATCGTCCGCGCCCATTTTCAGCCCGAACAGTTCGTCGATCTCCTCGTCTTTCGACGTCAGAAAGATCACCGGCAGATCCGATTTCTGGCGCAGCCGGCGCAACGTCTCCATGCCGTCCATACGCGGCATCTTGATATCGAGAATGGCGAGATCGGGCGGCGCGGTCTTAAAACCGTCGAGCGCCGACGCCCCATCGGTATAGGTGGTGATCCGATAGCCTTCGGCTTCGAGCGCGATTGAGACCGAGGTGAGGATATTGCGGTCGTCGTCGACGAGAGCGATTGTCGGCATGGCGGCCTTCTAACATGAGTCGGCCGCAGCATCTCCGCCCGGCCCCATAAGCCTTTGAATCCCCATGTGGGGGCGGAAGTGTGACCAGACAAGGCAAAATCGGGGCAATTACCGTGGCGCACTCTACGCAGCAGACTTTAAAGGCCCCTAAATGGAACTCATGGGAACCGGGCGATGACGCCCTCCGATAAGGCCCCAAGTACCTCACCTATGGCCGAATCCAGACGCCCCAAAGAAACAAACCGCTCGAATCCGGATCGGCCGCTGCCGGGCGCCATGCCGGACCGGCTGCCGGAAACCGCTCCTGCGCCGGATTTCGATGCCAAATCGACGGCGAAAAAATTGCTGCGCTTGGTCCGCGCCGGTGCGCTCGCGACGATCGATCGCAACACCGGACATCCGTTTGGCTCGCTCGTTAATATCGCAACCGACAGCGATGGGTCGCCGCTAATTCTGATATCCCGACTTTCCAGCCATACCGCCAATCTTGAAGCGGACAGCCGCGCATCGGTGCTGCTCGCCATCGCCGGCAAGGGCGATCCGCTCGTGCATCCGCGGCTAACCGTGCTCGGCCGATTCGCAAAAATTGCGCGTGACGCGGCTGATGAAGCCCACTTGCGCCGGCGTTTTCTGGCGCGGCATCCAAAAGCCGAGCTCTATGCCGGCTTTGCTGATTTTGCGCTGTGGCGAATGACTGTTGAATCCGCGCATCTCAATGCCGGCTTCGCTCGCGCGGCCGATCTCACCGCGGCGGATGTCATGACCGATATTTCCGGCGCCCGCGATCTGCTCGAAATCGAAGCGAGCGCGGTGGCCCACATGAATGACGATCACGCTGACGCGGTCGCGCTTTACGCAACAAAATTATTGGCTGCCACAGCGGGGCCGTGGCGGGTGACCGGCCTCGATCCAGACGGACTGGACCTTGCTTGCGGCGATGCCGTGCTGCGCTTGGAATTTTCACAGCGCGTCACTGCCATTGGACGATTGCGCGAAGTTTTGGCCGATTTGGCGACGCAGGCGCGCGGTAGCTAACGGTTCGACGCAATATTCCGCCGATTAATCTCGCTGCACTGCAGCGTTGGAACGCGCCGGGGGCGAGCCGGTTGGCTTCCGGATGCACTGGTCTTGGCAACGGTCTTGGCAGCAGCGGGACGGCTGGATATAGGGTCGCAATGCCTGCCGCCGAGGCAAAGGTGAGGCAAAGATGAGTGAGGCGGGGGGCCGCTCGGGCAGCTCCGTAAGGGCCAAAAGCGGCCAAGAGGGGCCAAGAAAAGCAACGCGGCAAGCAACGCGACAAGGAACGGGACAGGAACGCCAATCCAAACGGCGAACCAACAGCCGGGAGGCAACCGCGATAAGCGGCGAAAGCGGAGGCTTAAGGTGGTGGAAACGGGTGTGAGGAACGGCGCGCACGGTGCCGACAAGTTCGGCTTCAAGAGTCTCGCCGGTGTTCATTGGAATTTGCCCGACACCGTTTTGGTGGAGCACGCGATCAGAAATGGCGAAGGCGCGCTGGTGCAGGGCGGCGCTTTCTGCGCCGAGACCGGCGTCCATACCGGCCGCAGTCCCAAGGACAAACACGTCGTTGTGGATGCGCTCACCGAGAACACGGTGTGGTGGGGTGGCAATCGCAAACTCAGTCAGGCCAATTTCCAGCTGCTCTATGACGACATGATCGCGCATGCGCGCGGCAGGACCTTATACGCGCAAGACCTCTATGGCGGCGCCAATGCGAAATACCGGATAAAAACGCGCGTCTTCACCGAGCTTGCCTGGCATTCTTTGTTCATTCGCCAATTGCTGATCCGGCCCAATGTTTTCGAACTGGCCGACTTCGTGCCCGACCTGACCATCGTCGACTTGCCGAGCTTTAAGGCCGATCCCAAGCGCCACGGCGTGCGCAGCGACACGGTTATCGCCATCGACTTCACCAAGAAGTTCATCCTGATCGGCAACTCGTCCTACGCCGGCGAGATGAAAAAATCGGTGTTCACCACGCTCAACTTCTACCTGCCGGCGCAAGGCGTGATGCCGATGCATTGCTCGGCCAATGTCGGCAGAGCCGGCGACGTGGCTTTGTTCTTCGGATTGTCTGGCACCGGCAAGACGACTTTGTCGGCCGATCCGAACCGCACGCTGATCGGCGACGACGAGCATGGCTGGAGTGAAGAGGGCGTCTTCAATTTCGAGGGCGGTTGCTATGCCAAGTGCATCAACCTCTCGGAGGAAGCCGAGCCTGAAATCTACGCCGCGACCAACCGCTTCGGCGCGGTGCTCGAAAATGTCATTTTCGATCCGGATACCCGGGTCTGCGATTTCGAAAGCGATAAGCGAACTGAAAATACCCGTTCCGCCTATCCGATCGAATTCATGCCGCTTGCCTCGCGCTCGGGCTGCGCCGGACAGCCGAAGAATATCATCTTTTTGACGGCCGACGCTTTCGGCGTAATGCCGCCGATCGCCAAGCTCACACCGGCGCAGGCGATGTATCACTTCCTCTCCGGTTACACCGCCAAGGTCGCCGGCACCGAGAAGGGCCTGGTGGGTGTCGAGCCGGAATTCTCGACCTGTTTCGCGGCGCCGTTCCTGCCGCGGCCGCCGGCCGAATACGGCAACCTGTTGCGCGACATGGTCAAGAAGCACGATGTCGATTGCTGGCTGGTGAATTCCGGCTGGACCGGCGGCATCTACGGCGTCGGCCGGCGCATGCCGATTAAAGCGACGCGCGCGCTCGTCACCGGCGCGCTCGATGGGTCATTGAAAAACGCGAGCTACCGCACCGATCCTTATTTCGGCTTCGCGGTGCCGACATCGGTGCCCGGCGTCGAGCCGCATCTGCTCTATCCGATGAAGACCTGGAAGGACAAAGCCGCGTTCGACGCTACCGCGCGCAAACTCGTCGGCATGTTCCAGAACAACTTCACCAAATACGAGAAACACGTCGATGCCGAAGTGCGCGACGCCGCGCCGGAGGTGCGCCTGGCGGCGGAGTGAGGATCAATTACCGCAACCATTTCGTTCATGCCCGCGCATAGCCGTTCGAAGAACGGCGTCGCTTCGCTCGCCTACGTCGCGGGCATCCACGTCTAAAAGGACCCAAAGTTGAAGTTAAAAACGTGGATGGCCGGAACAAGTCCGGCCATGACGCGAACTCATCAGAGTGCTCTCCGAAGCCGCTTGAGCGGCGACGAGGGGCAGGTCAAGCCCACTCCTTCCAAGCCGCATAGCCGAGGCCGCCAGCGGCGCCCAAAAGACCGCCTGCGAGTCCGCCGACCGCGGCGCCGGCGACCGCGCATTCGGCAGCGGTTAGGAGCACGGTGCCCCAGCCAGCACCCCCTACGATTTCCAACTCAGCATCTGTAAGTTCTCGCAGCGTATCATTCATAGCTTCCTCTCCGTCGCTGCCACCTTATTTCCGTCTTGCTTGTAATCTGAATGAAATTTTTTCATTTCAAACTGATTGGATCATCGCAGTTGACGCGTGGACGGGCATAACTACGATTTTGTCACTTACGATTCGATTGTCCGGATTACGGGGGCATTTTTCATGACAGCCAGAATCCAGATTTCTGATGCGCCGCGCATTCTCACCGAGACAGAGATTGCGTGCGTTGGCGGCGCGACGCGCGGATCCATAATGCCTCCACTAAATCCACCTGCGAGCCAGCTTCCCTACAAGACGATCGAGAGGTCTTGCAGCGTGGACGGCTGTTGGTACGTCATCGAGTTCTGGTGAACAGCCTGGCGAAACATCGCGGTTAGCGCAGGCATTGCGACAGCCACCGTTTCTTTCGGACCCACGCTAACCGACCTGCATCTCGCGGCCCGCCCGCCGCGCCCAATTCTCCCAGGCGCGGTTGAGCGTGTAATCGTTGAGCCGCGCCACGATCTGGTCGATTTCGCCGGGGCTTAAGAACTTGATCTCGCCCATCGCCATGGCCTGCATCTGCAGCTTGGCGCCGACTTCCAGATAGACCGAGACAAACACAGCGTGGCGGACCGAGCGGCCGACCACGGTCGCGCCGTGGCCGCGCATCAGCGTGGTCGGCCGCGAACCAAGAAGCCGCGCCAAATCGCGGCCCATCGCCATGTCGCTCACCAAGAGTGTCGTGTCGCCGAACTTATCGCGGCAATCCCAGACCGGCACTTCCTGGCCGATATGGGCGCACATGTGCAGAAACGGTTTCAGCTTTTTTGTGGTGGCGCCGAACGGAATGACGCTCGGCGAATGATTGTGCACGACCGCGTGCACCTCCGGCCGCGCCTCATAGATCGCACCGTGAATGAAGCGCTCCGTGTACGGCGCCGGCGCGCTCTTATCGATGGCCTCGCCGTCGAGCGTATATTCGACAATGTCGGCGCGCTCGATGCGCTCGGGCGCGCGCGCGCGCGACAACAGATAATGCTTGGGATTGTCCGGATGGCGCGCGCTGACGTGGCCGAACGAGTCGACGATACCCTCATTGGCCAGAATGCGGTTGGCGGTGACTAATTCCTCAACAACGAAATCAAGCCTGCTCATGCGGTTTCCTCCCGGGCGATACTTGTAGCGGCAGCACGCCGCGGGACTCAACGGCCGATCTGGGCTAGTGTCCCAATTCCGAAGTTCGTCAGCATTTGCGGCAAGTTCGTACGAACTTCGGAATCCATAAGGACACTAGTAAGGCTATTCCTGTGGTGCCGCTTTTGAACCCGAAGTTCGCGTCGGAGAGACCCGCAAACGCAAGCGAACTTCGGGTTCGCGGCACTAGTGTCCCAATTCCGAAGTTCGTCAGCATTTGCGGCAAGTTCGTACGAACTTCGGAATCGATAAGGACACTAGTAAGGCTATTCCTGTAGTGCCGCTTTTGAACCCGAAGTTCGCGTCGGAGAGATCCGCAAACGCAAGCGAACTTCGGGTTCGCGGCACTACGGCATGCGCGATGCAATTTTGGAGGGTCTTGATGTTGCGGCGCCCGGCCATCGCCGTGTCATTCGGGGTTGCGTTGCTGCTCGAAGCGGCGGCGGCTATAGCATACGCGGCTGATTATCCCGACCATCCAATTCGAGTGATCGTGTCGGTGCCCGCGGGCGGGGGCGTCGATACCGTCACCCGGATCGTCACCGACAAAATGCGCCCCGCGCTCGGCCAGCCGCTCATCGTCGAAAATAAACCGGGGGTGAGCGGCAGCCTCGCCGCCGAAACGGTGTTCAAGGCCGAGCCGGACGGCTACACGCTGCTCGCCTCGCAGCCGGCGCCGATAACAACCGCCGCATTCCTCTATAAGTCGCTCAACTACACTCCCGCGGAGCTCATTCCGGTCGCGATCATGTCGCATGTGCCGAACGTCGTTCTAGTGCGCAAGGATTTTCCGGCCAAAACCGTGGCCGAGTTGATCGCTTACGCCAAAGCCAATCCCAGCAAGATCAATTATGCCTCGCAGGGCATCGGCACCACCTCGCACACCACCGCCGAACTGTTTCAGTCCATCACCGGCACCAAGCTGACGCACGTGCCCTACAAAGGCACTGCGCCCGCGGTCAACGATCTGCTCGCCGGCAATGTCGACCTGATGTTCAACGAGCTTGCCACTTCGCTCGAATTGCACAAATCGGGACGCGCACGGATTCTTGCCGTTACCGTCAAGGAGCGTGTGCCGTCGCTGTCGGATATTCCCACTTTGGAAGAGGTCGGAGTCCACGGCTGCATCTCCGATACCTGGCATGCGCTGACCGCGCCGCCGAAGACCCCGCCCGAGATCATCGGCAAACT
Source organism: Xanthobacteraceae bacterium (assembly GCA_035703785.1). Taxonomy (GTDB): domain Bacteria; phylum Pseudomonadota; class Alphaproteobacteria; order Rhizobiales; family Xanthobacteraceae; genus BOG-931. The sequence continues at coordinate 93,672 of DASSXN010000118.1, forward strand.
CAACGCCGCCGCCAATGCGGCGATGCACGATCCAGGCCTCCTGGAGCGCTTCACAGCTCTCAGCATCGGTCCCGGCGGCGGCACGCCGGCTGAGGCGAGCGCTTTCGTCAAGGAAGAGACGCAGCGCTGGGGCGACGTGATCCGCAAGGCCCGCATCGAGCCCGAGTAGCCGGAGATCGGGATGTCGGAGATCAGAAGTCAGAGGCACGGTAATCTGATATAATTTCTCATTCGAAATCTGACATCCGATCTCTGATAACCATGAAAGTAATCATCGCAGGCGGCGGGATCGGCGGGCTCACCACCGCGCTGATGCTGCATGCGCGCGGTATTGAATGCGAAGTGTTCGAGCAATCCGAGCAAATCCGCGAGCTCGGCGTCGGCATCAATACGCTGCCGCATGCAATCAAGGAGCTCGCTGGTCTCGGGCTTTTGCAACGGCTCGATGCGGTCGCGATCCGGACCTATGAGCTGTTCTACACCAATCGCTTTGGCCAGGAGATCTGGCGCGAGCCGCGCGGGCTCGACGCCGGCTATGACGTGCCGCAGTTTTCGATCCATCGCGGCCGGCTGCAGGGTGTGATTCACGACGCCGTGCGCGAGCGGATCGGCGAGCAACACATCCATACCGGCCATCGCCTCGGCACCTTCCGCCAGGATGAATCCGGCGTCGCCGCCTATTTCTTCGACCGCACCGGCGCGCACCGCGCCACGGCCTGCGGCGATATCTTGGTCGGCGCCGACGGCATTCATTCGGCGGTGCGCGACGCGCTTTATCCCAGTGAGGGCCCGGCGCGCTGGAACGGCGCCATGCTGTGGCGCGGTGCGACCGAATGGCCGCGATTCTTGACCGGCCGCTCCATGATCGTGGCCGGCGGCATGGCGGCGAAACTCGTCGTCTATCCGATCGCCGAAGGCCCCCGCGAGGATCTGCGGCTCACCAACTGGGCGGTGGTGGCCAAGATCGGCGACGGTTCGACGCCGCCGCCGCGCAAGGAGGATTGGTCGCGCCCCGGGCACATCGAAGAACTGGAGCCGCACATACGGCGGTTCGAAATTCGGCACGTCGATGCGCAAGCCTTGATCGCGGCAACGCCGGAATTTTGGGAATATCCGATGTGCGACCGCGATCCGCTGCCGCGCTGGTCATTTGGGCGCGTGACGCTGCTCGGCGATGCCGCACATCCGATGTATCCCGTCGGTTCGAACGGCGCCTCCCAGGCCATTCTCGACGCTCGCGCTCTTGCTGATCATTTGATTGCCGCCGATCATCCCATGCAAGCGCTGTGGGCCTACGAGCGCGATCGCTTGCCGCCGACGGCGCAAATCGTGCAAATGAATCGAACCGGCGGACCGGAAGGCGTTATCGACGCGGTCGAGGAACGCGCACCCGACGGATTTTCCGATATCGACGCCGTGCTTTCTTATGAGCAGCGCAAAGCCATCGTGCGCGGCTATGCCGCGACCGCGGGCTTCGCCAAAGAACAGGTCAATACGGCTCCCGCCGCTGCCGCCGGCGGGCGATGACGAACGGAACAAAGCTGCCAGCTATTGTCTTGAATTGGCAGCAGGCCCAGTATGCCTGATGGCGTGCGCGGCTTTTAAAAATGCTGCGCAACTCGACTTTGATCGAACGAGCGCGTTCCGTCTTACAGTTGTGAGTTCGCCAATGAGCAAGCATTCTGATCAAGTGGTCAACGATATTGCCGGGCGCTATTTCCTCGTGCTCGGTGCTGCCGCCGCAGATTTGTGGAGCGAATTGCCGCAAGATCTGCAACAGCAATTGTTCGAGCGCGCCGTGCTGCTCGGTCACCAAGGCGAGCAAGACGAGAGCTTGCGCGAGCAATTGGCGAAATTTCTCCACGACCATCACGAGAGAACCGCCCAGGCATTGCCGGGCCGCTAATTTGATCGCCTCGCCGCCGCCCAGGATCGACCATGCCGAGCAATCGAGATCAGCCCGAACGGCCGCGCCGAGAACCTGAAATCATTCCGCCGGGCAATGATCGGCCCGGCCGGGATTCGCGCTGGCCGCCGAGCTATGGATTTAACGAGCGTCGCAGCACGCACCGCGTCTATGTAAGTCGCATCGGACCGCTCGGCTTTGCACTGCTGTTGCTTATGCTCGCGTTGTTTGGCGGCGTCTTCCTGCTGGCGCTGATTGGCGCGGCGCTGATCTGGTTTCCGGTATTGCTCGTGTTTGCCGTCATAGCCGCCATCGTCGGGCTGATCCGGCGGCTGTAGGGACCCGTCGGCACAGGACCGGGGTCGGGTCGGCAATGTAACAAATCCCTCGCCAGGCCGGACCTGTCTTAAGTGCCTGGCCAAAGAACTTGGTTTCGCCTGCGGCGTTGAATCAACAACGTTAATGGGAAGGCGGCGCCATCTTAATTAAGTTTAATGCGCCGCTCATTCCCAAACCGGTATAGTCCGGCGCACCGCGCCGATGCCGGCCAAAAGCCCCGGAAATCGGTTAGATCGCGGTTTGAGCGGTAAGGAAAGGAAGCTTAAGCTACGCCCATGGGGATGCGGATAACCGGGCGGGATTCCCGGCAGATTTTTTTTATCATCGCGGGGATTGCTGTCGCGTCCTTGGCCGCCGCGATAATCTTCTGGCGCCATACGACCTCGCAGGCGGCGCAAACACCGGCGCGCCCTTCGGTCCCGGTGACGGTCACCGAAGCCGCCGTCCGCGACGTGCCGATTTATTCTCATGCGCTGGGAACGGTCCAGGCGCTCAACACCGTGGCCATCCGCGCTCAGGTCAACGGCCAAATCCTCTCGATCAATTTCCGCCAGGGCCAGGAGGTGCATCAAGGCGACGTCCTCGCCAGGATCGATCCGGCGCCATTGAAAGCCGCGCTCGACCAGGCGATAGCAAAAAAGACTCAGGACGAAGCGCAATTGATTGCGGCGCAGAAAGACCTGGCCCGCTTCAAAACTCTGGCGCTGAAAAGCTACGAGACCCAGCAGAACGTCGATTTGCAGCAGGCCAAGGTGGACACCGCCAAAGCGACCATCGACGCCGATCAAGCCGCGATTGAGGCGGCGCAGACTCAGCTCGACTATGCGACGATAACCGCGCCGATCGACGGCGTGGTCGGCTTTCGCCAGATCGATATCGGCAACATCATTCACACCACCGACGCCAACCCGCTTACCGTACTCACGCAGATCAAGCCGACCACAGTAATTTGTACGCTGCCGCAGAGTTATCTCGGACTGGTCCGCGAGGCGATGCTGCGCGGTGAGGTCAAGGTGTTGGCGCTCGATCAGGACGGTAAGAATCAAGTCGCCGAAGGCAAGCTGCTTCTGATCAACAATCAGATCGATCAGACCACCAGCACGATTCAGCTCAAGGCAGAATTCCCCAACGAAGACCAGCGTCTGTGGCCTGGCGAATTTGTGCGCGTGCGCTTGCTCATCACCACGCGTAAGAACGTCGTCACGATACCGGCGCTCGCGCTGCAGCGCGGTCCTGCGGGCTTTTACGTTTGGATCGTAAAGCCTGACGAAACCGTTGAGCAGAGACCGATCGAAGCATTCCAGGCAGACGAAGACATTGTCATTGCCACCAAAGGCCTTAATGCGGGCGAGACCGTTGTCCTCGAAGGACAATCGCGCCTTGATGTCGGGACCCATGTCGCGATCCGGTCGCCAAAAACACCCGTGGCGCAGCAGCCGGATAATTCCTGATGAATTTTTCGGAAGTCTTCATTAGGCGGCCGATCGCTACGTCGTTATTGATGGCCGCATTGGCGCTCGTTGGCATCGTCGCTTTCCCGCTGCTGCCGGTGGCGCCGTTGCCGCAGGTCGACTTCCCGACCATCCAGGTGCTTGCCACCGTCCCCGGCGCCAGTCCCGAAACCATGGCGGCCACGGTGGCGACGCCGCTGGAGCGGCAGTTCGGCCAGATTGCCGGCGTGTCGCAAATGAGTTCGGTGAGTTCGCTGGGCTCGACCGTCGTGACGCTGCAATTCGATCTCAACCGTAACATTGACGGCGCGGCGCAGGACGTTCAGGCGGCAATCACGGCCGCCGGTTCCCAGCTGCCGAAAAACCTGTCCACGCCACCGACTTACCGCAAGGTTAATCCAGCGGATTCGCCGATTCTGATCGTATCGGCGAATTCGGAAACGCTTCCGCTCACCAAAGTTGACGATTTCGCCGAGAACGTCGTCGCCCAGCAGATTTCACAGATTGCGGGCGTGGCGCAGGTGATTATCGGCGGCCAGCAACGTCCTGCCATTCGCGTACAAGTCGACCCGGCCAAACTGACCGCTCGCCAGCTCACGCTCGCCGACGTGCGCGCCGCGCTCGCCAACGCCACGACCGATGCCGCCAAAGGCACGATGCTGGGCGACCAACAAAGCTTCACGATTGCCGCCAATGATCAGCTGGTCGAACCGGAGGCCTACAACAAGGTCATCATCGACTACCGCAATAACGCGCCGATTCGCGTCAGCGACGTGGGCGAGGCAGTCTCGGGACCCCAGGATAGGACCCTCGGCGCCCTGCATCGGCATCAGACCGCAGTCATGCTGCTGGTGTTCAAGCAGCCCGGCGCCAACGTGATCGACACGGTCGACAACATAAAAACCGCGCTGACGCGGATGCATTCGCTGATTCCTACCGGCATTCATCTGACCACGATCGTCGACCGCACTCAGACCATTCGCGCCTCGGTCAAGGACGTCGAGTTCACGCTGGCGTTGTCCTGTGTGCTGGTCGTACTTGTCATCCTATTGTTCCTTCGCAGCATCCACGCGACGCTGATCCCAGGCGCCGCGGTGCCATTGTCGCTGCTCGGCGCCGTTGCCATCATCTATCTTGCCGGCTTTAGCCTCGACAATTTGTCATTGATGGCGTTGACCATCGCGGTCGGTTTCGTGGTCGACGACGCCATCGTCGTTGTCGAAAACATCTTCCGCCATCTGGAGGCTGGCACGACGCCGTTGCAATCCGCCATCAAGGGCGCCCGTGAGATCGGATTCACCGTTCTCTCGATCAGCGTGTCACTAATCGCTGTTTTCATTCCGCTGTTGCTGATGAGCGGCATTGTCGGGCGGCTGTTCCACGAATTCGCTATCACGGTAACGGCGGCCATCGTCGTTTCGGTCGTGGTCTCCCTGACATTGACGCCGATGCTGTGCTCGCGCTTTCTGGTCAGCGAGCACGATCGCGAACATGGCCGGCTTTATCGGATCATCGAGCGCGGCTTCGATTACATTCTCGACCGCTACCGTCGCGCCCTCGATCTTGCCTTGCGCCACCAGTTCACCACTCTGATCGTATTCCTGGTGACCGTCGCCATCACCGGCGCGCTGTTCGTGATGATGCCGAAAGGCTTCTTCCCCGTTCAGGACATCGGCATGATCCTTGGAATTTCGGAAGCGGGACAGGACGTGTCGCCGCAGAAGATGCGGCAGATCCAGCTGCAGCTTTCCGATGTCATCGCCCAGGACCCGGACGTCGCCGACTTCGGCTCGTTCTTCGGCCCGAGTTACGGCAACACGCAGAACACCGGCCGCTTCATCATTGGATTGAAGCTGCGCGACGACCGTGCAGCTTCGGCCTCGCAGATCATCGACCGGTTGCGTCCAAAGCTCGCGCAGGTTGTCGGCGTGCGGCTGTTCCTGCAGCCGGCGCAGGACATCACCGTCGGTGGCCGCATCGCCCGCGGCCAATTCCAGTACGTATTGCAGGACCCCGATCTGCATGAGCTCGACACATGGGCGCCGCGGCTCACCGCCAAGCTGAAGACGCTACCGGAATTGGCCGACGTCGCCACCGACGCGCAGAACGCCGCACCGCTGCTCACCATCACCATCAATCGGGACGCCGCTGCGCGCTTTGGCATTCAGCCGCAGCAGATTGATGCCACGATCAACGCCGCCTTCGGCCAGGATCAGGTCACGCAGTATTTCACCAACAATTCTTATTATGTTGTGCTCGAGGTACTGCCTGAATTGCAGGGCAAACTCCGAACGCTGGACGACCTGTACATCAAGGCACCGACCAACGGACAACTGGTGCCGCTCTCGACCGTGGTGCAGGTCGATACCGCTCACATCGGTCCACTCCTGGTATCGCATTCCGGCCAATTCCCGGCGGTGACGCTGACCTTCAATCTGCCGCCAGGGGTGGCGCTCGGCCAAGCAGTCGACGCCATCAATCGAGCGTCTGCTGAGATCGGAATGCCGCAGTCGCTGATCGGCAGCTTCCAGGGCAACGCGCAGGCGTTTCAGGCGGCGCTGTCGAACGAGCCGATCCTGATCGCAGCGGCGCTGGTCGTCGTTTATGTCATCCTCGGCGTGCTCTATGAGAGCTACATTCACCCGCTGACGATCCTGTCGACGCTGCCCTCGGCCGGCGTCGGCGCACTGTTGGCCTTATGGGCCGGCGGTTTCGACCTGTCGGTGATCGGCATTGTCGGCATCATCCTCCTGATTGGCATCGTGAAGAAAAACGGCATCATGCTGGTCGACTTCGCCATCAACCGCGAGCGCGCGGGCCTAACGCCGCGCGAGGCGATCCGCCAGGCATGTCTGTTGCGATTCCGGCCGATCGTGATGACGACGATGACGGCACTATTAAGCGGCGTGGCGCTGATGTTCAGTCACGGCGCCGGCTCCGAGCTTCGCCAGCCGCTCGGTTATTCGATGGTCGGCGGATTGGCTTTGAGCCAGGCGTTGACGCTGTTCACCACGCCGGTGATTTATCTTTACCTCGACCGGTTCCAGACGTGGCTGCGCGGCGACAAAGAAGAACCACAACAGCCGCAGGAAGCGCTGCCGCTCGCAGCCGAGTGAAGATCTTCCACGCCGCCGGTTCCAAATTATTTTCTAAAATATTGTTCATACAAGTTCCGGCGCTGAAAGCATGTTCCGGGGAACGTGGCCCGGCCGCTTCGCGTTTCTCTTTCTGAGCGTAACAGTAACAGGAGGAGATGATGAGAAAACTTGCGCTTGGAATTGGTACAGCGGCGCTGTTAACGGCAGCCGCGGCGGTGCCTGCAATGGCGCAGCTGGGGTTCTACGCGGGGCCGTATGGCGTGGGCGTCGGAGTCGGCGCGCCGGCATATTATAACTGCGGCTATTACGGCTATCCGTGCGGCGGCTACTACGACTACTACGGCGGCCCTGACATCGTGGTCGGCGGCGGCTGGGGTGATGGTTGGCACCGTGGCTGGCATGGCGGCCACGCTCACTTCCATCACCGCTAAGCATTACCGCTAGCGTGGCTCACCGTGACGAGTTTGGCGCGGTGATCAGGCGGAAAGGGCTCCCGGATCGGGGGCCCTTTTTCGTTATGGGGCTCTTCCAAGCCCGCATTGCTCGGCAGCGGGCACGCTAGCGCACACCGGAATGTGAATTGAACCCTAGCGCTGCCGCACGCGTTCAGGGATGCATGGGCCGCCGTGAAGTGCCATGATCACTGCACGACAAGCATGCTTCGTTCCTGCGGGAATATCCGCTGCAGCAAGAGAATCATGCTTCGATATAGCTCGGGCCGCTCGCGGGCAGCTCGCCGAAACCTTCGGGCTCGTGGCGCGCCCCATCAGTAAGTTCAGGAGGAGCGCCTATGGCCAATTCGCGTATTCTTGTCGGAGCAACGAGGAGTCCTGCGCAACCGGTCGTTCGCCGCATTTCGTCAGCTGATATTTATTATGCGCTTACCCGCGGCATCGACGATTTCACCGCGGTTCCCAGCCACGCGGTCTTTCTATGCGTGATCTATCCGTTGCTTGGACTCTTGCTAATCGGCATCACGCTCGGCCATTCGCTGTCGCTATTGCCGCTGGCATTCCCGATCGCCGCCGGTTTCGCTTTGGTCGGACCGCTTGCCGCCATCGGTCTCTATGAACTGAGCCGGCGTCGCGAAGCCGGACTGGACAGTTCGACACGCCATGCGCTCGATGTGCTGCATTCGCCCTCGCTCGGCGCGATCATCGCGCTCGGCGTGCTGTTGATGGCGCTGTTCCTGATCTGGCTGGTGGTCGCCGAAGCGCTCTATATCGCAATATTCGGCTATTCGCCGCCGGCTTCGATCACGCAATTCGTGCATGACGTGCTGACCACGCCGCGCGGATGGACTCTTATCATGGTCGGCACCGGAATCGGTTTTCTGTTCGCGGCGCTCGTGCTATCGATCAGTGCGATTTCATTTCCGCTGCTGCTCGACCGCGACGTCGGCGCTGCGGTCGCGGTATACACATCGCTTCGGGTGATGGCGGCAAACCCGCTGCCGATGGCGCTGTGGGGATTAATCGTCGCCGCGCTGTTGGTGATCGGATCGATTCCCTTCTTCGTTGGTCTCACAGTGGTGATGCCGGTGCTCGGGCACGCGACCTGGCATCTGTACCGGCGGGCGGTCGAGCCCGATGCAAATCCGCACCCGGACTACGCGCCACGCGAACGGCCGCGCCGTTCGGCGGCCGATTTTCCGGCGGCGCTGTTCCCGACCCGCGAGTAGCGCGGTCAGGGTCAAATCGGGCTCGCCGGCGCGACCGCGCGCCGCCTCGGCACGCGGTTTGTCAGCACGCGGTTTGTCAGCGCGTGGCGATGGCCTATCATGTCCGGCGCGGTAAAGTCGCGAGCCGGTTGTGTTGCATGCTCGACCTCGGTCTAAGCTTTCTCGGCAGCGTTGCCCGCGATCCCAATGCGCTGGCGATCGTCGATGGCGAGCTGCGCTTAACCTATGCGCAATGGTACCGGCGCATCTCGGCCGTAGTCGCTGGCCTCGATTCGATCGGACTTGTGCCCGGCGATCACATCGTGACCGCGGTGCAGAACCGCTGGGAAGCCGCCACCCTGCATTGGGCTTGTCAATTTGCCGGCATGATCATCACGCCGGTGAACTGGCGATCGACGGCGGGTGAACTCGATTTCTTTCTGCAGGACGCCGACGCCAAAGCGCTGGTCTATGAGGACCCCTCCGCGGCCGCCGCTAGTGGGTCGCAACTGGCGGCGCGGCTGCCGCGCATTGCGCTCGACAGCGTCTCTCCCGGTGCGACGCCATTTGCCGCTCTCGCCGACGGCGACGCGTCCGAGACGCGCCCGCGTGCTGACGCCGAGGCCTGGTCGGTGATGCTCTACACGTCCGGCACGACGGCACGGCCGAAGGGCGTTCCGCGCCGGCAACGCGCCGAGCGCGCCGCCGCTTTGGCCCATGTCGCGCAAAATCTTTACGGCCGCGGCGAGCGAACGCTTGGCGTCATGCCGCTTTATCACACGATGGGCGTCCGCTCGCTGTTGGCGATGTCGCTTATCGGCGGCGCTTTTATCTGCTTGCGCCGGTTCGATCCTGCCGAAGCCTTACGGTTGATTGCGGCCGAGCGCGTGAGCAATCTCTATCTAGTGCCGACGCTCTATCACGACCTCGTGCACCATCCGCTGTTCGCGCAAACCGATACCAGTTCGGTGCGCAAGCTCGGCTTTGCCGGTGCGCCGATGACCGACGGGCTACTCAACAAATTGCAAGCGGCGTTCCGGCCGGATTTGTTCGTCAATCATTACGGCTCGTCCGAGATCTATACGTTCACCATCGAGGCGAACGCGCCGGCAAAGCCGGGATCCGCCGGCCGCGCCGGGATCAATCAAATCGTGCGCGTGGTTAAGCTCGGCGCCAAATCCGTGGACGAGCTCGCGGCGCCCGGCCAGGAAGGCGAGATCATCGCGCTTCTCGCCGGCGATGAATCCTTCGACGGCTATTGGCGCCGTCCGGATGCCGACGCCAAAGCGTTACGGCAGGGCTGGTATTTCACCGGCGACACCGGTTTCGTCGACGCCGACGGCGACATCTTCGTCACCGGGCGGGTCGACGACATGATCATCACCGGCGGCGAAAACGTTTCTCCGGTGGAGATCGAATCCTGTCTGTCGCTGCACGCGGCGGTGTCGGAAGTCGCCGTGGTCGGATTGCCCGACGAACGCTGGGGCAGGATCATTGCCGCTTTCGTCAAGCGCCGCGCGGCGATCGAAGCCGATGAGCTTGACGCCTTCTGCCGGGCCGCCGGCCTTGCCAATTTCAAGCGGCCGCGCCGCTATGTCTTCGTGACTGAAATACCGAAGTCGCCGGTCGGCAAACTCTTGCGCCGCAAGCTCGCCGCCGGCGACTATACGCCCGAGCCGGCTACTGCGCCGCGCCAGCAAGGAACGGCGGCATGAACGATTCGTCGTCTCATTTCTCCGATCCGCGCTTGGCGAAGCTCGACGGCTTTCGCGTCGAGATCGACGGCGCGCACGAACGCGCCGACATCGTGCTCGACCGGCCGCCGCTCAACGTCATCGAGATGGAACAGCGCGATCAGCTTCGCCTTGTGTTCGAGGCGCTCGACGACGATGCGCGCGTGCGCGTGGTCGTGCTGCGGGCGGCGGGTGAGCATTTTTCCTCCGGCGGTAATATCGCAGGTTTTCTGCAAGCTTCCCCGGAACACGTTGCCAAACTGGCGTGGAACATCGCCGCGCCGGCGCGCTGTATGAAGCCGGTGATCGCCGCCAATCGCGGCTATTGCTTCGGCGTCGGTTTCGAGATTTCGCTGGCGTGCGATTTTCGCATCGCGTCCGAGACCTGCCTCTATGCGCTGCCGGAACAGCGGCTCGGGCAGATCCCCGGCTCGGGCGGATCGGCGCGCCTGCAAAAGATCATCGGCATCACCCGCACCAAGGATATCGTGATGCGCTCGAAGCGGATCACAGCCAAACAGGCTTACGATTGGGGCATCGCGACCGATTGCGTCTCCGACGACAAGCTCGAAACGGCGACCGATTCCCTGGTCGATGAATTGCGCACCTTCTCGCCGCTGGCGCAGCGCACGGCGAAAGCGCTCTTGAACGCTACCGAAGACACTAATCTGCAAGCCGCCATCGAGCTGGAGGGCCATTGCTACAGCCGGTTGCGCCAATCCGACGATTTCCGTGAAGGCGTCGAAGCCTTCCATGCCAAGCGCAAGCCCAAGTTCCGCGGCACGTAGAACACATCTCCACTTTGCGCTAAATTCGGCATAATCCAAACCCAATCTCGGAAACGCGCCAAGAAAGGGGTCGCATCATGACGCTCAGCCCCGTAGAGCTCAAACAGTTCGACGAACTCGGCTATCTGTTTTTCCCGAACTGCTTCAACGAGGAGGAAATCGCGCTTCTGCGCGACGATGCCGAAGCGATCCTCAAGCTCGACCGCCAGGAAATCTGGCGCGAGAAATCGGGCGCGCCACGCACCGCGTTTGCCGCGCATACCTTCAACGAGACGTTCCGCTTGCTGGCCTGTCATCCGCGGCTGATCGAGCCGCTGCGGCAATTATTCGGCGAGGATGTCTACGTCCACCAATTCAAGATCAACGCCAAAGCAGCCTTCGAAGGCGACGTGTGGCAATGGCACCAGGACTACGGCACCTGGGCGCGCGACGACGGCATGCCGGAACCGCGGGCCATGAACATCGCGGTGTTTCTGGATGAGGTGATGCCGATCAATGGCGCGCTGATGCTCATTCCGAAGAGTCACCGCCAGGGCGTGCTCGCCGCCGGTCACGACGAGCTGACCACGTCCTATCCGTTATGGACGCTAGACAAAGAGACAGTGACGCGGCTCGCCGCAGAAGGTGGAATCGTGGCGCCGACCGGCAAGGCCGGCTCGGTCCTGATGTTCCACGGCAATCTGGTGCATGCGTCGCCGCCGAACATCACGCCCTATCCGCGCAAGATCGTCTATTTGACGCTATGCGCGGTGTCGAACCACATCACCAAATTCAGCCGGCCGGAATGGATCGCGCATCGCGATTTCACGCCGCTCGCGCCGGTCGCCGATGACGCGCTGCTCGCCTATGCGCGAGCGCACAAAGTGGCGGCGGAATAAATTGCGCAGGTCAAACCCGGTACGCGCATGAACCTGCAATCGCTGCTCGCGACCCGCGTCGACGCCGGCAAGCCGGTGCGCGTCGGCCTAATCGGCGCCGGCAAATTCGGCTCGATGTTTCTCGCCCAGGTGCCGTCGATCGCCGGCCTCGAGGTGACGCTGATCTGCGACCGTGACATCGATCGCGCCAAGGCCGCGTGCCGCACCGTCGGATGGGATGCCGGCCGCATAGCCAGCACGCAATTTTCCGCGCGCGGCGGCGACGCATGCGTCGATGAGCGGGTCGAAGTCGTCGTCGAGGCGACTGGCGATCCGGGAGCCGGCATTGCGCATGCATTGGCCGCGATCGAAGCGCGCAAGCCGATCGTCATGGTCAATGTCGAAGCCGACGCGCTGGCGGGGCCTTGGCTCGCTGCCAAGGCGCGAGCCGCTGGCGTGATCTATTCGCTCGCCTATGGCGATCAGCCGGCTCTGATTGCCGAGATGGTGGATTGGGCGCGCTCCGCAGGGTTCGGCGTGGCCGCTGCCGGCAAAGGCACCAAATATCTGCCGGCCTATCACGCGGTGACGCCGGACGGTGTTTGGGAGCATTACGGCCTCACTGCCGAAGAGGCGCGTGGCGCCGGCATGAATTCGCAAATGTTCAATTCGTTTCTCGACGGCACCAAGTCAGCCATCGAGATGGCGGCGGTCGCCAATGCCTGCGATCTCGACGTGCCGCAGGATGGTCTGCTGTTTCCGCCGTGCGGCGCCGACGCGCTCGCGACCGTGCTGCGGCCGAAGGCTGTCGGCGGCGTTCTGGAGCGCGACGGCATGGTCGAGGTGGTTTCGTCGCTCGCGCGCGACGGCAGTCCGGTGCCGCGCGATCTGCGCTGGGGCGTCTATGTCGTGCTCAAGGCCGCGAACGACTATGCCGCCGCGTGCTTCAAGCAATACGGCCTGCCGACCGATTCCACCGGGCGCTATGCCGGCATGTACAAGCCCTATCATCTGATCGGGCTCGAATTATCGATTTCGGTGCTCAATGCGGTGCTCCGCGGTGAGCCGACCGGATCGTGCCGCGCCTGGCGTGGCGACGCCGTCGCGGTGGCCAAGCGGGCGTTGCGGGCGGGCGAAACACTCGACGGCGAAGGCGGCTATACCGTTTATGCCAAGCTCATTCCAGCGGCGCGCAGCCTTGAACGCGGCGCCTTGCCGATCGGATTGGCGCATCATGTCACGCTGATGCGCGACGTCGCCGCCGGCGAGATTTTGACCGCGGCTGACGTTGCCCTCGATGCCAATCAGGAGCCGGTGCGTATCCGGCATGAGATGGAGCGCGACGCGATCAGCGCCGCCAAATCAATCGCAGCCGAATGAATCTGGCCTGATCCTACTCCGCCGCGAGCCGCGGCGGCGGGCGCATCGATTCGAGCCCGTCAATCGCAGTCGCCGAAATCGTCGTGCGCACCATGTGGCGCGCTTCATGGGCCGGCCACGGCCGGCCGCGATGCATGGTGGCGCGATTGTCCCACATCACCACGTCGCCGGCGCGCCAGGCATGGACGTAAGTCGTGCCGGGAGCGGTGGCCGCGGTGGTGAGTTCGTCGATCAATTTCTCGCCCGCGATAGGATCCATGCCTTCGACCGCGTAGGCGTGCGAGGCGAGATAAAGCGCGCCGCGCCCGTTGGCCGGATTTCTCCAGACCATGCGCCAGCATTGCGGCGGCAGCGCCGCAAGCTCCTCGGTGGTGGCGAGGCCATCCGCGATCTTTTTGCGCGAATGGCCGTAATGGTGCCAGGCGAAGGACTGTTCAAACTTGTCGCGCATTGCCGGGTCGAGCCGTTCGAAGGCAAGCCGCGTCGAAGCGAATTCGGTTTCGCCGCCATTTTCCGGAATGATGCGCGCCGACAAGATCGAAGCGAGCGCCGGCACGCTCTTGAACGAGCTGTCGGTATGCCAAAGCTGATTGGCCTTATTGCGCATCGCATAACGATGATCCGCCGGCACGACCTTGCCGTCCGGACCGATCGTGGTGAGGATGACGAAATGCGTGCCGGTGCCGAGCGAGCCGACCTTGGTGATTTCCGGCGGACCGAAGCGGCGCGAGAAAGCGAGCTGGCTCTCATTGGTCACGTCCTGATTGCGGAACACCAGGACTGAATATTCTTCGAACGCTGCGCGTACCGTCTGATACAGGGCGTCGTGTGCGGCCACATCGGCGAGGCTCACGCCGCGCAATTCCGCACCGAATCCGGGACGCAGAGGGATGATTTCCATCGGCACATCCTCCGTTTTTGAAGAGTTCGTTACGCCGAATCTCCCCCAAAATGCCGCTGCTGGCAAGGAAAGCTTCGGTGCTGCGCGGCGAACGCGCGTTGCGCCACATACCGTCCGGCATTAGGCTTCGAGAGCCGTAAAATTTGACGGCATCGGGGTGATGCGGGACGGTGCGGCCTGCGTCGGGCGGGAAAACGTCCATGCTGGAAGATCTGCTGCAACGGCGGCCCTATAACGCCGTCACTGATCTCATCGATGCGCCGGTCGCGCGCGGGCTTGCCGGTAAAACCGCCTTCATCGATGCTGACAGCACGCTGACTTACGGCGACTTGCAAGCGCGCAGCTGCCGGTTCGCTGCCGCGCTCCTCGATATCGAGCTGCGGCCCGAGGAGCGGCTTGCGCTGTTACTCTACGACACGGTCGACTTTCCGGTGGCATTCTGGGGCGGCGTGCGCGCCGGCATCGTGGCGCTGCCGCTCAATACGCTGCTCAACGCCGAGCAATACGCCTACATCCTCGGCGACAGCCGGGCCTCTGCAATTGTCGCTTCCGCTTCGCTGGCCAAAACGCTGTTGCCGATCCTCGAACGTCTGCCGCGGCTGCGCACCATCATTCTCGTCGGCAGCAGCGCGGACGACCGCAGAGCTATGGCCGGGACCGGCCGCGCGGTGCACGATTTCAATGAGCTTGTGGCGCGCGGCCGCGCCGAGATTTTTACCGCGCCGACCCTCTCCGACGAAGTCGCGTTCTGGCTGTACACCTCGGGCTCAACCGGCGAGCCCAAGGGCGTCAAGCACGTTCACACCACCCCGCTCGCCGCGGCGCGGCTGATGGGCCGCCATGTCATCGGCATCCGGGAGGATGACGTGGTGTTCTCCGCAGCCAAATTGTTCTTCTCCTACGGCATGGGCAATGCCATGGCCTTTCCGCTGTCGGTCGGCGCAACGAGCGTTCTATTGCCGCAGCGGCCGACACCTGAAGCGGTATTCGAGGTCATGCGGCGGCGGCGGCCGACGATCTTCTATGGCGTGCCGACGCTGTACGCCTCGCTATTGGCGCATAAAGACATGGCGCGCGGCGCCGGATCAGACCGGCTGCGGCTCTGCATCTCCGCCGGCGAGCCGCTGCCGCGCGCACTCGGTGAGCGCTGGCGGCAGGCGAGCGGCGTCGATGTGCTCGACGGCATCGGTTCGACGGAAATGTTTCAGACGTTTTTATCCAATCGCTCCGGCGACGTGCGCTACGGCACCACCGGCAAGCCGGTGCCGGGCTACGAGCTGAAAATTCTCGACGAGCAGGGACGCGAAGTCGCCGATGATGAAATTGGCGAACTCATCGTGCGCGGCGCCACCGCCGGCGAAGGTTATTGGAATCAGCGCGCCAAAAGCCGGCGCACTTTCGCCGGCGAATGGACTTTTACCGGCGATAAATATTTCCGCGACGCGGAAGGCTATTATCACTACTGTGGCCGCACCGACGACATGTTCAAGGTCAGCGGCATGTGGGTGTCGCCGTTCGAAGTGGAGGCGGCGCTCGCCTCGCATGAGGCCGTGCTCGAAGCCGCCGTGATCGGCAAACAGGACGCCGACGGCCTGATCAAGCCGAAAGCCTTCATTGTGCTACGCAACGGCTTTGCCGCCGACGAGCGGCTGCTCGAAACGCTGCGTGTGCACGTCAAAAACAACGCCGGACCGTGGAAATATCCGCGCTGGATCGATATCCGGCCCGACCTGCCGCGCACCCCGACCGGCAAGATTCAGCGCTTCAAGTTGCGGGAGCTGGAGTCGTAGGAACGGACATTCCCTCTCTGCGTCACCCCCGGACTTGACGCCGTGGTGAGCTCGGCCGCCTATGAATCAAACAATCGCTGCACCAGGCGGCGCGCCAAGACGCCGGCGACACGGCGCCGGTAGTGGCCGGGCGTGAACGTTGTCTTCATCGCCATGATCTGATCGCGAATGAGGGCGTCGAGCCCGGCGAAGACGCGCGCATCCAGCGTCCCGCCGCACAGACGCGCGGTGCCGGCCAAACGCACCGGCCGCGGATTAGTGCCGGTAAAGGCGACCCGCAGATCGGTCAGCGTGTCGCCGTTGCGCCGCAAAGCCACTGCGACCCCGGTCACCGGATATTCGATCGAGCGGCGGATGCGGATCTTGTCATAGGCCGAGCGCAGCGCGGGCGTGTTTTTGGCGCGCACGCCGGTGACGACTTCGCCGGCGCGCAACGCGAGGTAATATTTGCCGTCGCCGCGGGTCTCGGTGACCGGCTCATCCTGCCGCGCATAGCCGATGTAGAGATCAGCGAGCGGGATCGTGCGCCGGCCGGCCGGTCCGGCGATGTCGATCTCGGCGTCAAGGATCAAAAGCGCCGGCGCCAGGTCGCCGCTGAAAGTGGCAAAGCAGACACCGCGGCTTTTCGGCGCGACATGGCACACGGTGCCGATGGTTTTCAAGCAATGCCGGTTGGCGTCACGCCACCATTCGCTTTGATTGTAGAAAATGCAGCGGGTGTCGAGACAGAGATTGCCGCCGACCGTGCCCATATTGCGCTGGGTCGGGCCGGCGATATGCGCCGCTGCCTGCGCTACAACGGGATAGTAACGCACGACCTCAGGATGCGCGGCGAGCTCGGTCAGCGTCACCGCCGCGCCGATCGCGAGCTCGTTCGCGCTCACAGTGATGCCGCGCAGCTCCGTCACGCCATTGGTCTCGATCAAAATCTTTGGCGCGACGATGCCGCGCCGGATATTGACGATGAGATCGGTGCCGCCGCCAAGGAGGCTCGACTGCGGGTGCGCCGCACGCGCTGCAAGGAGGGCATCGAGCGTTTTTGGCCGCACGACTTCGAAATTCGGCAATGCGTCCATTACGAAATTCCGCCGCCGTTGGCTTTGCCGTCGCGGGCGCGTTTCTCGAACGCGGCGAAAACGCGGTCCGGCGTCACCGGCAGATTGTTGAAGCGCAGACCTATGGCATCGGCGATGGCATTGGTCAGCGCCGGCAGGAAGGCCGCGAGCGAGCCCTCGCCGGCTTCCTTGGCGCCGAACGGCCCATGCGGATCGATGCTCTCGATAATGCCGACCTCGATCGGCGGCGAGTCCTGGATGGTCGGCACCCGGTAATCGAGCATGTTCGCCGTGACCATCAGGCCTTCGTGATAGGCCGCCTCTTCGCTCATGGCCTGGCCCATGCCCATCCACACTGAGCCCTGGACCTGGCCCTCGACCGTGAGCCGGTTGAGCGCTTTGCCGCAATCGTGCGCCACCCAGACTTTGTCGACGGTAACGACGCCGGTCTCTTCGTCGACCGTGACTTCAACGACCTGCGCCGAATAGCTGTAGCCCATGGTGCCGCCGATCGCGGCGCCGCGATATTTCTTGCCGCCGTGCGATTCCGGAATGGTCGAATAGTTCCCGGTCACCGTGATGGTGCCGGCTTCGGCAAGCGCCTCGGTGACCACCTCCTGGAACGACAGCCCCTTGTCCTGCGCACCGGCGCGATAAAGCTCGCCCAGGCACTCGATCTCATCCGGCTTAGCCTCGAGCTTGCGCGCCGCGGCGGCGATCAGCAGCGCCTTGAGATTTTGCGC
>DASSXN010000149.1:0-2388 GCA_035703785.1 Xanthobacteraceae bacterium
GCCGATGGTGGAGAGCGCAAAGAACGGCCCGCGCAGCCGCAAGATGCCGAAACCGAAAAAGAGCGACAACGCGCTCACGCCGACGCCGGTGGCAAGGAGGCTTGCGGCGAGCGGCCAGTGATACGCATCGACGAGCCAGATGCAGATATAGCCGCCAAGGCCGAAGAATACGATGCTGCCGAAATTGATATAGCCGGCATAGCCCAGCATCAGATTGAGATTGCTGGCGAGCGTGATGTAGACGGCGGCAAGCGCCAGGCTCTCGCGCAGCTGCACGTCGTTGCCAATGAGCGGCGATACGACGAAGGCTGCGACCACCAGCGCGATGATCCAGAAAAAGGGGCGACGGAGCATTTACAACGTCCCGCGCCGCGCGAAAACTCCGCCGGGGAAGGCGATCAGCACCAGCACGAACAGCACGAACTCGATCACCAGCGTCCAGCTCACCGGCACGAACGGCGTCACTGCGCCTTCAAGGAGCCCGAGCGCGACGCCGCCCATCAGCGCGCCGACCGGATTGCCGAAGCCGCCGAGCACGGTGACGACGAAGCTTTTGAGCTGATAGCCGTCGCCGGAGAGGATGGTGAACGGAAACAAAGTGCCGATCAGCATGCCCGACACGCCGGCAAGCGCCACGCCGCAGCCGACCGCGATGGCAAGAACCCGCGTCGTCGGAATGCCGACGAGCTCCGCAGCCTCGCGATTATTGGCGACGGCGCGCAGCGCCTTGCCGAGCCGGGTGTAGTGCAGAAAGACATAGAGCAAGGC
Source organism: Xanthobacteraceae bacterium (assembly GCA_035703785.1). Taxonomy (GTDB): domain Bacteria; phylum Pseudomonadota; class Alphaproteobacteria; order Rhizobiales; family Xanthobacteraceae; genus BOG-931. The sequence goes on from DASSXN010000149.1 coordinate 769, forward strand.
GGCGATCACCGCAGCAAGCACTGCCGCAAGAATATGCGGGCCGGGAAAAGTGTAACGGTCGATGGTGATCCCGGGCAGCGAAACCTCGACATTGAACAAAGCCGTGCCCCACACCGCGGTGCCGAGCCCGACCAGAACCAGATTGACGGAAAAGGTCGACAATAGACTCATCAGCGGCGGACGGCCCATTATGCGATGCACCGCGATCCAATAGAGCGCGACGCCGACAAAAAAGCCGCCGATCAGGACCGGCGGTAAAGTGAAATAGGGCGAAATGCCGAGCGCGCCGCTGATCAGATAAAGCGCCATCATGCCGGCGACGATCATGGTGCCGTGGGTGAGATTGATCACGTCCATCACGCCCCAAATCAGCGTGAGCCCCATGGCGGCCAGTCCATAGACCAGCCCGACCAGCACGCCGTCGATGATCGAAGCGATTATCCCGAACATGTTGATGTGAAGATGATCGGGGCCGGCGATATGCCGGCCCCGTGCCGCTTATTGGCTTGCTGAGAGAGGATAAATCAGATCGCCGGATTTGGCGTCAAGCGGCCAAACCACCTGGCGCCCGGGCTTGCCGTTCACCTTCTGCCATTGCGCCAGCACCATCGGATGCGCCAGCTGCAAGCCGTGATGGCCGGGATCGGTGGCGAACTTGATGTGGCCGAAGAAGGTAGTGACGTCGATCGCGTTGAGCGCAGCCGTGACTTTTTCCGGCTCGATCGAATTCGCCTGCTCGATCGCGTGCTGCAAAATCTGGCCGGCGGCGTAGCCCGACGCCGCGTGATAGTCGGCCTTGGCGTGGAACTTGTCCTCGAACGCCTTGGCGAATTCCGACGTGGTCGGCCCGAATTCCGGCTTGTAGGAGACTTGAATCTCCCACTGCGACGGCACCGTTACGCCGAGCGCGGCCGCGCCGAGCTCGCCGAATTTGTCGTCGCCGGGCGCGACCAAGATCGACACCCATTTCATATTGGCTTTCTGGTCGTACATCTGCCGCGCCAGCGTGGCGCCGTCGGAGTAATGACCGCCGCCCATAAACGCATCGGCGTTCGACGAGATGATCTTGTTGACGATCGGGCCGAAATCGGTGGTCGACGGCGCGTAGGATTCATCCATCACCACTTGCATGCCGGCGGCTTCGGCCTGCTGCTTGGTCGCGGTCAGCACCGCTTTGGAGAACGGATCGTCGGAATAGACCATCGCGATCTTGGCGTGTGGATTTTTCGATTTTAACGCCTCGACCGCGCCGGAGAGATAGTGGCTCGCCGAGGTGATCACCATGAACAGATTTTTGTTGCCGAGCATGTATGGCTTCTCCTCGGCGCCACCGGCGCTAACCATGATCTTCCCATACTGCTCGCTGAGGATCGCCGCCGGCGCGGTCAGGCCGGACGAATACGGGCTGAACAGAAATTGCGCGCGGTCCTGGTTGACGAGGCGGGTATAAAGCTGCTGCACGCGGCCGCCGACCGACTGATCGTCATAGCTGACGAAATTGACCTTATAGCTCTTGCCGCCGGCCTTGATCCCGCCCGCGGCATTGACCTCATCGCGCCACAGCTCATAGCCGCGCACGAGCCCGAGCGAGTCGACATTGAGGGGGCCGGTCTGCGAGGT
>DASSXN010000178.1:0-18133 GCA_035703785.1 Xanthobacteraceae bacterium
ATTTAAGGTCGCCTCTTCAAGCTGATCGAACGGATTCGGCTTTAGCGCTTCAATGAGCTTGCCCAACATCACGTCGACGAACTCATCGGACATGGTATTGCCGAAGGCTTCCCGCAGGTGGGCACGATAGCCTTCCAGGTCTGCTGTAGGAGCCAGACACTGGTTGTGGATCGGCGACGGCTTGCGGACCCGAGGCGGTACCTTGCGCTGACCATCGGCAGCTCCCCAACCATCTACGGGTGCTGGAAGGTTGGGTGTGGTTTGGGTTGTTTCATCGTTTTGCGATGAATCTTCCGATGCGCCAACGCGAACTGGCGGGTATTTGGCGGCCGCCAGCGCGACGTAGGTTGCTTGTTTTCCTGAGATGCGCGATTTCGTGACCTTGTCCATAGCAGTGCGACCTCCGTTGATTATGGCGTTGCGGCGAGACTGATTGGGGAGCGACAAAAAATGTGCCGCGCCTAGGCTATCGGGCGACGCTCAATTGATGGCCCGGCCTTGGGCGGCCAAAACGCATCCAGCCCAAGCTTAGAAGACAGTGCGCAGCGCGATTTTGATCGCGGTTGGACCGACCTTTTTTGGGTCGCCGTCCTGCCGCAACCATCCTCTCGGAACGCACGCTCTAATGGTGGGGACAAGCAGACGTTCGACGGACGGACCTCAACGAGAGCGCATGCTGATTTTGACCGGTCGCAAACCAGTATGACGAGGGTTGAATCGCTCCTCCGCTACCAATTTTCGTCTTGAATGCCCGCCGCGTTGACGCGCCGCTGCCATCAAGCCGCTCAGTTCGACAGACCAAAGGGTGCCAAGCGCGCGTCAGCTGACGTGCGGCCCCCGCATGACCTTGAGCACCGATTCGATGTGCCGCCACGTTCGGGCATCCTCGGTCTGACCTTTTTCCTCATGGCGGCAGGCCCTTTGCGCAGCGGTAACGACGGCCTTGTCGCCATAGGCTTCAAGCAATTGTCGGGCATAGTCGTGAATTTCGATTTCGCCCATCCTCATGACATCGTCCTCGTGTGATTGAGCTGTGGTCGCGCCACGCCGATGCTAATTCAGGCCAGGTTCAAAAGTTTCCGCCGTGACATCGACGTTGACGCGTCCTGGCGCAATACCTCGCGCAATACCTGGCGCAATATCTGGCGCGATACGCGAATTAAAGCGTCCAATTAAAGCATCCAATTAAAGCGTCCTTGGCGCCTGGAACTTTCGTTGCGTCGCGCGCAGGGTGGCGAGTGGAATGGGCGCGAAGGATTAGCCGCCGAGGCTGTCCGGCTCGGGAACTTCTTCCATTGCGCCGGTATTGAGCAGGCTCCGCTCCTCGGAGGGCAACCGGGTCCGCAGCGGCGGGGCGTGTTCGCCGCGCCAGCGCATCCGCGTTAACGCCGCTTCCGCCTCGGTGAGGAGCTTGCGCATGATCTCGTCGACCGCGAGGATCTCCTCGATGCCTCCCGCGGTCTGACCGGCCGTCAACAGACATTCATGCTGCCGGCCGGCCTGGGTGGTCGAGACAATCTGGCCACGCAGACGATCGCGCTCGCGGCGCGCCTCGTCACGTTTGCCGCTCCATTCCGTCAAAAACTCCGTCGGCAACGAGCGCAACACGGTCTTGAACCCGGCGCTGCCCGGCAACGGCGTGATGTCGTTGAGCACCTCGGCCTTCATCGCGTGTTCCGACTTGGCGTCGACGATGGCTTGCTTCCACTCCTGCGGCGCCGGCGCTTCCTTCGACGCGATAAAGCGAGTGCCGAGATTGACGCCGGCAGCGCCGAGCATGAGCGCTGCGGCAATGCCGCGGCCATCAAAAATACCGCCCGAGGCCACGACCGGAATTGGCGACACCGCATCGACCACTTGCGGCACCAGCGTCATGGTGCTGACCTCGCCGCAATAGCCTCCGGACTCGCTGCCCTGCGCGCTGATCGCATCGGCGCCGCGCTCGGCGGCTTGCAAGGCCTGATCCACCGTCGTGACTTGCACCATTACTCGCGCGCCGGCGTCGTGCGCTTGCCGCACCAGATCGCCCGGGTCGGCCAGCGCGAATGAAATGACCGCCGGACGGGCTTGCAGCGTGTAGCGAAACGCCTCGGCATCGAGCGTCTGCGGGATGTGATTGATGGCGAAAGGCCGCTGCGTAAGCCTCGCCACCAGGTCGATATCGCGCTTGATGGCCGCGAAGCTGCGGAACAGCGTGCCGATCCCGCCCAACCCGCCGGCATTGGAAACCGCCGCCGCAAGCTCTGCCGAGGTGCAGGTGCCCATCGGCGCCAGAATGATCGGCACCTCGATGCCGAACAGAGAGCAAAGCGGGGTTGTCAGCATGGTGTCGTTTCCACACATCCGCTCGGCACGCGGGACTGGCCAAGTACGGGCAATCGACCAAGTACGGGCAATCGACCAAGTACGGACAATCGACGATGTCGAGACACCTGCGCTACTGACACATCATAATACGGCTTATTGCCAGCTGGCAGTCTAATATCAGCGACCTCGGAACGCCCATTCCGCCGCGGCCAATGTCGAGGTTTCCGAGAAAGCATTGTCCGTGGGAACGTCGGCGCCGCCCCCATCGTTCTGTTTGCATATTTTGCGCAGCACAGGTTGCTGTTCTTGGTCTTAAGGACGCTCGCCATGGCCCAAAAGTTCAAAGTTGGCGATCATGTAAGTTGGAATTCGGAAGCTGGCCGGGTGAGGGGGAAAATCGTGAGGGTGCACACCAAAGACGTGAACTACAAAGGCTACGTCCATCACGCGAGCAAAGATGAACCGCAATACGAAATCAAAAGCGATAAGACTTCCCATATCGCCCTGCACAAAGGCAGGGCGTTGCGGCGTCTCCGCTAGAGCGGTTCTAAAGCATGAGCCCGAAATGTGGATACCGGTTTCCCGCCTGCGCGAAGCCCTGCTAATGCTTCCGCCACTCAATTGAATGCTTCGGCGGGCGAAGGCAGGTCGGAAAAGATCATGCTCAGATAACATGCTAAAGCGAAATACCGAATCAACCTAAAATCATTTCGCTTTAGTGCGCGGCAGCTTTGGGGCATTCAGCGGCTATCATTGTCTGTGCCGCGCTTGCGGAAAAATACGTGATAAAAGACCGCGTCCCAGGCATTGTGTATGCCGATGAAGAGCAACAGCAATGCCGCGGCGCCGACGCCGAACAAAGCCTCCCGCGAGAGCAAAACAGTCGCGAATGCCGACAGCGTCAGTGCAGCATAGGCCGCCATCGGCAGCACAATGTGAAACAACCAGTCCTCGAATTGCGGTTCGTATACGCCTTGCTTGCGCATGCGTCGCAAGACGATCACTGCGTAGACAATTCCACCCAGCCCGACGAAACCCCAAAGCACTGCCGGCGTGGTGATGGTTTGCCACGGCGCGCGCAAGAGCGCCGACAACAGCAAAGCCGTGCCGAAATGAACGATCGTCGGCGTGCTAAACGCGGCGCTGGCTTCCGGCGCGGGTGTCGTCGGCCTTTGCGCAATCAGCGTGATGACGACGAATTGCAGTCCGATCAGCGCGCCGGCGGCCGAGCCGACGATCACGTAAAAGCTGTCCCATGCGGCGAGCTCTGCCATGGCGTCACCATCGCTTGTCGGCTGCGCCAGGCATCAAATCTTGACCGCGCAATCGCGCAGGATCTCCGGCCTGAAGGCGAGGCCGTGGCCGGGCCGTTCCGGCGCGGTAATGATTCCGTTCACCACCGGCACCGGCTCGACCCAGATATCGTCGGCGAGCCCCATGTCCTCGATCCACAATCCGTTCGAAATCGAGGCAAGCAGCTGCACATTGAGCTCCGGAAACAGATGCGGCGCGATCGTCATGCCCCAGGTGTCGGCGACGGTCGCGATCTTGCGCAGTTCGGTCAATCCGCCGCGCATGGGATCGGGTTGGAGGATCGGCAGCCGCGGATTTTCGAAAAACGGCTTGAGATCAAAACGGGTGAAATGTGTCTCGCCGCCGACCACGCGCAAATCGAGCGCCTCGGCAATGCGTAAGTAACCGGCAAAATCGTCGGGCACGACCGGCTCTTCCAGCCAGTAGACATTATAGTCTTGAAATATTCGGCCCATCTGGATCGCGACATCGGCAGTCCAGCCCATATTGACGTCGATCATGATGTCGATGTCGGGCCCGAGCGCCTCGCGCATGCGCGCGACATTGTCGAGGTCGGTGGCGAGATCGGCGGTGTGCGCGACCTGCATCTTGATCGCTTTGTAACCGCGCTCCTTGTAGTGCAACGCTTTCGCGATCATGCCGTCGCCGCCGCTGCCGCGAAAGCAGCCGCTGCCGTAGGCCGGCAATTGCGCGCGGTAATGCCCCCACAGCCGGTGCAGCGGCAGCTTGGCGGCTTTGCCGAGCACGTCCCACAGCGCGATGTCGAGAACCGACATCGCCATCACCGCAATGCCGGCGCGGCCATAAGTGACGGTTGAGCGCCACAGATCCTGCCAAATGGCCTCGACTGCGCTCGCGTCCTTGCCGAGCACGCGCGGGATCACGCATTCGTCGAGGCAGGCCGCGATCGTGCGTATGCCGGGGCGGAACAGGAACAGATAGCCCATGCCGGCAATGCCGCCCCGCGTCTCGACGTCGAGCACCAGGAACTCGCGCATCGGGCCGAAGGCATGGCCCTTGAGCCATGGCGTCTGCGGCCATGGCACGCGCAGCATGGTGGTGCGAATGGCGGTAATGGTCGTGTCGGTCATGTCAGTGCGATAGCGATCAGGCGAGCGAATGCTGCGAGAAGTCCTTTGCTGCGTCAACACGCCTGAGCCGCCGTTGCACGTCGCGCGGCGCGTTCACCGTAGCGGCGAAAAGTTGGTGGGGGGCGGCGGAGGCGGCGGGTTCGGCAGCGATCCCCGTTGCGTCGATTCGATGATGATCTGCAACGCGTCGTTCTCGCCGGTATTCGTCGGCAGCCATGGCGGTTGCGGGCAGGGCGGCGTCGAATAAGTGCCGCAAGCAAAACCGGTCGTGGCCAGGCCGTTGAACGGCGGCCCGCCGCCGGTCTGGCCGTTTACGCTCGACAAGATCGTGATGTTATGGAGGACAAGGTCGGGCGGGATCGGAAATGGCGGCCCCGCCGGCGTAGTCCAGTTGAGAATTTTCACCATATAGCCGGTGATCGTATTGGTCGTACCGGCGCCGTTTTGAATGATTTGATGACCGTTGAGATTGAGGGCCTGAGCTCCGTTTGGGCCCTGACTGACGATGCCGATACCGCCGCGAATGCCGATCACGGCCGCAGGCGTCTGGACTGTCACCGCGCCCTGATGGCTGAGCTCGCCGCCGATATATTGCAGCGTACCTTGCGTCAATTTGGTCAGCATGTGGCCGCTCTTGGAAGCGGGATCGTAGACGAATTCATCGATCACCAAGCTCGTATTCGGCGCAATGCTCAGCGTGCTTTTGTCGAGAAACAGAAGCTGCACGGATCCGGTGGGCGAGGTGTGGATGCGTTCCTTGTGCAGCACGCGCGCGCCGATGGTGAGCGTGGTGGTCGAGCCGCCAGGCGGCGTGCCCTCGGTACTGGGATTGACTGCGGTCGCGGTGCCGATCTGCTGCGCCATCCCCTGCTGCACCACGGCGGGCGCGGCGGCGACGAGTGCGATCGCGAGCGTCAAGGCCACAGAGTGAATTTTCCCAGCCATCGATGCCTCTTCAGAATCTGATCAACGGTCCGGCGCTGATTGCCAAGTCGCGATACGAAAACGCTGCTACGTTCGACGTCGCGTTTCGGTATTGCAGCAGCGATCCCAAGACGAGTTTCCGCCAGATCGGTACTTCGACGCCGAGTCCGACCCGCCATTCGGTGGTATGCGCAGTGGTGAATGGCGCGACGAACGGGTCGGGCGCGTCATAGTTCCAGGTTGTCACGCCGGCGGTGGGGATGATCGTCCACCGCGAACTGCCAGCCCAAGGAGTCGGCCAATAAAACGCCCATGGCAGCCAGACGTCGGCGGCAAAGCTTTTGTAGCTGTCGAAGGCGAACTGGTCGCTGGCGCGCGCATAGGCGAGCCGCGATTGCCAGGCCACTCCCGAAGCAATCGGACCGGAAGCCTGCAGCCCGACGGTCGAGAGCGTGCCGCTCAAGCCGCTGGCCAGCGGATAGAAACTGGAATTACGAAAGCTTTGCTGAACGACTTCGCCGTAGGGATCGAGTGAAATATTTCCCGCCTTGGCGTGCAGCGTCAGTCCGCCGCCGATGCCGCCCATATAGGCCGCGTCGGCGAGCGTCGCGCCGATGGCGACGACATAGGGTTTCACGGTCAGGCCGTTGATGTCGCCCGGCGAAAACGCAAAACGCGGACCGGCGCGAAGTTCAACGAGACCGATATCGAACTGGTGCAGCGAAAATTGCTGCGCGTCATAGGCGATGACCGAAGCTTCGAACGTCTCGCCGGTCTGGGTTTGGAAATCGTGGACGTAGTTGAGGCCGACAGTGCCGAACCAGTTCCAGTCCGACTTGGCGACAAAGTTATTGTTCAGCGTTCCGCCGGAAGCGAGAACGGTCTGCGATCCGGCGCCGAGACTGGCATTGCTCTGATAGCGCACGCCGGTTTGCGCGAACCCGGAGAATTGATCGGGCTGCAGTTTTTTGTCGACCAGTTCGAGCAGGTCCTCGATCTTCTGGCGCAGCTCCGGCGTAACGTCCGGCATCTGCAGCGCGGTTTGCAAATAGCCGCGCGCCTGAGCGTATGAGCCAAGCTGATAATAAAGCACGCCGAGCTGGTAGCGTGTGGCGCCAAGCCTGGGATTATAAAAGCGGAGCTGCTCGTAAGTGCTGATCGCAGACTCGATATCGCCGTGCGCGGCGGCCGATGCGGCATACGCAATCGTATTGTCGAGATTGCCTGGGTGCGCGACCACGCCGGCAAACAGCGGGTCGATGTTGTTGAGGAAATCCGAGCTGCTCTGGGCGGAAACCGTGGCCGTGAACGCGACGATAATCGCCGCCGCGCCGGCGACCTCCGCGATCAAGCGTAAAGGTGCGCGCTTTGTGCTGCTTGCCACCTGAATGTCGGCCCCCCAAGGCCCGCCGCCGCGCCGGATCGCACCATGACCGAAAGCAAAACGCTGCCGCCAAGCCCGAAGCGGCGCATATACCATGCGTCAGTCGTCAAAAGGAGACCAAAGCCATTGACGCCGGTCAACCGAGAGTCTCTGGTTTTCGCAGAAGAAAAGCCGAATTTATTTGCACTGTGGCGAGGCGATCACGCCCGCGAGGAAGTTCTTAAGTTGCGGAACGCGGGGCAGTTTTGCGGCTTGCTATGATTCGCAACATTATGGCTTGCCCGACGCGGTCGACTGGAGGTGTTGGTGACCTCGACGATTAACGTGGCAGCCTACAGTGACGCCCTGGTCGTGCTCGGCACGGCCGGGATCCTGGTGCCGATTCTGAGCCGGCTCGGTTTTAGCCCAGTGCTCGGCTATCTCGCCGCCGGCGCACTGTTGGGACCGTTCGGGCTCGGCTCGCTAATCCAATCTTTTCCGGTGCTGTCATGGTTCACGGTGGGCGATGCCAACGACGTGGCCGGCATTGCCGAGCTCGGCGTCGTTTTTCTTCTATTTCTAATCGGTCTCGAACTATCGCTGCACCGGCTCACCACGATGCGGCGCCTGGTGTTCGGCTTGGGCGGCCTGCAAACTCTGCTCACGACCGTGCTGCTCGCGACCTTCGCGGTCTATTTAGGAAAAACGCCCTCCCAAGCGATCATTCTCGGCGCCAGCCTGTCGCTGTCGTCTACCGCGATCGTGCTCGAGCTTCTGTCGAAGCAGGAGCGCCTGAAGACGAGTGTCGGGCGGATGAGCTTTGCCGTGCTGCTGGCGCAGGATCTCGCCGTCATTCCCCTCCTGATCTTCATCGCGCTGCTGGCGGCGGGTCCGCAAGGTTCGGTGCTCGGCAGCCTCGGCAAGGCCGTTGCGCAGGCCGCCGTTGCGCTTTCCGTCATTATCTTGTTCGGGCGCTTCCTGCTGCGGCCGCTGTTCCGAATGGTCGCCTCCACGCGCTCACGCGACCTTTTCATCGCCACTGTTCTGTTCGTCATTATCGCAGCCGGAGTGATCACCAATCAGGCCGGCATGTCGATGGCGCTCGGCGCCTTTGTCGCCGGCCTTCTACTCGCGGAGACCGAATATCGCCGCGCGATTGAAGCGACCGTCGATCCATTCAAGAGCCTGCTTCTCGGAATTTTCTTCTTCACCGTCGGTATGAACATCGACGTGCGCGAATTGCTGCGCGAGCCGTTATCGCTCGCCGGCGGCGTGATCGGATTGATCGCGCTCAAATCGGTCGTGATCGTCGTGCTGGCGAAACTGTTTCGCCTGTCGTGGCCGGTCGCGGTTGAAATGGGACTGCTACTCGGGGCCGGCGGCGAATTTGCTTTCGTCAGCCTGATCATGGCTGCGCAATCAAGTCTGATCGATCCCGGCACCGCGACCTTCGCACTCACCGTGACCTCGGTAACAATGGCGCTGATACCGCTGCTCTCCCATCTTGCGCGTCGCTTCGCATCGCGCTTGCGCGCCGCCGGCGCGACACCGCCCGAGCTCACGATGCGGCCAACCGGACGTCAGCGACACGCGATTGTGGTCGGCTACGGCCGGGTCGGCAAAGTGGTGTGTGCGCTGTTGAACGAGCACGGCATTCCCTACATCGCAGCCGATTCCGACGCCTCGACCGTCACCCGAGACCGGCGCGAAGGCCACGACGTCTATTACGGCGATGCCGCCGATCCGAAGTTCCTCGAGATATGCGGGCTCGCCAATGCTGCCGGCGTCATCATCACCATTCACACCCACCATCTTATCGACGACATCGTCGAGCACGTGCGCGCGATGCGGCCGGACGTGCTGATCGTCTCGCGCGCGCGCGATGCCGATCACGCGCGGCATCTCTACCGCCTCGGCGCCACCGATGCCGTGCCCGAAGCGATCGAGGCGAGCTTGCAATTATCGGAAGCCGCGCTGGTCGGTCTTGGCCTGCCGACGGGGCCGGTGATTGCCTCGATTCATGAGAAGCGCGACGAGATCCGGCGCGGATTGCAGCAGGCAGCGCGCGCAGCCGGATTGGAAGAGACCCGCTCGGTGCGAGCAAAGTCCCGCGCGATTTTCAGAAAATAGGCGGCTCAGCTCGAGCGGGAGGCCGCCGCGCTCTTTTCGGGCGCGGTGTTCTTAGCCGGTGTGGCGCTGTTGGCCGGCGCGGTGGGCGCGGCGCTCTTCGTCGGTGCGGCGGTTTTGGCCGGTGACGCCGTCTTGGCCGGAGAGGCGCTCTTGGCACGCGCGGCGTCCTTCAGCGGAATTGCCTCCTTGGCGCTGTCTTTGGGCACGCTATCTTTGGTCGCGCTGTCTTTGGTCGCGTTCTCTTTGGACCCGTTGTCTTGAGGCGCGATCTCCTTTGGTGCGGGCTGTTTCGCCCGCGCGATAGCCGGCGCGTTTGCGCCCGGCCGGCACGACTGCCCATGCGCGGCCTGCAGAATCTCTTTGAGCGCCATTGCCTGTAACCGCGGCGACTTGTCGATCGTGACATGGTCGATGGTCGTGTCACTGGAAACATCGACGTTCGATAATTTGCCGTGGAAGCCGGCGCCCGCCTGCATGTAGGCGTATTTGCGCTGCGTCAGGTTGACCACGCAGCTGACATTGGCCGGGGCCGCGTAGGAGCCGGTGCCGTCAAACGGTACGACCAATGCCACCGGAACAGCCTGGGCATTCAACTGCTGCGCCATCAGCATGACCGCGTCGGCGCCGAGCGAATGGCCGACCAGAATGTAAGGGCCGTGATCGCCAGCGCGATATTTCTGCACGATGGCGCCGACTACGGTCTCCTCGACCGAGTGATTATAGACGCTCGCATCGATCCCGTTTCGCGCGATCTGCGCGGCCAGCTGATCCATGCCCAAGGAAAAAATGTTGAGTAGGCCGCGCATCAGATAGACGTGGGGATGCGAGGCGTCGTCATGGGTAGTGGCCGCACGAGGAGCAACGGCATGAGGAGCGGGTTTTGCGGTTTGCGCCGCCGCGCCCGGGATAATGCCAAGCGCTGCGGCCACGGTTGCGCCCGCCGCAACGCGGCGCAACGTCTGCGCATGCCGTTGAAGGAGAGCACCGCGCCTAAGTCCGCCGCTTATCAACGAAGCCGACATCGCATTCCCCAAGCGATCCGCGCACCGATTCAGCGAGAACTATGGTCAAATACTGTAAATACTTCCTTGTGACAGCACCTTGCGGGTCAACTGGCCGCCGCTGCCCTGCGATTGGCCAGTTGCAGGACGATCGGCCGGGTTGCCGCCTGCAGCGGCGTCCGGCGAATGTCGGAAAGAGTATGGAGGAAGTCGGAAAACCAGTTCTGCACCGAGGACGCCTTGAGCTTGCGCACCATCGCCTGCCAGCGTTCGCGCCGCTCTTCGATGCCCATATGCAGCGCCAGCGCCAACTGCCGCGCCATACCGTCGATGTCATGTGGATTGATCAGGACCGCCGCATCAAGCTCTTTCGCCGCGCCGGCGAAGGACGACAACACCAGCACCCCCGGATCGAGCGGGTTTTGCGCGGCGACATATTCTTTGGCTACCAGATTCATGCCGTCGTGCAACGGCGTGACCAGGCCGACGCTCGCCACCCGATAGAAACCGGCCAGCGTCAGCTGTGAAAATCCCTTGTTGAGATAGCGAATGGGCATCCAGTCCACTTCGCCGTGGCGGCCGTTTACTTCGCCGACCAGGGCGGCGAGTTCGGCCTTAAGCTCACGGTAGGCCTTGATATTGCCGCGGGAGGGAACGGCGACCTGCAGCAACGAGACCGCGCGCTTGAGGCCAGGCTCGAGCTCGAGCATGCGATCGAACGCCCGCATTCGGTTGGCGAGCCCTTTCGAATAATCCAGGCGGTCGACGCCGAGCACGAGCTTGGCGCCGCGCAGGCTTTCCCGCAAACGCATGACTTCGGTCCGGCCCATCGCCTTGATGGCGCGGGCGGCAAAGTCGTCGACGTCGATTCCGATCGGGAATGTCGCCAATTGTGTCAGACCCCACTCGGAGGCGACGGTGCCGTCGACCACATTGAATCCGAGCTCGGCCTGCAGGTAGTCCTCGAAATTTTGCCGATCCTCGACGGTTTGAAAGCCGATGAGGTCGTAAGCGAGCATCGCGCGCGCGATTTCGCCATGGTGCGGCACAGCCGTCATGGTGCGGCGGTCCGCCCACGGCGTGTGCAGGAAGAATCCGAGCGGACGCTCGATGTCGAGCCGGCGCAGCTCCGCGCCAAGGATTAGAAAGTGATAATCCTGGATCCAAAAAATCGTCTCGGGTGTGTTGAAGCGCAACAGCGCGCGCGCCATGAAGGCGTTGACCTCGCGATACGAGGCATAATCGTCGCTGCTGACGTGAATGAGATCGGCGCGCGAGTGCAGCGCCGGCCACAACGCTGAATTGGCGAATCCCTCGTAGTAGCCGCGATAATGTTTGGCTGGGATATCGACGGTCGCCAGCGCGCCGACGCCAAGCGACTCGATGCGTGCAAACGACCCACGCGAGCCATCGCCGCTCTGACCACTGGAGCCGACCCAAATTGCGCCGGAATCGCGCACCATCGGCAGAAGTGCCGCAGCTAAGCCGCCGGCCAATGGCTCATCAGGCTTTGCCCGCGCAACGCGGTTCGACACCACCACAACGCTCACGGGGGACACCTCCAGGTGGTCCTTTAACCCGGATGACGGAAATTTGTTCCGGATTTGTGATGCGCCGCACCCAAGCCCGGGAAATTGCCGGATTTGTTATGGGAATAACCGCAAGCGCGCATCGCGGCTGGTGCGGCGCACTAGCGCGGCGCCGCCTCGGCATAAGCGGTCGTTGACAGCAAACTTACTTCAGCGTGTCGCGAATCGAGCCGCGTGTGCTGCACCACGATCGGCACATCGGACTCGAATAACGATGAGTAGGGCGTATCGCGCGGAATCGGTTCGGGCCGCTCGAGATCGTTGAAACGCAAGTGCAGCGTGCGCCGCGGCGGCACCGTGACGACGTAGGGCCCGACCGGCTCGCGATCGGCGAAGAATACCGTGATGCGGACATGAGCGGGTCTGTCGCCGGCATTAAGAATACAGGCGGTCTCATGCGAGACCAGCGCCGGATCTGAGAACGAGCTTTGCGCCGGGATGTAGCCCTCGGCGATGGCCCAGCGCGTCTGTCCGAGCGTCGTCATTTTTGCCGCCGTGTTTGCTGCCGGATTTGAAGTAACCGCGCAAAGGCAGCCGGGTTCCGCGGCCGGAACTTTGTTCCGCAATAAACGTTTCATCGCGGGGCGCGCGGGCGCGGCTTGCGCGCGGCAACAGCGCGTTTGCGCAAATTTTTGCGGGATTGAACGATGCGCGCCCTGACCGTTGCGCCAGGTATTGCCAATTCAGCCGGCATCGAAGATGTCCCCGATCCGCGGCCCTCGGACGGCGCGGTGCTGGTGCGCAGTTTGGCGCTGGGCGTTTGCGGGACCGATCGCGAGATCGTTGCCGGTTTGTATGGCTGGGCGCCGCCGGGCCGCAAGCGGCTCGTCATCGGCCATGAATCGCTCGGCACGGTTGAAGACGCTCCGGTCAATTCCGGTTTCAAACGTGGCGACCTTGTCGTCGGCATCGTCCGCCGTCCCGATCCTGTCCCGTGCCCGAGTTGCGCCGCGGGCGAATGGGACATGTGCCGCAATGGCCGCTACACCGAACGCGGCATCAAGGAGCGCGACGGCTACGGCTCGGAATTTTTTAGGATCGAGCCGGAATTTCTGGTCAAGCTCGATCCGTCGCTCGGGCTTAACGGCGTTCTGGTCGAACCGACCAGCATCGTCGCCAAGGCCTGGGACCATATCGAACGGATCGGCCGGCGTTCGCGCGTCTGGGCGCCGAAGACCTTGCTGGTCACCGGCGCCGGGCCAATCGGCCTGCTCGCCGCGATGATCGGAGCCCAGCGTGGGCTCGACGTTCATATTCTCGACCATAACGATCGTGGACCGAAGCGGCAGATCGTGCGCGACCTCGGCGCGGCCTTTCATGTCGGTGAGCTCGCCGACATGGCTATCATGCAGCCGGATATTCTGATGGAGTGCACTGGCGTGCCTGGCGTTGTGCGCGACGCGCTCGGGCGCACCGCCGCGGCGGGCATTGTCTGTCTGCTCGGCGTCTCCGCGCCCGGTCACGATTTGGACCTCGACATCGGGGGACTTAATCGCACCATGGTGCTCGACAACGATGCGGTGTTTGGCGCGGTGAACGCCAACCGCCAGCACTACGAGGATGCGGTAATGGCGCTGCAGCGCGCCGATCAGCGTTGGCTCGACAGCCTGATCACACGCCGCGTGCCGGCCGAGCGATGGACTGACGCGCTCGTGCCGCAGAAGGGCGACATCAAAGTCGTGGTCGATTTCTCTTGAGCGCAATCATCTCCGGCGATTGAAACACATGTCCACGCCCATCGAAGACTATGCCCTGATCGGCGATTGCCGGAGCGCGGCGCTGGTGTCGCGCGGCGGTTCAATCGACTGGCTATGCTGGCCGCGTTTCGATTCGGAGGCGTGCTTTGCGGCGCTGCTCGGCAGCCGCGACCATGGCCGCTGGCTGGTGGCGCCGCGCGACGAGGCCCGCATCACGCGCCAATACCGCGCCAATACGCTGATTCTCGAAACCTGTTTTGAGACCGCGGACGGCGCCGCCGTTCTGGTCGATTTCATGCCGTTTCATGGCGAGCGTTCCGAGATCGTGCGCCTGGTCCATGGCACGCGCGGCCGCGTGCGAATGCACACCGAATTGATTTTGCGCTTCGGCTATGGCGCCGTGGTTCCGTGGGTGACGCGTCTGGAAAGCGGCGTGCTGCGTGCGATTGCTGGGCCCGACATGGTGCTGCTGCGCACGCCGGTGCACCTTAAGGGCAAGAACATGACCACGGTCGGCGAGTTCACCGTCATGCGCGGGGAAACCATTCCGCTGGTCTTGAGCTATGCGCGCTCGCACCGGCCCGTCCCGCCCGCGCGCGATCCAACCGCCTCGTTAGAGGCAACCGAAAAATTCTGGAAGGATTGGACGGCGAAATGCCGCCCGGCCGGCGAATGGTCCGATGCCGTGCAGCGCTCAATGATAACGCTCAAGGCGCTCACCTATGCGCCGACCGGCGGCATCGTCGCCGCGCCGACTACTTCGTTACCGGAGCGGATCGGCGGCGAGCGCAACTGGGACTATCGCTATTGCTGGCTGCGCGACGCTACGCTGACGCTCCTTGGCGCCATGCATGCCGGTTACTACGAAGAGGCGGAGGCCTGGCGCGAATGGCTGTTGCGCGCGGTCGCCGGCAGTCCCGAGCAGCTGCAGATCATGTACGGCATTGCCGGCGAGCGCCGGCTCAGCGAATGGATCGTCGACTGGCTGCCGGGTTACGAGCAATCGGCGCCGGTGCGGATCGGCAATGCCGCGCATACCCAACTCCAGCTCGATATGTTCGGCGAGATCATGGACGTGCACCATCAAGCGCGGCGCGGCGGGTTGACCACCAACGATTCGGGATGGGACGCGCAAATCAAATTTCTCGAACATCTGACGCGAATTTGGCGCGAGCCGGACCAGGGAATTTGGGAGATGCGCGGCCCGGCTCAGCATTTCACCTATTCCAAGACAATGGCATGGGTGGCCTTCGACCGCTCGATCAAGAGCGCCGAAGGCTTCGGGCTCGAAGGTCCGCTCGACGACTGGCGCCGATTGCGCGACGAGATTTGCGATGACGTCTGCACCCATGGCTACAACGACAAGCTCGGCACATTCGTGCAGGCCTATGGCTCCGACCAGCTCGACGCCAGCCTGTTACTGCTGCCTTGCGTCGGCTTCCTGCCGGTAAATGATCCACGCATAGCCGGCACCGTTGCCGCCATCGAGCGCACGCTCATTCGCAACGGTCTCGTCATGCGCTACAGCACCCGGAACGTGGATGATGCGTTGCCGCCCGGCGAGGGCGCGTTCCTGGCCTGCAGTTTCTGGCTGGTCGATGTCTACATCCTGCAGGGGCGCTTGGATGAAGCTGAAACCCTGTTCCGGCGGCTGGTTGGGCTTTGCAACGAGGTTGGCCTTCTCAGCGAGGAATATGATCCCGGATCAAAGCGGCTAATCGGCAATTTTCCGCAGGCGTTTTCGCACGTCGCCTTGGTCAGCAGCGCCTATAATTTGACGCGCGTGCGCAAGCCGGTGCATCAGCGCGCCCAGGAAGACCACGCGCCGCCCGCGGCGGTGCGCGAGAAAGTGCCATAGGCGAACCTGGCTTCGCCCCGTGGTCGTGATGAATCGCGGTCGCATTTTCAGTCGGCTATTATGTTGATGCACACCGCAATCGTGGGTTGCCATCGCGCCAGTTACTGTGCTCGCCAAAGCTTATTTGCCGTTCCCATGTTTGCGGTTCGTTGCTCCGCAAGCTTCGCACCAAGTTGAATGACTGACATCGAGCAAACATCGGCCAGGCTATCCGTCGTCATAGCGCGACGCCAAATGCCGTTTTGGCTGGTCACGTCGCTACCGCTGGCGACGGTTGTGCTGGCATTGGTGACCTTGCGGTGTTGGGTTGCCGCGCACATGGATTTCGAAACCGACGAAGCCTACTACTGGCTGTGGTCACGATCGCTTGCGGCGAGCTACTACGATCATCCGCCGATGGTCGCTTATCTGATCCGGTTCGGTACTGCGCTGTTTGGCGACAGCATCCTCGGCATACGGAGCATGGCGATCCTGGCGATGATCGGCGCCTCCGGGCTCCTGTATTTTCTGGCGGCGGTGTTGTTTGGCGACCGGCGCATCGGGTTGATCTCGGCGTTTTGGTTTAACATGACGCCGCACACCGCGTTCCTTTCGGTGGTGATGTTTCCCGACACGCCGGCGATCTTGTTCTGGGTGTTGACCTGTGTCGCGGCGGCGCTGGTCTGGCGCAGCGGTCGCGGTGAGTGGTGGTACTTGCTCGGGCTTGCCGCAGGGCTTCTATTGCTGAGCAAATATACCGGTGTCTTCCTCCTGTTCGGCATCGCCGCGTGGCTCATCGTTTCTAAAGAGATGCGGTTCTGGCTCAAACGGCGTGAACCTTATCTCGCCGCTCTGATCGTGTTGATCCTGTTCAGCCCGGTTGTCTGGTGGAACGCCAAACACGGTTGGGTATCTTTCATCAAACAATTCGGCCGCGCCTTTGAAGCGTCAGCCGACGGCGGGGTCGCCAACCTTGCCGAATTTCTCGGCATCCAGGCAGCATTCGTTTCACCGCTGATCTTCGCCTTTATCATCGCGGGGGTTGGGGTGGCCACGTGGCGCGGCCTCTTACGGCAGGAGGCGAACTGGCTGTTATTGGCGTTCGCCGCCGCGCCGATGTTGCTGTACTTCGCCTTCCATGCACTCTTCGCGGAAGTGCTGGCGCAATGGCAGAGTGCGGCCTATCCGACGGGAATCGTTGCCGCGGTGGCGGCGTTTGCGGCGCCGGCAAGCGGTCGCGACCGCATCTCGGTCGCGCGATATGGATTTGACGCTGCGCCGTGGCTCGCGCTTGCCTTCACTCTGACGTTGTTTGCGCAGATGACGGTGCGGCCGGTCTCTATACCGGTCATGCACGATCCGTTGAGCCGTTTTTTTGGCTGGGCTCGATTATCGTCCGACGCGCATGCAATCATGCGCGAGCGTCAGGCCGGCTATATCGCAACCAATGAGCACAGCATCGGCGCCACGTTACGATTTTATCTACGCGATGCCGCGGTGTTTCAAACATCGGAGCGGATCCGTTACGAGTTCATGCCGCCGCTCGACCAAGCGCTTCTGCGGCGCACGACCGGGATATATCTGGCCGCCCCGCCCGACGACGATCTGACGCGCCTGGAAACGCATTTCGACTCGGTCGAACTTATTTCGACGATCTGGCGCAGCCGCAACGGCGACCCGATCGAGCCCTACCGGGTTTACGAGCTCAAAGGTTATCGCGGCGGCCTGCCATTTTAGGGCGCCGCGCCGCTAGATCAGCCTTTGATGAACGTGCCGTTGCGCAGTTCAGCGACTGCCTGCTCGAGCTGCGCCCGCGTGTTCATCACGATCGGCCCGTACCAGGCCACCGGCTCCTCGATCGGCTTGCCGGACACCAGCAAGAAGCGGATGCCGCGCTCGCCGGCCTGCACCTCGATCTCGTCGCCGGAGTCAAACAGCACCAGCGAGCGGTCGCCCACCGGCTCGCGCATGAGAAGGTCCTCGCCGTCGACTTGCTTCTCGGTGAGAACACCGAACGGTCGCGACGCGGAAGCAAAACGGCCATCGCCCTCGAAAATGTAAGCGAAGGCATGCCGCTCGGTCTCGACTTTCAACTTTTTACGCTTGCCGGCAGGCACCGCGATATCGAGGTAGCGCGGGTCGGCGGCGACGCCGGCGACCGGACCCTTTTTGCCCCAGAACTCGCCGCACACGACGCGCACGCGCGTGCCGTCGTCGTCGACAACTTCGGGAATCTCACCCGCCTTGATGTCCTGATACCGCGGCGCCGTCATCTTCAGCGACGAGGGCAGGTTGGCCCAGAGCTGAAAGCCGTGCATGCGGCCCTGCGCATCGCCTTGCGGCATCTCCTGATGCATGATGCCGCGGCCCGCGGTCATCCATTGCACGTCGCCGGCGCCGAGCGAGCCGCGATTGCCGAGGCTGTCGCCGTGCTCGACTGTGCCGGAGAGCACATAGGTGATGGTCTCGATGCCGCGATGCGGATGCCACGGAAAGCCGGCGAGATAGTCCTGCGGCTGGTCGTTGCGGAAATCATCAAGCAGCAGGAAAGGATCGGTCTCTTGCGTATCGCCGAAACCGAAAGCGCGGCGCAACTTCACGCCGGCGCCTTCGATCGTCGGTTTGGACTGCACGATGCGTTTGATGGGACGAATGGACATGACGATGACGCTCGGGTTGCGCCGCGAGCCCTCTGAAATTGTGGCTTGTTGTCAGGCTAAATAAATGCGACAGGCGCCGCTACAAGAAGGCACACCGGTGATACCGGGTACGACACTCAGTAATGCCGAGCGTTCCACGCTGTCATTGCGCCAGCGCTGGCCGCTTTCGATCAGTTGCACAATTCGTTGAATGGCGGCTCCGCCGGGCATGGCGGAATCG
>DASSXN010000114.1:0-3295 GCA_035703785.1 Xanthobacteraceae bacterium
TCTGCCCTTCGTCATTGCGCTCTTTCTTTCGTCATTGCCGGACATGGCCATTCGCAGAACGGCGTCGTTTCACTCGCCTATGCCGGCAATCCATGCAGAAGCGACGCGTACGGAGCGTCTTTCCGGAGGCGCTTCGTCGCCCGCACCTCAGCATGGACCGCCGGATCAAGTCCGGCGGTGACGAGATCAAAAGCTATCTTGCCGCAGCTCGCGCGCAGCCGCGCCGCGAGAACGATTGAACTTGCCGTCCCCCTTGCGGGGAGGGTCGACGCGCAACGCGCGGCGGGGTGGGGGTGGCGAGGATTATTTTCGTCGCTGAATACTTGCCTCGCCACCCCCCTCCCTACCCTCCCCCACAAGGGGGGAGGGAAATAACAGGACATGCTCATGCCCACTTGGCGCAAGAAGCCGCCCAACGATCATAACGTCAACAAACGCTCGACCGCGCAGCAGCGCGCGGCGCTGGCCGACGCCGCGCAGGCGGCGACCGCGCGGATATACGCCGACGTGCTGGAGCTCCGGCAAATCTGCTCGCGCAAGAAATGCCGGCGGCACCGGCGCTGCGCCGGCGAGCCGATCGCGTGCCTGCGCCGCAATGCGCCGAGCGTGGCGCAGCACAATCACCAGGCGGCGCGCTCGTGGGTGATCCTCGGCGGCCGAACGCGCATCCCGCCCGCCAATCACGTCGAGTGGGGCATGCGCCGCACGCCGGCCTCGCTGTGGTTTGGGTGATGAGGTGCGCCGCGAGAACATCATATTTTTTCACCTCTCCCCGCCGTGGGGGGAGAGGAAACAATCGAGGCTGCTTGTGTTGATACGCTTGGCGTGAATTTTCCCCAGCCAGCCGAGAGAGAGTTATCCGATGAATACTATGACGAATTTCATTGCGCTGGTGGCGCGCATTTTGTTGGCGTTTCTTTTCGTCCAGGCCGGATACAACAAGCTCGTCGGCGGCACCGCCGGGGCCGTAACGAACATGACCAATCACGGCATCCCGTTTGCCGACATCCTGGTCTGGGGGGCGGTGGCGGTCGAACTCATCGGCGGACTGATGTTGGTGGCTGGCCTGTTCGCGCGCTGGGTCGCGCTGGCCATCGCCGCCTATACATCGGCGCTGGCGCTGATCTTCCACGCCTATTGGCTGGCGCCCGCCGCCGAAGCCCGCATCGAGCGCGTGATTTTCCTCAATCACCTCTCGATCATCGGCGGCATGCTCGCCATCGTGGCGTTCGGCGCCGGCTGCTTCAGCCTCGACGCCGCGATGCGGCGGAAGAGCGCGTAGCGGCCGGACGCGCAGGAGATCGCAAAAAAAGCGCGGCGGTTGCGCGCCAGGCCGCTCGCCTGCCGTGCACCGCCCGTTCACGGTTTTGTTCTAAGGCCTATTGTTGACCGGCCGCGGCCTTTCGTGGCACCTCGGCGCGGCAGAAAATACTCGCGAGTCCAATGGCCAACGACCGCTACAACGCCCGCGACGCCGAGGTGCGCTGGCAAAGAATCTGGGACGAGCGCGGCATCTTCTTAACGCGCAACGACGATCCGCGGCCGAAATACTACGTGTTGGAAATGTTCCCCTATCCGTCGGGGCGCATCCATATGGGCCACGTGCGCAACTACACGATGGGCGACGTGGTGGCGCGGGTGAAGCGGGCGATGGGACTGAACGTGCTGCATCCGATGGGCTGGGACGCCTTCGGCATGCCGGCCGAGAACGCCGCGATCGAGCGCAAGGTCCATCCCAAGGCCTGGACCTACGACAATATCGCGGCGATGAAGACGCAGCTCAAATCCATGGGGCTGTCGCTCGACTGGAGCCGCGAAATCGCGACCTGCGATCCAGCCTATTACAAGCACCAGCAGAAAATGTTTCTCGACTTCCTGCGCGCTGGCCTGGTCGAGCGCAAGAAGTCGAAGGTGAATTGGGATCCGGTCGATCAGACGGTGCTGGCCAACGAACAGGTGATCGACGGCCGCGGCTGGCGCTCCGGCGCTTTAGTCGAGCAGCGCGAGCTCACGCAATGGTTCCTCGCCATCACCAAATTCGCACCGTCTTTGCTCGAGGCGCTCGATAGGCTCGACCGCTGGCCGGAGAAAGTGCGGCTGATGCAGAAGAACTGGATCGGCCGCTCCGAGGGCTTGCTGGTCCGCTTCGCGCTCGATCCGGCGAGCGCGCCAAAAGGCGAGACCGAGCTCGAAGTCTTCACCACGCGGCCGGACACTTTGTTCGGCGCCAAATTCATGGCGCTGGCGCCGGATCATCCGCTCGCCGCGGCGGCGGCCAAGACCAATCCGGCATTGGCCGAATTCATCGCGCAGTGCAAGCATCGCGGCACCGCGCAAGCCGAGATCGAGACCGCGGAGAAGCTCGGCTTCGACACCGGCATTCGCGCGCGCCATCCGTTCGACGCAGGCTGGCAGCTGCCGGTCTATGTCGCCAATTTCATCGTCATGGAATACGGCACCGGCGCGATTTTCGGCTGTCCGGCGCACGATCAGCGCGACCTCGATTTCGTCAACAAATACGGCCTCGGCAATGTGCCGGTGGTCTGTCCGCCGGACGTCGATCCGAACAATTTCGTCATCACCGACACCGCCTATGACGGCGACGGCGTGATGATCAATTCGCGCTTCCTCGACGGCATGACCAGCGCGCAGGCGAAAGAAGAAGTCGCGCGGCGTCTTGAGCGCGAGCGCCGCAACAATCGTCCGGTCGCTGAGCGTCAGGTGAATTACCGGCTGCGCGATTGGGGCATTTCGCGGCAGCGTTATTGGGGCTGCCCGATCCCGATCATTCATTGCGAGCGCTGCGGCGCCGTCCCGGTGCCGGAAAAAGATCTGCCGGTGACCTTGCCGGAAGACGTGACCTTCGACCGGCCCGGCAATCCGCTCGATCATCACCCGACCTGGAAACATGTCGCCTGCCCGCAATGCGGCGGCCCGGCGCGGCGCGAAACCGATACGATGGACACGTTCGTCGACTCGTCGTGGTATTTCGAGCGCTTTACCGATCCCTGGATCGACAATGCGCCGACCGACCGGCCGATGGTCGATGCCTGGATGCCGGTCGATCAATATATCGGCGGCATCGAGCACGCGATTTTGCATCTGCTGTATAGTCGCTTCTTTACCCGCGCCATGAAGGCTACCGGGCATGTCAGCCTGGACGAGCCGTTTGCCGGCATGTTCACCCAGGGCATGGTGGTGCACGAGACCTATCGGCGCGCCAACGGCGAATGGGCGGCGCCGGCGGAAGTGAAAGTGGAAGCCGACGGCGACACGCGCCGCGCCACTTTGGCCG
>DASSXN010000148.1:0-3898 GCA_035703785.1 Xanthobacteraceae bacterium
GGAAGCTCGATTCCGATTTCGAAAACAGCGTCTGGAAGATCTGCTTGGCGGTGCGATAGATCGGCCGCACCACCGGCATGCGGCTTAAAATACTTTCGCCGAAATCGACGAGCTTGCGGCCGACGAAGTTGGCGGTGAAAAAGCCTAAGAGCGTCAGCGCCATAAACGCGATAATCAGTCCCAGCCCGGGAATTTCTACCGGCAAATAGGTCTCGGGCCGGTAGGCGCGCGGAATGAACGGCCGCACCAGGCCGTCGACCCAGGTGACGAACCACCATACCAGCCAAAGCGTAATGGCGACCGGACCGGCGACGATTAGGCCGGTGAGGAAATAAGTACGGATGCGGCTGACGATCCCCGGCGGCGATTTGGCCGTGCTGGTCGCCCGCGTGCTGATGGTATTGTCGTTCGTCATTGCGGTAGCGGCACCACTCTCTCTGTTTCGTGCAAACGCAGGATATATACGCCGCCGGCCCGATTTGCACCGCGCGCCGGCACGCAGGACAAGCGATTATTCCACCGTCACCGATTTGGCCAGGTTGCGCGGCTGATCGACGTCGGTCCCCATCAGCACCGCGGTGTGATAGGCCAAAAGCTGGACCGGAACCGCATAGACGATCGGCGCCACCGCCGGATGCAGCGTCGGCAAAGTGAGCGTGACCATGGCGTCGGCTTTCGCGGCGCGCGCGCCTTCGGCATCGGTCATCACGATCAGCCGCCCGCCGCGCGCGGCCACCTCCTGCATGTTGGAAAACGTCTTTTCGAACACCTTGTCGTGCGGCGCGATCACGATCACCGGCATGGTCTCGTCGACGAGCGCAATCGGTCCGTGCTTGAGCTCGCCGGCGGCATAGCCTTCGGCATGCAGGTAGGAAATTTCCTTCAGCTTGAGCGCGCCTTCGAGCGCAATCGGGAAGCTCGTGCCGCGGCCGAGGTAAAGCACGTCCTTCGATTTGGCAAGATCGCGCGCCAAGTGTTCGAGCTGCGGTTCAAGCGCCAAGGCCTCGTTCAGGCGCCGCGGCACCTCGATCAGCGCCTGCACCAATGTCTTCTCGTCACTGTCGCTTAATACCCCTCGCGCACGCCCCGCGGCGATGGCGAGGCAGGCCAAGGCGGCGAGCTGACAGGTGAAGGCCTTGGTCGAAGCCACGCCGATTTCCGGCCCGGCCAGCGTCGGCATGACCACATCGCTCTCGCGCGCGATGCTCGAGGTTGGCACGTTGACGATCGAGAGCACGTGCTGCTTGTGGTCGTGGGCATAGCGCAGCGAAGCGAGCGTGTCGGCGGTTTCGCCCGATTGCGACACGCAGATCGCGAGGTTTCCCGGCTTGAGCGGTACGTCGCGATAGCGGAACTCAGACGCGATATCCACCTCGACCGGCAGATGCGCGAACTGCTCGAACCAGTAGCGCGCCACCAGGCCGGCATAATAGGCGGTGCCGCAGGCGGCGATGGAGATGCGATCGAGCTCGCGAAAATCGAACGGCAGTTGCATCGGCAAGTCGACGCAGCCCCCCGCCATATCGAGATAATTGGCGAGCGTATGGCCGACCACCTCCGGCTGCTCATGAATTTCCTTGGCCATGAAATGGCGGTGGTTGCCCTTGTCGATCAGCAGCACCGAGGCCTGCGATTTGATGGTCGCGCGCTGCGCGACTTTGCCGTTGCTATCGTGAATCTCGGCGCCTGTGCGCGTGACGATTACCCAATCGCCGTCTTCCAGATAGCTGACTTGGTCGGTGAACGGCGCCAGCGCGATCGCATCGGAGCCGACATACATCTCGCCGTCGCCGAAACCGACGGCGAGCGGGGAGCCTTTGCGCGCGCCGACCAGGAGATTGTCTTCGCCGGCGAACAAGAACGCCAACGCAAAGGCGCCGCGCAACCGCGGCAGCGTCGCCTTGACCGCCGCAACGGGTGACGCGCCGCGCTTTATTTCTTCGGTGACGAGATGGGCGATGACTTCGGTATCGGTCTCGGTCGAGAATTTGACGCCCTTGTTCTCGAGTTCGCGCCGCAGCTCGGCGAAATTCTCGATGATGCCGTTGTGCACCACCGCGACTTTTTCGGTGGCGTGCGGATGCGCATTGTTCTCAGTCGGACGGCCATGGGTCGCCCAGCGGGTGTGGCCGATGCCGATTGTGCCGGCGAGCGGCTCGCGTTGCAGCCGGGTCTCGAGATTCTTGAGTTTACCCTCGGCGCGCCGCCGCGTGAGCGTGCCGTTTTCCAGCGTCGCGACGCCCGCGGAATCGTAGCCGCGATATTCGAGGCGCTTGAGCGCATCGATCAAATGCGGCGCCGCCGCCTCACGGCCGATGATTCCGATAATTCCGCACATGCCAGCTATCAGGTATCAGAAAATCAGGCATCAAGGGCCGAAAAACTTCGGTACTGTTACCTGATCCCTGATTTCCTAATCCCCGATACCCGTTCCCTGATCTGCTCGGTTTCGGTTGATCTATATCAACACTCCGCAATCAGACATTGCAATTATGGGAATGGACGGGGAGCCTCGTAAGCGGAGGCTCCAATGGCTGGTTTTGTTGACAATCCGCTGGCAACCCCTGCGCGGCCGGTTTGCTCTAAATGTGGCGCACCCATGTGGCTTATCCGCATCGAGCCCGACAAGGCGGGCTGCGCTCAACGCACTTTTGAGTGTCCTCGCTGCCAAAATCAGATGACCGAGGTCATCGATTTAGAAAAGGCTGCTTAGTCGACGACCCGCCCGGTCCTCGCCGGTTTTCTGTCCGGCGCTGTCGATCATGCACGCGGCTTTCCGCAGTCTGTCGAGGAGCAGGGCGCGTGCCTGATGTCGCTTCACGTCCTACCAGACAAACGTGAAAGCAAAAGTCCCGGCAACGGTCAGTGCGAAATAGCCCAACAGGAGAAAAAGCATCAGTTTCGCCAGTTGATCGGCTTTTGCCATTTTTCACTCCATTGGCCGGGCTCGCGGTCGGTTGATTGCGATTGGCCGAGACGCGAAAAAGACGATTGCAATCGCCACGGCATATCCGATAAGGAGCGCGGCCATCGTCATCTCCAAATGACTTTCCGCCACTTGAAACGATGCTGCCGGAACAAGCGAAAAGCTGTGACTTAGGGCACAGTGGGTTATCGGATTTGGAGAAGCGACGTTCCGTCATTCGTAGGGTGGGCTGAGCGCAGCGAAGCCCACGCGGAATGAACTGTTAGATCGTGCGTGGGCACGGCGCGGAGCTTGTCATCGGGCCGCGCTCCGCGCGGACCCGTTGGCGCCTTAGCCCACCCTACGCCGGCTTAATTTTGACCGTCATCCTGAGGTGGCCGCGAAGCGGCCCTCGAACGATGCGGTCCACGCGTCTCGCCGAACACGCTTCGAGGCTTCCGCCATGGTGAGGTGCCCGGCGTCGTCCTTCGAGGCTCACTTCGTTCGCACCTCAGGATGACGCCGGGCGCGAAGCGATTTCAGCCCACGCAGCCGCTTGGCCCAGTCTTTCTTGGTGACCTGCCGGTTCCGCCCGAGCGCCAAGGCGTCGGCCGGCACGTCCTGCGTGATCACGGAGCCGGAGCCGACATAGGCGCCCTCCCCGATCTTGACCGGCGCGACCAGCGCCGAGTTCGAGCCGATGAAGGCGCCACGGCCGATTTCGGTGCGGTGCTTGGCGGCTCCGTCGTAATTGCAAGTAATGGTGCCGGCGCCGATATTGGCGTTGGCGCCGACTGAAGCGTCGCCGAGATAGGTCAGGTGATTGGCCTTGGCGCCGGCTTCCACTACGGTTTCCTTGACCTCGACGAAATTGCCGATGCGCGCGCCTTCGCCAAGCCGCGTGCCGGGGCGGAGCCGCGCAAATGGTCCGACCGAAACGCCTTTGCCGATATGCGCGCCAGCAATATGCGAAAACGAATGAATGACGGCGCC